>JAJYQJ010000078.1 GCA_021794655.1 Actinomycetes bacterium | reverse complement strand
ATCTTTAAGGCAGGTGAGATCCAAAGGGTGCGACTGAGCGAGGCGGTTGGCAGGTCAAAGACGCTCGATCTAAGTATCTTAAACGACGTCGCGGCCCCGTTCCTCGGTTGAGGCGTCTCGGCGGTCGTTAGATCTCGACTGGTACGTTCGCTCGTAGTTGTTCGGCGGCGACCTCGGGGTTCACTATGTTGATCGCTACTCCCGTACCCATTTCAAACCCCGCACGGGTGGTCGCCTTGGGCCATATGTGGACGTGCCAGTGGAACGGCTCGTTTGCGCGGTAGGGGGCGGAGTGGAAGACGAGGTTGTAGGCGACGTCTCCGACCAAGCCCTTTAGTCTGACGAGGCACGCCTTGAGGGCGGAGCCGACCGAGACGAGGTCTTCGGTCATGCTCATGTGGAGGTGGGGGCTGTGGCGACGGGGAATTACGAGCATCTCGTAGGGGACGCCGCTCCAGAACGGACAGACGACGAGCACCTTGTCGTCTGAGTAGATGATCCTGTAGCCGACGCTCTCTTCGGCGTCCATCGTCGTGCACAACAGGCAGCTACCCTCGAAGCGGGCGAAGCGAGCTTGTTCCTCGGCGACCTCTCTTGGAACGAACGACATACCCATGAGCTGGCCGTGGGGGTGCTCGAGCGATGCACCGGCCTCTCTTCCCGAGTTCACGATTGCCTGGCTGTATCGGAGGTTTCCGAGTTGAGAGTGCTCTTCGAGACGATCCCGCATCGCGGCCATGACCAAGCCGGTCTGCTCGTCTGGAAGTGTCGACCACGACGCGTCGTGGTCCGGGGAGATTATCAGGACTTCGTGGATCCCACCGGCGCTCGCTTGAGTGAAGACGGGACCACGGTTCACTACTACGAACGGCTCAGAACCTATGAATGCGGGATAGAGGTTCGGTACGACGCGAACGAGCCACGACCCCGACGGGCCGTAGGTCTCGAGCGCGGGAGGGCTGTCCTCTTCGTTTCCCGGGCAGAACGGGCACGGGCGGTTCAGCTGCTCGTGGCCCTCGGCTGATCGCACGAGGAACGCGGCGGGCCTCTGCGCTCTCACGGTACTGACGACTACCCAGCGACCCGAGAGGGGGTCGAGACGGAGTTGGTTCAGATTCGTCTGATCGGGGTGGATCACGGTCGCTAGTCCTGTTTCTCGTGCGGTTGTCTCGTGGGGTTGTCTCGTGCGGTTGTCTCGTTTGGTGCTTCGAAGGTTGGGACTCCTCGTAGCGATTTTGTGAAAGATAGGTTGTGTTCCTACGGTACCGCGTCCGAGGGGAGAACAGGTATCATCTGCTCGAAATTCCAAGAGTCGTCGCAGGGTCGCGGGTGGGCGAGGTCGGGCCGACCGGGAAAGCGCCCGGTCGTTTGCGAGGATAGTCGGATGAGTACACGAGCAGCGGACCGGGTCGCTGCGTTGGCGTCCGTTCAAAGACAGCCGACGGGAGCTGCGTTCGATATCGTACTGTTGCTCCACGTGACCTCTGCGGTCCTAGGCGTCGCGACGGTCGTCGTGGGCGCGGTGGCGGCGATCCGGCTGTTGGTCGCGGACCCGTCGTCGCCTCTCCCGGCGACGCTTAGGAGATACTTCTCGCCGGGTGTCAACTGGGCCGGGAGGACGTTGTATGCGGTTCCGATCCTCGGCGTTACGCTGCTTGTGATGTCGAGGGGAGCGTACGGAGTCGAGGACACGTGGGTGAGATGGGGGATCGGCCTGTGGGCGGCGTCGGTGATAGGTGCGGAGAGTCTCTTATGGCCGGCGGAGAGGAGGATTCAGGCTCTGATCCATGGGTCGAATCCCGGAGTTGACGACGAAACGAGATACCGCGAGCTTCGAAAGGCGGGGTGGAAGATGGCGGTCACGTCAACGGTGATCGTCGTCGCGCTCGTCGCGGCGGCGGTCGTCATGGTCGCTCAGCCGTGAGGAGTCCGGCGAGGCGAGAGTTATAGCGTGTTCGACGAGCGAGGTTGCGGCTTCTTGGTCGCCGTCTTGTAGAAGCTGTCGCAACGGTCCGTCCAAGAGGTCGTGCCAGGCGATCGTGAAGGTCGGATCGCCGGTCGCTTTTACCCTATTTCTCGCGTCTTGAATGAACGTTGCGAGATCCCCGAGGCCGCTCCCGAGCGCTTCACGAATCCGGTCTCTCAGCCACGTCGCGAGAGCTGGGCTCGTGCCTGAAGTCGACACCGATATGCAAACTGGGCCGTCTCTTAGCACGGAGGGGAGTATGAAGCTGGAGTTGGCTATGTCGTCGGCGCTGTTGACCCAGATCCCCGCCGCTTCGGCGTCGCGGGCGACGATACGGTCGACCTCTTTGACGCCGGTAGCGGTGACGACCAATCGATACCCGCTGACGTCGCCGTTTCGGTAACGGCGGCGCAGTATTCGAACCGAAGGTGCTCCAGTTGGGCCTCCCCCTTCTTCTCCCGCTTCTCCTCCCCCAATCCTCGCGGCGATCGCGGCGATATCTGGTACGACGTCTGGAGCGACGACGGTGACGTTGGCGCGAGAGCGCGTGAGGCCGTCGACCTTTCTGGCGGCGACGGTTCCTCCCCCGACGACCAAGCAGGGCCGCCCGTCGACGCTCAACGAGACGGGGTAGAAATGAGGCGTCGAGCCCGGGTCGTTCAATTTGGGTTGAGTTGGGAACGGTCGATTCCGGGAGTCCCGATCATCCCGGCGGCGACGGTGGAGTTGGTCGCGTCGTCGATCAGGATGAAGCTCCCGGTTATGCGGTCGTGGCGGTAGGAGTCGACTGCGAGCGGATCGGCGGTCCGCACAGAGACGGTACCGATCTCGTTGTTTGAGAGATGGTCGACGGGGCGGAGTTCGAGCGTGTTGACGTCGAAGCGGTGCGAGACGGTTTCGACGACGGCGGGTGTGAGACGGGTGGTGTGCTTTATGCGGAGGCGTTCTCCGGGGCGCAGAGGGACGTCCCTGAACCAACACAGAGTTGCGTCGATCAAGTTCGTAACGTCAGCTGGATCGTCGAGAGATGAGATGAGGTCTCCTCGCGAGACGTCGATGTGGTCGGTTAGCTCGAGGGAGACCGACTTGCCGACGGGGGCGACGTCGATCGGGCCGTCAAAGGTGTCGATCGACTGGATCGCCGTCTCTAGTCCGGCTGGCAAGACGACGACTCGGTCGCCCTTTCGAAAAGGGCCGCCGTTGACCATACCGGCGTAGGAACGGCCACCTCTTGGGTCACGAAGAACCCACTGGACCGGGAGCCTCGCGGCGCTCCCCCGGTGAGAACCGTGGACCCGTGCCCACTCTCCGGCGGGGAGCGACTCGAGGAGCTCCAAGATCGTAGGCCCGACGTACCAGGGGGCGTTCTTGGAGGAGCCGACGACGTTGTCGCCGTGGAGCGCGGATACCGGCACGACCCACGACGATTGGATTCCGAGGCGTTGAGCGAGGTCGGAGAGTTCCTCTGAGAGGCGCTCGAAGGGTTCGTACTCCCAGCCGACGAGGTCCATCTTGTTGGCGGCGACGACGATCTGGGTTACTCCGAGGAGAGCTGCGATGCAGATGTGCCGCCGTGTCTGCTCACTCAGCCCCCTTGAGGCGTCAACGACGACCAACGCGAGATCGGCGGTTGACGCTCCGGTGGCCATGTTTCTTGTGTACTGGAGGTGCCCGGGGCAGTCGGCGATGACGAACTTTCGTCGCGGGGTCGCGGCGTAGCGGTATGCGACGTCGATCGTTATTCCCTGCGACCGCTCGGCGCGGAGGCCGTCGGTTACGAACGAGAGGTCGATCTCACCTAATCCCCGGCGTTCGGCGGCGGCGGCGAGGGCGTCGACTTGGTCGTCGAAGAGTTGGCGAGTGTCGAAGAGTAATCTGCCGATGAGGGTGGACTTGCCGTCGTCGACGGAACCGACGGCGGCGAAGCGAAGTAGGTCGGAGTGGGCGAGACCGGCGGGAGGTGGTCCGGGGTGTGTCGTGGGCGCCGCGGCGGGCACTAGAAGTACCCTTCACGTTTGCGGTCTTCCATCGACGTTTCGGAGAACCGGTCGTCGGCGCGAGTGGCGCCTCTCTCTGAGATCCGAGAGGTCGCGATCTCTTCGATGATCTCCTCGACCGTTACGGCGTTGGAACGAACGGCGCCCGTGCAGGTCGCGTCGCCGACCGTTCTAAAACGCACGTTCATCCTTTCGACTCGCTCGCCTCGTCTTGGGGTGACCCACTCGCTCAGCGCGAGGAGCATCCCGTCACGTTCGATCACGTCGCGTTCGTGGGAAAAATAGATCTCGGGAAGCGATATCGCCTCGCGGCGTATGTAGCGCCAGATGTCGAGTTCCGTCCAGTCCGAGAGCGGGAACGCTCTTAGATGTTCGCCGGGATTGACGTGACCGTGGTAGAGCTGCCACAACTCAGGGCGTTGAGCCTTCGGGTCCCACTGGCCGAACGCGTTTCTGAACGAGAGGACTCTTTCTTTGGCGCGAGCCTTGTCCTCGTCGCGTCGCGCACCTCCGATCGCCGCGTCGAAACGGTGGTCTCTAACTGCGTCGAGGAGGGTAGTGGTCTGGAGACGGTTCCTCGACGATCCCTCGCCGGGGTCTGCGACTCGGCCGTCGTCTATCGATCGCTGGACGCTCGCGACGATGAGACGCTCGCCGAGGGATGAGATGAGGTCGTCACGGAAGGCGATGACGTCTTGAAAGTTGTGACCGGTGTCGATGTGGAGCACGGGGAACGGAAGTTTCGCGGGCCAAAAAGCCTTTACGGCGAGGTGGAGAAGTACCGCGGAGTCTTTACCGCCGCTGAAGAGGAGGACGGGCCTCTCGGTCTCGGCGGCGACCTCACGCAGGATGAAGATCGAGTGGGATTCGAGGAGATCCAAGTGGTCGGCTTCGACGCGTCCGTCTCGTATCGTGTTCTGAGGGGCGATCTGAGAGGCGATCTGAGGGGAGCTCTGTGGAAGTTGAATTTCAGTCGTCGTCATTACCTTTACGCTCCTAACCAGCTTCCGTGGGGCTCGATCCACACCTCTTGGGTGTCGAACCGCCAGGAGCTAAGTACTGCACCATTAAAACATGACTAGTTTAGTCATGTATACTCGTTCGAGGGCGTCGTGGCAACTCGTCGAGCGAGGAACTGTCCGAGGTATGGTCTGTGGATTAGAAGGCTTCGAGGCCGAGGTGCTCAGTGGTACGGGTAAGATAACTCCAGTTGAAAGCAGGATTATTGCTGACATCCTCCCCACGGCTAAAGCCCGGGGGTTCCCCTTGCACTACACCGCTGCCGATGACAGTTGCCTATCATCGGCTCTAGGTGGAGCTGAGCCCGTCTCCGATATTACCGGAGCTGTCGA
>JAJYQJ010000037.1 GCA_021794655.1 Actinomycetes bacterium | reverse complement strand
GCGTTCGTGAGCACTCGACAGCTCTGATCCTCTGGGTCTTCTCTTAGCCAAGAAAGAGCCTGATCACGCTCGATCGCACCCATCGTCCCGTCCACGTGACGCACTCCGACAGACACCCCATCGATCCCCACCTCGCGTGCATTTTCAACTAGAGCCGGTAGCGCTCGCTCCAAGCGCTTAGAGTACGCGATCCTCGTCGAGAACGCGACCGCTCTACGCATCGGCACCGGGTCGAACGCGAAGTCCTCTTCGTGAACGGATCGCTTAGACAGCCCCCTCCAACAACCCACGAGTCGTGCCGCGTCCTCTAACTTGATCGGACCCTCTTCGTCTGTGAGTACGTCGTGGGCTGCCTCGTTGGTGAAAGCCTCATCTACCATCAGCACCACTACTCGATAGTCGCTCAAGAGATCACGCTCGACTGCCCTACCAAAGTTGAGGCGGTGAAACTCTGGGCCGTAGATAGTCTCGTCGTCCATCGAGCACAACACGACGTTTGTCGAACTCGCCTTCTCCTTCGCCCGAGGGGTGTAGAGACGCGGCGTAGCCGTCATATAGAGGCGCTTTTTGGCCTTGAGCCTCGTCGCGTCGTGGATCAGCGTGAACCCTGTGTATCCCTCCCCCGCGTCGAACGCGCCGGTCGTTCTGTGTGCTTCGTCCGCGATAGCTAGATCGAATATCGGCGCACCGATGTCTTGGGCACCAGCTACACGCTCTAAGGACTGGTAGGTCGAAAAGACGACGATGAGAGCATTCTTCTCGTTCGCGGCCTCTGCTCGGGCGCAATCGAGGTGCTCTGCTATCTGCTCCGGTCTCGTCGTCGCAGGAAGGGCTAGGTCGTAGATGTGAATGTCCTCGTCACTCTTGGTCGACTGCGCGTCCGAGCACACAGCCAACGCGTAGATCGGCCGTCTCGCATCCGCACTCCAAGCTCTAAGGCTCTGGGAGAGAAGCGACAGCGACGGCACGCAGAAGAGCACCACGCCGCCGGGTCTTACGGTCTCTTCTGCCAGACTGAGCGCCGTAAAGGTCTTGCCCGTCCCACATGCCATGATGAGCTTTCCGCGATCGTGTAACACAAAGCCGGCTTTTACGTCGTCGACCGCTTCTCGCTGGTGGTCTCGGATCTCCTTCGCGCTATGTCGAAAGAGCTACTCTGGATGGTCCGGCTCGTAGCGCGACCAGTCAAACGGACTCTCTTCGAACTCAGCGATCCCGATCCTTTGCACCGGGGGCTGTTGGTCGCCCAAGATCTTTTCAGCGTTCGAGCTCCACCTCTCCGTCGTCGAGATGAAGATCCGAGACGTAAAGGGCTTGCGCGCAGATGAGACGAGGAACGAGTCGATCGCCTTTCGATCTATGTAATTGCCCTCGCTATAGAACTTGCACTGGATCGCACACACTCCCCCGTCGCGCTCTTGTGCGACGAGGTCGATCCCGTCGTCGTGATCCCTCTTTTAGCCCGGCCACTCACTCCACAGCCAGACTTTGGAGAAACGCTTCGAGAAGAGTGGGTCCTCTATCAAGAACTGCTTGGTTAGGCGCTCGAAGACCTGGCCTGCACCTTGGTTGGTCGCAACGTGGTCGCGGATCTTTTGAAAGAGCCTGCCGGCACCTTCTGGGAGATCCGCTAATTGACCCGCCTCGCCGGCGATGTTTGAGAGACCTGTGGGACTCATGTGGGATTAGCGTCGCTCGCCATCATTAGAGGTTACGTCGTCCGGCGCTTCGCGAAGTGGATCTCGGGGTCGTGGCGGATGTTACCTCGCGCTGGCGGCAGGTGTTGGCTGGCGTTGGCGGCGGACCGGTTAGCGCTGGCGGGTGTTGGTAACGCCTTTGCTCTCTATGAACGCCTACGAACCGGTGTAGGAGTAAATACCGCCCCATGAGTCGGAGAGCATGGCACCAATGCTCGACGAGTAGGAGAAACAGAAACCATCCGCGGCGCTAAACGAGATCGTCGTGTACGACCCCGGTGCCAACTGGTTCCCCCACTGGCTCCGATCTGGAGACTGGACTATCGGCGTCGTGGAGTTGAGGCTGCCGGTGAACGATACGTTCGTGCACTCGTAGGACAGACCGGCAGGGAGTTGGAATACGGGACTCACGGATCGCACCGTATGCGTCGTCGTCTGTGTGATTCCTTCACCCTCGTACTTATAATAGATGTTCTGTGAGTTCGTCATGAGATGCTGCAACAGGCCGTCGTTAACCAACCCCGTAGGTAAAGTAGGCATCGTTCCGTACTGGTCGATCTGTTGAAATATATTCTCTATGTCCTGAGGTGCCGCTAGTAGGTCGGAGATGGGTGCTTGCGATGGACTCGAAAGACTCGACAGGCTTGGCGAAGTTATGTTGAAGGGCTGGACCACTCCGCCGTACGCGGCCATGTACGTAATCTTCCAGGGTGCAGTAGAACTTGGCTGGGTGAACACAACCGTGCGAACTTGACTGCTGCCTTCGTAGTCCTTCCCCTGGATCATCGCCAAGAAGTAGAGGGGATAGCTCGTCTGGACCGGGGCGCTGTAAGAGATGCTCGAATAGAGAGGAGGCCACGGCGAGCATCCGCACGACAGGGCACCGTTGGTTGCGTTGACTACATCTGGTTCAGCGTAGAGCGCCATCTGTTGAGGTTGGTCGTATACGAGGCTCTTGGCAAAGGGCATCCACGTTGATTTGATGACCGCCTGCTCTACTGACGCGTTTACCAGTCCAGACTGTACCGGCCCGTGGCTAACCGGGGCCTTATCGGGAGCTCCGGTGAGAGGAGTTGAAGCCGTCAACGGCCCGCCTGGAGCCAATGGCGCTTTCAGCGCTGCGGACTTTTCTGACTTTGCGGGGGCATTCGACGCGTACGCGTGGTCATAGAAGAACAGCGACCCGGTCATCACGACTGCGACAAATAGGACGACGACTACCCAAAACGCTACAGTCACCGCCCTCAGGTCAGCTCCGGAGCGCTCCGAAACCCCAGGGATTTCCACAAGTGAAAGTCTACCTGAAAAAGGCCTCTCTTACATAAGTTTTTGCCGGGGGCTATCTACGCTTCAACTCACTCAGGGGCTGGTCATCGATCAAGGCAGGCGTTCGCCAAGCACACTTGAGCCTGAGACCTGCGTTGCGGCTGGCCCGCTTAGCCTGGATATATCGAAGCCAGAATATCCCGCTCGTGAGGATAGATCCAACAACAATCGTCGCCCACACTACTGCGAGCACTCCGGGGTTCTGGCCGGGCTGGGACGGAGAAACCCGTATACCGTAGTAGACAAACGCGAGACTGGCCGGGTATGTGACCACTGCGATCCGCGGTAGGAGCCACAAGACCACGAAAGTCGATTCGCTGCCGGAGGTTCGCTGGAGCGGAGACATCTCTAGAAGACTATCAACGTCGGCGGCACGAGCGACCGGCCTGGGCTTATTGATACTGGACGACCGTGGACGATAACCTTCGTTGGCTTTCGAAGCGGCCGCGCGCGCTAGACTCCCAATGGTCGCCAACAGGGACTTTCTAACGGCGACCACCAGGGGGAAGCGTTCCCTGTCTGAGACTATGGAGGCGCACCCGGTGAAACACTCCAATGATCAAAAGACGTCGTATACCTTCTCTTCATCGAGCGGTGACGACGATCAAGGCCGACTAGAAGGATACCCGATAGACGACGACGTCGTGGCGACGTTGGAGCGGACGGTCGTGCCTGACCCCATTCCGTCAAATTCGCAAGTAGTCCTTCCATATGAGGTCTCCAAGTACGAGGAGAACGGCTACGACAGATGGCACTATGGGCCAGGTGTTAAACGCGAGCGGCGGCTCGAACTCTTGCCTGTCGATTCACGCAGTGCATCAGCAACTGACGCCAAACGCCTCCTGAACTTCTTCATCATCACCGACCCGACAGACTTGCACGCTTCCGGCCCGTACAACGCTGACCTCGTCGTGCCCTTGAGCGCGGAGATGCGGGGGAAGATTCGTCGTTTCGGTGTTTAAATCCAACTCATGTCCGTAATGTGGTCCACTTGGGTATGATTCGCTTCCAATGGGCCGATCTCCTTCTTTGTCGTCACTGATCGCCCGGCAGATGATCGACAGGTTGCCGGTTGAGGCCCAACGATCGCTCAAGAGGTCCCTTGGACGCGACGTGCGACGGCGAATCAGTGTCGCAGACCTCGATCGAGAGCTCTTGAAGGCCGCCGACGTCTTCTCCACCTCCGAAGATGACGCGAGGGCACTGTTGGAGACCTTCGAGTTGGACCTGCCGACGGATCGTCCTCCAGACCCTTTCTCTGACCGATACCGCGAATGGACGTGGGAGCTCTACCGGCTCATCTCAGGACGAGCGACGTACTCCAGCTCCAACGAAGCCTCTCCCTTTGATCTCGAGCGCGCGATCCAGAGGCCGTTTCCCTTTCAGACGGGATCCGCGACCGTCGTCGGTGACGATCTCGTCGCGCGTGGTCACCTCCTGCGATGTATCGGCAACTCGCGATCTCGGCTCACGCCGCCCGCACGCATCGTCGAGTTCGGACCCGGTTGGGGAAATCTGACCTTGGACCTCGTCTCTACTGGGTTCGACGTCACCGCGGTAGAAGTCGACGAGAGCTTTTGCACGCTCATCGACGAGCGCTGCTCGTCACCGGAGCTACTAAACGTCGTCCACGCCGACATGCTCGACTTCGTCGCCGACGATCCATACGACGCCGCTATCTTCTTCGAGAGCTTCCACCACTGCTCCGACCACCTCGGGATGCTCAAGAACCTCCACGAGATCGTGCGCCCCGACGGACCGATCTTCTTCGCGTCAGAGCCCGTCCAGAAAATGGCCTACCCGTGGGGACCGCGACTCGACGGACTCTCGCTGTGGTCAACTAGAACCTACGGCTGGTTGGAGCTTGGGTTCGACTCTCACTACTTTTCACAAGCGCTCGAAACGACCGGCTGGAAAGGACACCGCATCCGATCTGGCGTCAGCCAACGCAGGGACGACGTGATCCTCGCTCTCCGCGACCGTTCTTCGAAGTCCTCGCCAGCTGCCATGTGACTAGTGAAGCCGTCTCGGCTACCAACGTTGTCCAGACGATCTCGTAGTCGATATCAACGTCCCCATGAATGAGTCGGCTCCCCATGCCGGCAACCTGTGCCCAATCGATCTTTGTGTGCTCGCTCTTGAAGCTCATCGGCAACCTCTTCGCCTCTTCACCAAGTTGAGCCGACAGCGGCCGCAACCCCCTTCTGTGAGGGAGGGGTCAAGGCCGACGGCGAAATGAGTGAGCACCGTTGCACGAATTGATACACCCGTGGTGTAGTATCGAACATATGGTCGTAGTACCAGCCGGGACACC
>JAJYQJ010000012.1 GCA_021794655.1 Actinomycetes bacterium | reverse complement strand
CCAGCTTTTCTAAGCCAGACCCGTTGGTCGCGGCGCCGTGAGGGATGTGATGCCAGGTAACCCTAACCGAGCGGCGGAGCCAGAAGCCCCGTCCGCAAGGGCGGGGAGGTTCACCGAAACCCTGACGGATACAAGTGCCGCTCGTCAGACGGTGACGAGACTGATTCTTCGATCAAGGTTGCGCAAGTCGTCGGGGTCGGAGGTGACGAAGTTCCCCCTCTCAAGGAACCGTTCGTCAGCGGTGGTACAAGACCGACACCCCAGGGAGGTTTTCGAATGCGGATTCATCAGCGCTGACGATCGTACGTCCGTTTGCCCGGGCGGTCGCGGCGATTATGAGATCGTGGGCGCCTCGGGGACGTCCTTGGCGCCGGACGGCGACGAGCAGATCCGCGTGTTCTTTGGCCACATTGGCGTTGTAGTCGAGAGCTGGAATAGTCGCCTCTACGTCAACCAAGAAAGCTTCACGAAGTCTCTTGGAGCGCCCTGTCGACAGTGCCACACCGACTTCGAGTTCAGCGATGGTGACGGTAGAGATCGCCACGTCATCCTCATCGCCTATCACCTCATCGAGTGCCGAACCGGACCGGTCCGCGTCGATGAGGAAGGTCGTATCGAAAAGTAGCCAGGTCAGTCTCGTTCCTCAACTTCGAGAAGCGCCCGTAAAGCTGCAACATCGCTTCTCCAGGTGGAGTCTCGGCGGTGGCGGCGAAGCATTGTCTTGACCTCTCCGCCTCGGCCAGTCTGCGTTGGATGGATCTCGGCTACGGCCCGCCCCCGGCGCACGACAGTGAACTTTTCGCCGTTGTGCTCCACCTTGTCGAGGAGACCGGAGAAGTTCCTTGCGGCATCAGTAGCACTCACCTCGGGCACAGAATCAGATTATCAGATTGTGTCACCAACGTCAATCAGCCGCGCCCCCAAGCCCCCGGCTGCACAGTTGGGGAGGATTCGTCGGGCGCGCGCTGACTTCTGGGCGCCGTTGCCAAGCTGGAGTACCGAGTTTGGTACGGGGAAGCGGACCGACACTCCGTCTGCCTGGGCAAACGGTTTTGCCTTACGACACCTTGATCCTGCCGTCCGACGCACCCCGAAGGGACCACGCCAATCAGGATCTCGATTTCCGATGCAACCCAAACGGGTGTTGAGGCGTGTGTAGTAGTGGAACGAGGCTTGAGAGAGGACGTGCGGGTGCGATGGGAGTCGAGGAGGCCACACAGGTCGAGGGTAGGTTCGAGCAGATCTACCGCGACTCGTATCCGCGACTCGTCGGACAGCTGTCCGTCGTCACCACGAGTCGAGCCGAGGCAGAAGAAGTAGTACAGGAGGCCTTCGCACGGTTGTGGGGGCGCTGGTCGCACGTGCGGGACTACGAGAACATCGAGGCGTGGGTGCGGCGCGTCGCCCTTAACGTTGCGACCAGTCGGTGGCGACGCTCGAGACGCAACGAACAGCTCTTCGATGTGATGCCTGCGCATGACGATCCTGCTGGATCAGATGTGGTCGTGCTTATGGCTCTCAGGAGAGTTCCCATCAAGCAACGATCGGCGTTATTTCTCCACCACATCGTCGGGCTATCAGTCGACGAGGTGGCGAACGAAATGTCCACCAAGCCGGGGACTGTGAAGTCGTGGCTTAGCCGTGGCCGGGCTGAGCTCGACAACTACTTCCGGGACAAGGAGAGCGATATCCATGACTGACGAACATCTGAATGACCGGATCGGTTCACTCCTTCAAGGTGTGGCCACCCGCATTGAGCGCGAGGTCGTCCCACCGGACCCGCGTTTGATCACCGACTGGACGGCGCGCCACCAGCGTCGCCAAAGGTATCGGTTGCTCTCGTTAGCAGCGGCGGTGGTGTTGGTTACCGGAGGGCTCGCCGCTGCTGTCGTCCTTCCGGGCTCGACGATGAAGCGCCACGCAGGAGTCGGTCGGGCGGTTGCTGTCGCTAGCTATCCCGTTAGGTTCGGAAACGTCCAACTGGTCGTGAAAGATCTGCCCGCCGTCCTGAGCAAGACGCCAACCATCGCCAATTCGATCATCAAGTCGCTCCAGTTGCCGGTGGTCAGCGCCAACCACTCCTCTATCGCGTTCGGTGACGGGAGCGTCTGGGTGCTCGAGCATACGGACGCCAGTGTTCGAGCACCGTGTGGCAGACTCGTGGCCGTAAACGCATCGTCTGTCACGGTCCGTGGCTCCGTGGCGATTCCGCTGTGCCCAGATGCCGTTGCCTACGGCGCAGGGTCGGTCTGGGTGCTCTCTTCCCAGATCGGGGCGACCGGTTACCAGCTCGTGCAGGTCGATCCGTCCACGCTAACCGTTCGCTCGACGGTCACTCTCGAGGGAGGAAGCGGCGGGGTCAAGCCCCAGGGCGACACGGGGGCGAAGTATCTCTTCGTCACCGTCCAAGGCAGCGAAGTAGTCGTAGCGCTACAAGGGAGAACCGGCCGCGCCGAGCTAGTCCAGGTCGATGCGACGAACAGAAGCGTTGTCAGGTCGGTGAGAGTTCCTGCCGTTGACGGTCCGGTGACCGCGCTTGGAGCGAACAGCGCTGGTATCTGGGCAGGGACTGCTAACGGCTGGGTGATGTCGTTCAATCCGCGAAGCGGTGTTCTGTCGAGTGCGCATCGTCTCGGAACTCGGGTCGTGAGCCTCTCTGCTGCAAACTCGGGAGTTTGGGTGACCGTGAACCTGCCAGTGCCGGCGAACGCGCCCTATCCCGGGCTCGACACCCTTAGACTCGACCCCAGGACCGGCAGTATCGCAAAGGATACTGGACTCCCAATGGTCTTTGTCTCAACCGATGGCGCCTCGGTCTGGGTATTGGGGAGCGCGCCGCCGTACCAGTCGGCTGCCGGCCTCCTCGGCAACGTCGATCCTGCGAGCGGTGCCATGAGCGTGGTAGTAGAACTTCGGGTTATGAGTTACGAGACGCCGGACGCCCTCGGCGTCTACCGGGGCAGTGTGTGGGTTATAAACGACGCCCTCGGAACGCTGACAAAGGTGAGTCGTTGAAAACCTCGCTCCGGGGTGGCGCTCTCAGAGCAGAACCGTACTGATCCTTGTGCAGTTCGGGTGTGGAACGGTTGCACCGTGGACTCCTCGTCGCGGTGACGAACGAGGAACTCGGGATCTAGGCCTTTGGAGGTCCACTTCACCTCGGGAGGGCCATGGTGAACCCCCCTCTTGACCGGACACCTAACACCAGTGAACACTGGAGGAGGATATGAAGATGGTGAAAGTGATGGTGTCGCTCCCAGACGACCTACTCCGGATCGTCGACATCGAGGCAGGTCGTCGCGGAACCACACGGAGCGGGTATCTGCGCGAACTGGTCGAAGAGGCGTCGCAACGGAAAAGCATGCTGCGTGCCGAGCGTATGGCCGAGATAGACGCGATGGACGGCCCTGTCACGAGCCACGGTGGCGGTGTCGCCGAGCTAGTCAAGGCGTACCGGCCGGAACACTGAATCTGTTGCTTCCCCCTGGTGGAGGGATTACTCTGCGGCACTTCAACCTCGGAGCCGTGTACGACCGGCCTACGTCGCTGCATCTCGGGTCCTCGGCGGTCAACTCGTCAGCTGCGACGTGCGAGAGTTAGTGTCCTGGGGACTCACAACGCGAACCGCGCTCCTGCGGCAAACGGCCCAACCGTCGCCTTGGCTTGATCGTCGCAGGTTCGTGCCCGCGGATGGAACCGTGAAGATGAGCCAGGCACGACTCGTCCGTGGCTCCCATTGCGTGAGGAAATGTCACACAGCCCTGACCCCTTGGCACAATCCGGTCCAGGTTTGGAGCCCATGGTACGAGAACCCGATAGGACAGACTCTCACGTGTCCCCGCGGCGACCGGCCCGGTAGCGGTAGAGGGCGGGCAGAACCCGAATGTCCTTCGGCCGTCCTGCAGCCTCCTTGGACCGGATCACGTCGTCCAAGTCCGCGACGACAACTTCGACTCCGTCGACGAGAACGCGATGTGCGTTGAGGGCCAATTGGGTGTAGCCGTCATCGAGGCCCGACGGCCGGAAGGAGATGTCGAATTCTCCGTACCCGCAGATGAGGTTCCATATGACCGCCTTTCCAAGCGACGGACCGTCGTGGTCAAACGGTAGGCCTCCATCGACGGTGTCGCTACGAATGCGTGCATCCAGTTCTTTGAGTGCCGCTGACAGCCTTCGGAGGTTAGCGGTCGATATGTCTGGAGTGAGATCGATGTCCCGAGTCGGAGCGATGGGGGCCTGTTGCGCAATGGCGGCGAACGCTCCGATGACCACGTAACGGACCCTGTGTCTGTTGAGGACCGAGACGATCGCGGCAGCGTCGAGGCCTCGCGGGCCGCTCCATCGAGAATTGCTCAACGGGCGGACTCTACAGGTGCGGCACGACGCCATGCCTCGGTCTGATTGTCCCGACGAATGCGCTCGGTCCGCTTTCGGCCGGCCTCGAGCGCTGCGAGCACGTCGTCGTGTGGGTCGTATGGTTCGAGAGACATCCTCAGCTCGAAGCCTGCAGCGTGGATAAACCGGAGCAACGTAGTTAAGCTCGGCTGCCGCTTGCCTCTTTCGTACGCGGAGATCATTGTGGTTGGTACAGACGCCCGATGGGCCAGTTCGCGCTGGCTCAGACCTGCCTTAAGTCTGGCCAGCTGGAGCAACGCCGCCGCCGGCGACGGACACTCAGAATACGACTGTATCATGATGCAATCGTATCACTAGCTGTGATGCCCAGTGGTGCGTCGAAGGCGGAGAACCCTGTCTGCGAGCTGGCTTCTAAGAAGCAGCTCGCTTGTAGTTTCCCTGGTGGAGCAGCCTCTTGCTCTGCATACCTGGATCGTGGAACTTGATCGGGTCGAGCAGAAAATCTCCAGTTGACGCCAACCTAGTTGACAGGTACGGCCACGAGGTGAAGCTAAATAGCGAGGAACGTAGCGAGGCAATCTTTGGTGCGTTCGACGGCGTGGTTTCCGTGATCGGATTCGTGTTCGGCCTCCTCGTACATCACTCGCTAGCTTCGGCAATCGCGGTTGGGCGCCTCGGCGGCGCGATTGCGGCGACGATCTCGATGACCACAGGAGAGTACGAGAGTCGCGAAGGCTCATGGAAAGAACGGATTGGTGGAGCTGGGGCGATGAGAGTTGCAACCTTCGTCGGATCACTCGTTCCGGTCTGGTCGTTCTTCATTGTGAACCTCCCCGCCCTTGCAGACGGGGCTTCTGACCCTGCCGCTCGGTTGGGATTACCTGGCATCGCGTCCCTCACGTCACCGCGACCAACGGGTCTGGCTCTAAAGAGCTGGTGGATGAGTTTGCTTGGCTGTGGCTTGCTTAGCAGAGTCTCTTCTGCCAAGG
>JAJYQJ010000009.1 GCA_021794655.1 Actinomycetes bacterium | reverse complement strand
GCTGCATACGAGGACGAGGCCCGCATCAGCGCCTTTCGGGAGTTCGTTTACCGACTCCGGAGCGAAGCGGGCCTGACCCAAGCTGAGCTGGCGGAACGGATGGGAACGACACAGTCCGCGATCGCCCGGATGGAGGGTGGCGGAGCCCGGCCAACCCTCGAGACGCTTGAGAAGCTCGCGGCCGCAGTCGGAGGTGAGCTCGTGGTCGGCGTTGGCGAACACCTTTCGGAGAACCGCAGCATCGCCAAGCTCGTGCGCGATGGCCATGCGGTGATTCGTCGCGCAAGTTAGACCGGATCGCAGAAGATCGATTACAGCCAGACGGAACGATCGCTCCCGACTCTCCGGCATGGCTCCAGAAGAGGGAGGGTCCATCCGCTTATACTCCGAGTGGGGGGAGCGCGTCGAGGATCTCGACGGTTGCGAGCGAGACGCGGACGATCCGCGCGACGAGGTCGACGACGTAGCGAGGGTCATCGGACCAAGTGTTCGGGTCGTTTACGATCTTTGAGTCCTTGTCGATCTTGACTTGGTAGCGGTCGAGTATCCACTCGATCGCAGACCTGCCGTTCACCTCGTAGCGATACGCGTCTTGTGGGATGTGAGAGAGGGTGACGTAGCGGTTCACGACGATCGTCGACTTATCCGCCCCCCGGCCACCGCCGGCGAACCGCAACTTTTCAACATGCAAGCTCTTTGGGTCAGCACCCGCATCTGGCATCCCGTCTAGTTCGAATGGGTCGACCGCCTCGTATCCGACGTGGAGATCTGCGAGGCGGCGACCGGCTGCGAAGAACTCACGAGGCGACGGTGCGCGGGTTGCTTCTGAAAAGTGACAAGTGCTGGCTTTGCGATCTACACCAAGATGGCCGTGATCATAAGTTGGCCGGTTAGCTCCGCGGGTCAAACGGAGCGCATCAACCCGAGTTGGAACTTTGAGAACTTGCCATTCCCACGACGTCACCTACGCCTTGGCCACCGAGGGATCCCGCGAACACCGCATTTCCAAAGCTGAAGACTCCACCGTCTGATGCCACGAACTGATATCCATCCGTTGAATCAGGCGTCATAGCGACTATCGGTTTGTTCAAGGGCTGACCACCCATTGAGCCGTAGAAGTTTGCCCCTGGTCCAAAGGCAAATACCCCGCCGTCGGATGCGACCTCGTAGTAGCCACCTTGTGGGGTAACAGCCATGCCGACTATTGGTTTATTCAAGGGCTGACCACCCATCGAGCCGTAGAAGTTCGCCCCTGGCCCAAAGGCAAATACCCCGCCGTCCGATGCCACTTCGTAGTAGCCACCCTGTGGGGTAACAGCCATGCCGACTATTGGTTTGTTCAAGGGCTGACCACCCATTGAGCCGTAGAAGTTCGCCCCTGGCCCAAAGGCAAAGATCCCGCCGTCTGATGCCACTTCGTAGTAACCACCTTGTGGGGTAACGGCCATACCGACTATCGGTTTGTTCAAGGGCTGACCACCCATCGAGCCGTAGAAGTTCGCATCGCCGAATGCAAATACCCCGCCGTCTGATGCGACCAGCCAGTAGCCCTTGTTGTCCGGCGTAGACGCAATACCTACTATTGGCTTAGCCGGAGTTATTCCAAGGGTTACTAGAGATCCATAGAACGGAGCATCTCCACAGGAGTAGACGGCACCGCTCGCCGTAGGCAGCCAGTAGCCCCTTGCGAAGTTGGCAGACCCAACACCTGTGGCTGAACAAACGGGCGTTGAAGGTGATTGACCCACAAGAATTAGACCACCTACTGTTCCTTCCCCCTTGCCGGGGGCAAAGCAAAGTCCTTCGACTGTACAGCCTATGCCGCCAAGAAAACTTACTCCAGACGGCAAAGCTTCGTTAATCCATGTAGTGCCAGCATCAGTGGTCGCGAGAACGACCCCCGCGGTTCCAGACGCATTATTGCCAACGGCGTCGCAGATGGAAGTAGACGGGCACGCAATCGAAGCAAGCGAATAGCGGTCGGCTACTCCCGGAGGCAGTGTTTGGCTATTCCACGTGGCACCAGCATTTGTAGTGGCAAGCAAATAGGAAGTATTACTGTAACCATTCTGCCCGACCGCATAGCAAGAGTACGCCGATGGACACGCTATCGAAAAGAGAGCAGTTACGGTTGAGGGCAAGGCTTGGCTCGTCCAAGTAATACCGCTGTCGGAAGTAACTATAATCGTTGCGACATTGCTTTTCTGCGTTTGCCCGACCGCGTAGCAAGTGGAAACTAGTGGGCACGCAATCCCGAAAAGATACCCCACGTCGGGTGGCAAAGTTTGACTGCTCCATGACCCTCCATCGTTGGAGGTGACAAAAATATTCCCGATCTCACTAAGGCCGTTGCGTTGGAAACCGGTCACGTAACAGGTAGAAGTCGAGGGACACGCGATATCGCCGAGGGTTCCGACACCAGATGGTAGAGTCAGGGTGATCCAGAAGGCTCCACCGTCCGTAGTTTCGAGGATCTCGCGAGCCGATCCAGCATTCCCCACGGCGTAGCAAGTAGAAGTCGCGGGACATACGATGCCAGAAAGGTCACTGATTCCGATCGGCGGAGTATCGCTGAGCCACGACGATCCACTGTTCGTAGTCTTGAGGATCTCGCTACCTGAGTTACTTTTCCCAACGGCGTAGCAAGTAGAAGTCGACGGACACGCGACGTCGTAAAGGTTGTCCACTCCTCGCGGTGGGTTTTCGTTAACCCACGAGTTCCCTCCGTTGGCGGTGGCGATGATTGTTCCTAATTGACCAACGCTTACACTATATTGACCAACGCTTACACTATTGGAATTATTTTCCACGGCAAAACAGCTCGCAACCGAAGGGCATGATATCCAGCTTATATAGCTAAATCTTCCCGAGGACACTTTCTGGCTGCTCCACGCGCCACCAGCATCTGCAGTTGTAACGATGTTGTCTCCTGTGCCGTTCTGTCCCACCGCGTAGCAGACGTTTTTCGAAGGGCACGCGATGCCGTACAAGTCTTGCACCCCCGAAGGAAGGTTCTGGCTGCTCCACGAAGCGCCACTGTCTGAAGTGGCCAGGATGAGGTCAGGTGGCCCGATCACAAAGCAGTCCGAAGTCGAGGGGCACGCGATGCCGTACAAGTCTTGCACCCCGGAGGGAAGGTTCTGGCTAGTCCATATAGCGCCGCTGTCTGAAGTGGCAATTATCGTCCCACTGGAGCTATTCGTACTCCTTCCAACCGCATAACAGTCCGAAGTCGAGGGGCACGCGATGCCAAATAACGCACCCACGCCTGATGGGATACTTTGGCTTTGTCTACTCCAAAGACCTCCGCCGTCTGTAGTGGCAATTATCGTTCCACTCGAGAAGCTTGTGTTCTGCCCTACCGCATAGCAGTTCGAAGTTGAGGGGCATGCTACGGAGTAGAACTCTTGCCCTAGAGAACCAGTAAATTCGTCAATCCACGAGTTCCCACCGTTAGTAGTCGCAAGTATGACGTCGCGACCATTGGAGCCACCTTGCCCAACCGCGTAGCAAACGCTTATCGAGGGACACGCTATGTCAATTATAGTTTCCACGCCCGATGGTACTAACTGATTAGTCCATGTGCTACCTCCGTCGGTTGTTATGAAGATGTCGGGACCATTAGAGCTATTTTGCCCAACCGCGTAGCAAACGCTTATCGAGGGACACGCTATTGAAGAGGCCCCGGAAACTGCCGGGTATGAAGTGTTCAGCGTCCAAGTTGTTGCACTCAGACGCGTCCCCGATCGATACTGAAAGCTGGCAGAAGCCGGAGTCACGCCTATTGCGGCGATGAGGGCAGCTAGCGTGACGATGACACTCATGGCTCTTCTTCCCTGACGTAGTATCATCACTTAACTCCATCCCTCGTTCGACAACAACAATACCAGGGGCACATCGATCTTGCTTTCGGTGAGGCGTGGTGTTGATTAACTGCCTGAACAGGCTCTCGACGGCAGGCGTAGCCGGCTATCTCGCAGCTGCTCTCTTCGCGTCAGTTGGAGGTTCGCATCCGCTCCGCTGAGAGAAGCAGCGAGAAGTGAGACAATAGGACCCGCGATAAGTCCAACGCGAATGCCGCGTCGAGATGATCGACCGGGAAGGTGCCATCAGTATCTTGCCCGTTCTTTGAGACGTGTCGCCCAACGTGTAAGAACGTACCCGCTTGCTTCAGGAGATCGTCAAGAGCTTTTCGCTTTTTCTCATCTTTGATGCTGTCAAATATATGCTGCGGAGCACTTGGCAAGGAGTCGATAGCGGCGCGTAGATAGCCAAACACCGCTGGATCGTCTCCTAGTGCGTATGCTTTCTCTGCCGCGACGAGATGATCGACCGCGCTCTTCCACTCAACCGCGAGCGCGCTATCGCCTCTTGGTAACGCAATCTCGAGGTAACGGAACTCTTCGTTCCGAATGGGTTGGAGGACGTTGTCATACCACTCGCTGCAAGTCAGTTGGAGCGGTGAACCCGACGAGGTTACCGCGAACACTTTCCACTTCCCGGGCTCTGGGTCATCGACCATCTGAGGGGATTGAGGGCCGGACGGATCGTTCGTCTCGACGGTGAAAGACGCAACGCCGGACAGAGATGCCTGGAGTTGAAGATGGACCACAGCCGAAGTAAAACCATCGGTGATGTATCGCAACAACCGATGGGAAGTTACGACTTCGAATCTGACAGTCGTATGTTCGCCACGCACATCGATGCCGACTACACGGCCTTCCCCGATAAGTTCGTTCTGGTATTCAAGTCGCAGGGTAACGTCATCGAGCCGCAATTTTAGGTTCTTAGCGGGTCGAACGTTGAAGTGGAACTCCATACGGGGGTTGATACGACCACTTCCGAAGAACTGATTCAGTTGAAGCATTGCTCTGACTTGGCCTGTCTCGAGAAGGTCTAACTTGCTCATAATCTCTGGGTCCCTTGTCTATTGACTAATCTGATCTATATACCAAGGGGTGGGAGCGAGTCGATAATCTCAACTGACTCGATCGACACCCGCACGATGCGCGCTAGGAGTTCTACGATGTAGCGAGGGTTGTTCGACCAAGTGTTCGGGTCGTTTACGATCTTTGAGTCCTTGTCCACCTTCACCTGGTAGCGCTCGATGATCCACTCGATAGCAGACCTGCCGTTCACCTCGTAGCGATACGCGTCTTGTGGGATACCAGAGAGCGTGACGTAGCGGTTGACGACGATCGCTGACTTGTCCGGTTCTCGGGCACTGCCGGCAAACCGCAACTTTTCCACCGCCAAGGCCTTCGGGTCAGCTCCAGCGTCGGGTAGGCCGTCGAGTTCGAAAGGGGCGACCGCCTCGTATCCGACGTGGAGATCCGCGAGGCGGCGACCGGCCGACGTGAACTCACGAAACGACTCGACCATCGGGATACGCGGGATCATCTTTCCAAGGTCTG
>JAJYQJ010000015.1 GCA_021794655.1 Actinomycetes bacterium | reverse complement strand
CGATAGGCGGTCTGTGGGTGGATGCCTTGGACTCTTGCCCACTCGGTTAGATTCACTCTCCCAGTATATCACAAGAACATACATGTGCTGTGTATCGAGCACTTATCTGGCAGCAGTTACGAACCCCTTTCAACCTCGATCGACACCTATTGGAGGAATGGATCCTCACTCTCCTTATCGTCGCAACGGGAAGAACGTCACACCCTAGACAGAAGTGATACTTCCGACGCACTAACGCCGTTTGTCCAACCAGGACTACCGGTCCGTGGTGCTCGAAGTCGAACGCTCGGTCGTCTGGGTCTTCTGGGTCGGCTCGGTTGTTTGGGTCGGCTCGGTTGTTTGGGTCGGCTCGGTTGTTTGGGTCGGCTCGGTCAGGAACGAACGCGCGGACCTCAAGGTGGCTTGAGCAGAAGGATCGATGCGGCGCAAGTCAGCGGCATCAAGAGCTCCCAAACTCCTGCTCAGCTTCACAACTCCATTCACAACCGCCCTTCGGTCTCTTCTGACAATTGCCGATCTAAGTTGTGACTCGGCTGCCTGGGCAGCGACGAGACTCGGAGACGATACCGGCAAGCCCAAGTCATAGGCGACGGTTCGTGTGGGACCAGGCAAGGCGTCTGCTGCGACGGCTCCCGAGATGACGCCCAATCCCGCGAGCAACGAGACCAAGCCAATGACAAGCGGCCTGCTGACATACGCCATCCTCCACTGCGGTGCTCTAACGCGGGACCGAGCATCTCGTTGGAGAAATGCACTCTTTAACGGATCGAGGTTAGGAGCCTGGGTACGAGCGCTGGCCAGCATGGTCCGTCGAATCAGTTCTTCCATCTCAGAGTCTTCAGATCGATCGCTCATGACTCGGTTCCTTCGTCCCACTTGAGATGTTCGCGCAGCCGACGCAGCGCTCGGTACTGAGAGTTTCTCACTGTCGCGCTTCTCATCCCGAGCAACTTCGATACTTCGTCCGCTCGAAGCCCAGCGACCACGCGGAGTTCCAATATCTCCTGGTCCCGCGCTGACAACTTAGCGAACGCTTTTCGAACCGCCTCCTGTTCCTCTCCGCCGACCAGGTTCTCGGAGCCAAGGTCACCACTTTCAAGTACTGGCCGGGGAATTCGCATCCGAAGAAGACGGTTCCTATACGATCGTCGCTGAAAGTCGATAACTACGTGACGCAGGATTCCAAACACCCACGCTTCCGGGCTACATCCATCTGAAGGTATCCGTGCCGCTCCCGCTACTGCGCGTGAAACACACTCCGACACAGCGTCTTCAACCTGATCAGCGTCGAGTCGGCGCCGCGTATAGGTCAGCATCGCAGGATACATCTCCTTGTACAGCACCTCCCAGGCACTTTCCTGTGCCGCCCGCAACCGGTCCGCTCGTTCATCGGCGGGATCGTGTGGTGTCACCTAGATGTTCTATCGCAGGAAAGGCCACAGCGTCACAGTCCAAGTCACCGGGTCGGACCTGAATCGTCACCGACCATAGATACAAGACGGCGATTAGCCGGTAGCTTCGACTCTCAAGATCTCAGAGATTCGCCGACGGTGATCGACGGCTGACCCAAACAGAGCCCCGGAAGACTTAGCCCTTTTTACGAATAGATGTGCGTCGTGTTCCCACGTGAATCCGATGCCACCGAAGGTCTGGATGGACTCTTGACATACCAACCGTTGGCAGTCGTCGGCGGCGGCCTTTGCCATCGACGTCGCCAGCGATCTCGACCCGTCGTCTTCGGCAATCGCGGCCACGGCGTAGTAACAGAGTGATCGGGCACGCTCGAGCGCTACAAACATGTCCGCCATCTTGTGTTTCACCGCCTGAAAGGAACCTATTGGTACGCCGAATTGATGCCGGTCCTTTGCGTATTGGAGAGTCAGATCAAAGAGCGTTTGGCAGGTTCCGACGGTTTCGAGAGCGAGTGCAACGGTCGCCTCCTGTACTGCCCTCGCTAGACCTTCTCCTACTCCAAGAGTTCCGGGATCTCCGAGCACGCGATCGTCTGGTACCTCGACGGAGTCAATTCTTAACTCATAGAGATCTCTAGTCGCATCGAGCGAACGAACCTGCCTCCATACGAGCTTCGACGACGGGACGACGAATACTCCAACTCCGTTGTCAGTTCCTGCAACAACCACCACCTCGTCCGCGCCTGGCGCGCCGGGTCCGCTTGACTCGCCTGAAACGCCGCTCCCGCTAGATCCTCCCATCACGGCGTACTTCTCTCCGTTCAGAATCCAACGACCCTCAAGCATCTGAGCTCGTGTCGTAGAGTGTTGCGTCTGTGAACCCCACCAGCTTCGTGGATGGTCGGCCACCGCGAGAGTCCCAGTAATCTCTCCCGATACAACGCTTTTGATAAACCGGTTCTTTTGCTCCTGTGTGCCGAGCTCGCACAGAACCGTAGTGAACTGGGTAACGGTCGGAAAATACGGACCGGGAGCTATGACGGCACCGAGTTCTTCGGCGACGACAGCGCACTCCACAAATCCGAGTCCGACCCCTCCGAACTCTTCAGGCACCGACAGAGCGGGCCAGTCAAGAGAGACCATCTCACTCCAGAGGTCCTCTGCCGCCTTTGGGTCACCTGTCTCTACGATCTTTCTGACCAACCCGGGAGGGCACTCGGCTTGCAAGAACGAGCGCACCGACTCTCGGAGTTCTTCTTGGTCTTCGTCGAATTCGAGATCCACGTCAATAGCCTTTCGCCTGATTATATGCCACTGGGAGCTATTTTCGGCCCAGGACATCACCGCTTAAGTGGGATTTTATACACGACCTGACACCGCCGTCAGGTTTGGTGCTAAGATCGTTGTCCGAGCGCCACGGTGGCGCGACTCACCTAGCGGGGGGCCACGACTGAGCCCAGATAACCAGGAGGTCCGCCTGAATGGCTGATAACCGGATCGTAGATGCCGACACCCATGTGCTTGAGCCACCCGATATTTGGAAGACATGGCTCCCTTCGCAGTATCTGGAGAAGGCTCCAAAACTCGTTAAGGACGCCGAGGGTGGCGATGCATGGTTGTTCGCAGGTGCCTCGGACCCCGACCCGATCGGCTTAGTTGCGACACCGGGGAAACCATACGACGAGTTCCGATGGACCGGGGTTACATACGATGATGCGAGGCCTGGGTGCTACGATGGGGCCGCTCGCCTCTTGGACATGGACGCCGATGGAGTTGACGCAGCTCTGGTCTTTGCACCCCAGCGCACGATAGGGCACTTCCTTGGCGATGAGGACGACGACTTCGTTCGTGCAGGAGTGACCGCCTACAACACGTTCCTAACCGAGCAGTTCTGTGCTCCTGACCCGAGTCGCCTGATTGCGCTCGCGCAGATGCCCTCTACCGGGATCGACGACTCTGTCGACTACCTACGCAAAGCTGCAGCGTCGGGATTCAAAGGAGCCGTAGTATCCAACTGGCCTTCAGGGAAGGACTCATTGACCGACGCGGACGACCCGTTCTGGGCGGCAGCCGTGGAGACGGGTACTCCTATTGCGATTCACATCAACATGATCTCGAGACGCGCCCGTCAGGCTTCACGAAAGGCGGCTTCAGACGCAGCAAAGTCGGCGGCGAACAAGATCGGTCCGGCCGAGGTGGACAGCACCCGCAAAGACATCTACGGAGGAAAGTCCGCAAAGGCAAACGCTAAGGCTGTCGGAGGTCTCGCAGGTGTCTTCTCGACGGTACCGAATACGGTCGGTCAGCTCATATTCACCGGCGTGTTCGAGAGATTTCCTGCATTAAAGATCGTACTCGTCGAGACCGGAGTGGGATGGATTGGACACTTCATCGAGCAGATGGACGACAGGTACTGGCGCAACCGCTCGTGGGGCAACATCCCGATCAGTCAACCACCATCGTTCTACTGGAGTCGCAACCTGTCTGCGACGTTTATCTCTGATCGAATCGGAATCACAACCCGCCATGCGGTCGGGGTCGAGAACATGATGTGGTCAACAGACTACCCGCACCACGGAAACGACTGGCCTTACTCGCGAAAAGTGATCAACGAGATGATGGGCCATATCCCCGAGAGCGAAAAGGCACTTATTGTTGGAGGCAACGCAGCAAGGATCTTCAAACTCTAGCGACTCGGCGTGGTTCGTGCCTTCGCGAACCGAACGAAGTTTGCGACGAGCAGAAACTCGCTTTAAGTTGTACTCATCGACGATGCCTTCAATAAGTCCTTAAATAGGTACAGCGCAAGACAGTGCAGCGCTCGAGGCCGAGAACGGCGCTAATGGCCGCCGAACCGACAGCGAGAGTCCGTGAGTCCTGGGCTTGAGTCCTTCCCGGGCCACCCGGTAACTCGTCGGAGGGGCGTTGGCGACGATCGTCCATCCCGGCGACTGCCGCGCCGAACTCCTCCACTAGCTTTGCTCTCAGTTCTGATCCTCCTCCTTGGCGCATGTGGCACAGGATCGGTCTCCAACCCACACAGATCCCCTCCTTCGTTGATTACCTACGGGATCGTGCCACGCCAACTTCCATCTTCCTCCGTGCTCTCGAAGAGCCTTTCTGCAATGGAGGGACTCTCCCACGGCAAACCGTTCATAGCGCACCTCTACATCGATTGGGCTGACTATCAGGCCGAAAAAGCGCAGCTCGCTTCGGATATCTCCGCATACGCTCGCCACGGCATGCATGTAGATCTCGCCTTACGCTATGTACCCACGCCACAAGAGTCAGGCGATACCTCGGCGTTCGCCAGCTTTGTGGCACAGGTCGTGACCTCCTATGCGCACGAGCCTGCGTTATCACGCATCCAAGTGACCAACGAGGCAAACTCGCCTTTTAACGCTGGAGCCTCCGATGGTGCATACCCACAGGCAATGCAGGCGCTCGTCTCGGGAATCGAAGCAGGACACTCTGCGATGGTCCGCTCGGGATCCCACGTGAAACTGGGATTCAACTGGTTCTACTCCTTTGGACCGACTGCAGATCGCAAGTGGTGGACGCAGTTGGGTGCTCTCGGCGGAGCTTCCTTTGCGCGCGACGTCAACTGGGTCGGAGTTGACGACTACCCAGGCACGTGGGTACCAACCACGCTGCCAGGATCTGGATCTACCGCCGCGGCTGCCGGCCAAGCCGACATCGTCACAGCACTCAACACTGCGCGTAACCAGCTGATGCCTTTAGCTCGGCTCGGACCAGGCGTCCAGCTTGGACTTTCCGAGGTTGGCTGGGCGACCGACCCTCCGGCCCGCAGCGACTCCGAACAAGCACTGTTGGTACGAGCGTTTAGCGCGGGAGCTTGTTCTGTTGCCCGCAGCGATAACGTGAGGTTCCTCCAATGGTTCGAGCTGTCCGGCAAAGACAAGAATGGATTCGCGATGGGCCTTCTTCATAGCGATTTCACGCCCAAACCGGGGTACGCGGCTTTCCGATCTGTTGTACAGACCGGTTGTAAGTAATCCACAACCTTAACCAAGAGCTATGCAGTGCTTAACCCGCCTTGATTAACACCTCGCTCGCAGTGAACGTGGTCCCGGAACTCCCCGATACGAGTACCAACACGCGAGCACCAGCCGTTATGGCCGAGGAGGTGACCGTCTTGCCGCCTTCGCGATACGTAGTAGCCGGCGTAGTCGTGACGCTGTCGGTTGCTCCACTTGGAGTGTGGAGGGAGAATCCAGTTGGATTAATGGAGCTCACCGTGCCGGTCAGTCTCTCGGGTAACAGCACAACTGCTCTGGCTGTCGGGGTAGACGGCTGCGACGTTGACGATCTAGCCGAATGAACCAGTAGTACTCGCACCCTCATCCCTGAGTTCAACGATGACGCAGATACGCTGTGGCCGGACTGCTTGTAAGTAGTTGAGGACGTAAGAGCAATCGTATGGATAGTGCCCTTTACGTCCAACACCAACGTCGTAGAGTTCACGGAGCTAACGGTGCCGACGATCCCAACGCGGTGATGTCCGTGGTGGCGGCGGTGTCCGTGGTGATGTGCTGTCGCCGCAGGCTGTGCGCTCGATGAAGAGGCACTCGATGAACAAGCGGCAGCTAGTACGCCGAATCCGACGACTAACGTAGCAACTGCCACGAACCGCGTTGCCTTTGATATCCATGCAATTCCTTTTCGGCGTTCGCCGTACCCACTGCTCTCTTGTAGCACTTTTCCCTCGTCGTTACGAGACACACTTTCCTCCTGTCTTGAACCTGTCATTTACTTATCTCCCAACTTCGTTGAAGTTACTCACTTCATTTCTTCACTACTCACTTCTCAACGCCTCCATCGGAACCAACCGCGCTGCGCGGGTCGCCGGGTAGACGCCAGCTGCCAACGCGACCAAGGCTGCGACGAAAACGGCGGCGACGACGGCGACGGGCGAGAGGGTAACTGGATGTCCGATCAGATGAGGCAGCCCGATGGCGCCGATCACGCCAAGCAACACTCCTCCTACGCCACCAACGACTCCCAAGATGATCGCTTCCACCAAAAACTGCGAACGTATCGCTCCAGGGGTAGCACCAAGCGCCTTCCTCAACCCGATCTCTCTAATTCTTTCGGTAACGGATACGAGGAGAATATTCATCACCCCAATTCCGCCGACGATCAAAGATATCGCCGCGACCCCAGCCAAGAGGACGGTTAACGTACGAGAAATTGACGACGCCGTCGATAGCAGAGACGTCTGAGGGGTAATGGTGAAGTCGGCGAGGGCCGGCCGCGTAATCCCGTGAAGTTGAAGGAGCAAGCTGTCAGCTTCTTGGTAAGCGGCACTCATCGTCGCTGGAGACGTAGCTTCCAAGAGGATCGCCTGGACGCTTCTGCGATCCGGACCTCCGAAAAGCTGGCTTTGAGCAGTTGAAATCGGAACTGTCACCAAGTTGTCTTGATTCGTATTAGCGGAACTCCCTGCAGCCGCCAAGACCCCAACTACCTGAAATGGGACCCCGTTTAAGTCCACTTTCGCCCCGATGGCCGACGCAGGAGAAGAAAAGAGGTTGGCAGCGACGAGTTCACCTAACACTACGACGTGTGCCTCGCTCGTTACGTCAGCTTGAGTCAGGAAGCGTCCAGCCGCAACGGTGCGCGATCTCACCCCAAGCCAAGACGGAGTCGTACCAACTACCGGCGCGGTCCAATTAGAGATCCCAGCGGTCATCGACATCGTCTTTTGGACCTGTGGCGCCACGGCCGCAATGTCAGGCGCATCAAGATGTGAGCCGAGCGCCTGCGCGTCTCCGATAGTCAGTGTACTTGCGGAACCCAGCCCTCCTTGCACTCCCCCACTCGTGACACTTCCTGGAGTGACGATCAATAGGTTCGTGCCAAGCGACGCGATCGCCCCATTTACTTCATCCTGAGCGCCTTGTCCGAGGCCGACAGTCAATATCACTGCCGCGATTCCAATCAAAATCCCAAGGACGGTGAGAGCGGAACGGAGGCGGTGGCCCCCGATGGCGGAGAGACCCGTACGGAGCGTGTCCCCAAGAGTCATAGACTGCTAGCTCCCAATGCCCCACCGGCTGGTCCTCTTCGTGATCCCTGCGCTGCCACAGTAGCCCCTCCCATCGTAGGGCGAGCGTCGCTATTGGATAGACGTCCGTCGCGAATTTTCAATAGGCGCTTGGCGTGACTGCCGACCCCAGGATCGTGAGTGATGAGAACGATCGTCACTCCTGCCTCGTTCAGCTCTTCGAATAGTTGGAGTATTTCTGTCCCTGACGAACTGTCAAGACTGCCCGTAGGTTCATCTGCGAGTATCAAGGCTGGGCGATTAATCAACGCTCGAGCGATTGCGACGCGCTGTTGCTCGCCACCTGATAGCTCGACTGGACGGTGATGATAACGGTGACCCAGCCCAACTCTTTCGAGCGCCTCGATTGCTTGATCACGCCGGACGTGACGCCTGCGTTCGCCTCCGTAGAGAAGCGGCAACTCCACATTGCGCCACGCTTCCAAGCTTGCCAAAAGGTTGAACTGTTGAAACACAAACCCAATTTCGTGATTACGAACAGCCGCCAACTCGATCTCATCGAGACTCCTGACATCGTTACCGTTCAGTATGTAGCGGCCACTCGTCGGCACGTCCAAACACCCGAGCAGATACATCAACGTCGACTTTCCAGATCCAGACGGTCCCATTATTGCCACGTACTCACCCTGGTCAACAGTTAAGCTGGCATCTTTTAGTGCCTGTACTGCGACGTCTCCCGTGCCGTAAACCTTGCCTACATGGGTCAGCTCGATGAGACTCACCCGCTCACCCTCCAAACCCAGCCGCTCCGGGGCCACCCTTCCTGCCACCACCGCCGCCTCCCAGCGGTCCCCCTCCCTTTCCACCCTTCCCACCAAAGAATCCGCCTTTGGCGTTGACGCTCGGCAACGGCTTTGCGATGTCGGCTATCACCACAACTTCCCCTGCCGATAGCCCTGATAGCACTTGGGTCCTCGGTCCATCCGTAATGCCAATTGATACATGAACACGAGTTGCGTGACCGTTCTCGAGTGCCATTACGTAGTTGCGTGATCCAGACGTATGGACAGCACTCGTCGGGATCGTAAGGGTATTGGAGATCTGTCTAACGACTAGTTCGACGTCTGCAGTAGATCCGGCGTAGAGCCCAGTTGACGCAGAAGGAAGCGCAACTGTAACCCCGAAATTTGCGACACCTGACGACACGGTGGCCAGTGTGGCTACCTGGGTTACGGTGCCTTGGATCGGCCTAGTCGCCCCTGCCGGTGTCACAAGTGCTGTCTCCCCAGCTGAAACAAGGCCAACTTGTGCGTCACTTACCTGAGTGACAGCCTGAAAGCCAGCTGGTTCGATCAGCACTATCGCGGCAGGATTGGCCGCGGTGGAGCCATTCGTCGCCGCGGCAGCGCTCGACGTAGACGAGCTACCCCCAGAGGGGGCGCCGGTCGATCCAACGATCTGATTGGCCACAATATTAACTGCGGCTATCACCCCATCGGCAGGTGCCTTGATCACCGCGGATGCAAGATTGACACTGTCCGCTGCCACTTGGCTCTGCGCTGCCGCAACTGCCGCTTGTGCGGACGCAAGCTCAGGTGGAGTCGGAGCTGAGCGCATCGCGGAGAGAGCCGCATTGGCGTTTGCCAGTTGGGTCTGGGCGGCTGTCAACTGAGCTTGGGCCTGATCTTGGACCTGTGTATTCCGAGCAACCGTAGAGCTAACCCCTAACTGAGCTGAGCCGACTGCCGCTTGATCCTTTGCAACCTGCGCCTGGGCAGCGTTCACTTGTGCCTGGGCTGCCTGGCACTGCGTGCTGGTCGGTGCGCCCGCGCACGCAGACGTCGCGGCTGCCTGCGCACTTTGAAGCGTCGTCGTATCGTTAGCCTCAGCCGTCTGTGCACTTTGGAGGAGCTGCTGTGCGCTGGCAAGAGCCGCCGCGTTAACCGCCTCGGTATCGTTCAAAGACGTCGTAGCGGCCTGGACTGCATCGCTAGCTGTCGCAATTGCTGCGTTGGCGGTTGCCAACTCGGTTGGCGTTGGCCCATTCGTGAGGGTGAACAGTGTTGACTCAGCGTCGGCTAGCGATGCCTTTGAGGCGGCCAACTGGGCTGCGTACGCCGTCGTGTCCAAGGAAGCGAGTACCTGTCCTGCCTTGACCTTTTGGCCAACCGATACAGGCACCGAGGCAACTCGGCCCCCTTCACCAAACGGCAAGTTGACCTCGCCGACCGCCGCAATCGTGCCCGTAGTGTCGACGATCTGGCTTACATTTGCATAAGAAACAGTGGCCGTGACAAAGCGCTTTGACTTGGAGCCAGTTACCATGAACACTGCCACCGCCGCTGCGATCAACACGATCACAAGGCTCGTGACGACAATTCTATTTCTCTGTCTCGCCCCCCTGAACCACGTCGTTGTAGGCATCTTCTCTCATGCTGCCTATGGGAACATTTGAGGATCGTGAGAATCTCATGTGAACGTTCACATAATGGAGTCAAGACGCACTACTGGCGCCAGGTGATACTGACGGCAGGTGACAAGGATCTCACCAATCCCCATCAGGGCAGATCTCTTTCACGTTTACCTACGGCAGATGCCGTCACAAGCGAGCGGGGACCCTGAAGCGCACTAACGCGCCGCCTGAGGGCTTGTTAAGTGCCTCTACACTTCCTCCGTGGGTTTCGACTATCTGCTTCACGATCGCTAGGCCCAGCCCAACACCGCCCTCAGAACGTGAACGTGCCGCGTCGGGGCGGCGAAACCGATCGAAAGCGAGCGGCAAGTACTCCGGTGGGAACCCGGGTCCGAGATCTTCAACTTCGAACACAACATCGTTTGCCATGAGATTCACCCGCACGGTAACAGTGCTTCCTGCGGGTGCATGATCGATGGCGTTCGCAAGCAGGTTGTCCAGTACTCTTCGAAGCTGTATTGGGCTGATCAAAGCGACGGGCAAACCAACTCGCGGATCAAGAGATCCCAACTGTTCAACGTCGCCGCGTTGAGTCAGCGTATCGAAATTCGTTTCATAGGCTAGCTCAACGCTTCGATTAACAGCGTTAACTCGAAGGCCGTTTATGGCACTCCCAACGACTTCCCCAATATCAGACTCTTCTGAAAGTACGGCGCCAGATAGTCGCTCGTCGTCACTTCGAGCGAGCAGAAGCATATCTTCGACTAAACGGCTGAGCCTCTCAACTTCTTGGTGCGCCGCGTCAATCGACCTTCGAAGCTCCTCGGGACTTCGACCCTTTCGTTGGGCAAGTTCTAGTTCAACAAGTAGGATCGACAACGGCGTTCTCAACTCATGGCCCGCATCGGATGCGAAGGTACGTTGTTTTTCAATTGCGATGTGCATCCGATCCAAGAGTCCATTGATGGTTGCGCCGAGTGACGCTATTTCGTCACCAGAGTCAGGTACTGTCAACCTCACTGCGCTGTCGCGTTCAGATATGACGGCAGCTTGTTGTCGCATGCGTTCCACGGGCGCCAGGGCGGCCCGCGCAAGTAGGTAGGCCGCGATACCTGCAAGGAGAGTCAACGGAATCAAGCTCACGAGAAAGGTGCGCCGCACTTCGTCCAAGACGACAGTCCCATTTCCAAAACCCATCCCAACAACTAACACGTAACCAGGCAAGCCTGGAGCCGGGCTAACCGAAATCCGCAGTGGTACTGGCACTCCAGGGACTGATCCCGTGAAGCGAACCACTCCGCGAGTGCCGGCCAGTAGCTGTGTCTGGCTAACGATCGGTGTCCCTCCTGCTGGGGCCATCGAGGTATCCACGTGGCCGGAGTCTGTTATCAACTGACCTACGACAACTCTGCTGTCTGGTCTCAAATCGGCAGCCAAACGTGATGAGGTCGTAAATCCAATCATTCCTCGATGCTTCATCAGTACTCGCTCCATCCCAGGTGAACGCTTCGATAGCGCGATGTCTGATGCCCGATTGAACGAAACGTCGAGTGTATGTAGCACGAGAGCGCCGGCGCCCAACGCTATGATAAGCGTCACAACGGCAAAGGCTATGGCCAGCCTCAGGCGGATTGACACACCGGTCACTCCCTTGTCTCACCTTCTCGACGCGGCAAGGAAGTTGGATACCGTTTAACTTGGTCCAGTTGCTCTGGGTCGCAGTACCTGTCTTGAGGATCGTTTAAGGCTCCAATACCTTGAGGTGCGTCATGTGAGCCAGACTTCAAACGGTATCCAACTCCTCGAACTGTCTCGATGTCCGTTGATCCAAACGGCTTGTCCACCTTGCGCCTCAAGTAAGTCACGTACTGGTCCACTACGTTCGATGTGCCCATATACGCGAAGTCCCATACCTGCTCCAAGATCCGCGTGCGGCTCAGCACCTCGCCGGGATGTCTAACGAACATCTCCAACAACGAGAACTCTTTTGGGGAAAGATCAAGGGGAGTGCTACCGCGCCACGCTCTGCGCCTGGCCGGATCCAGAGTCAAGCTGCCTACAGTCAGCACGGGCGGACGCTCTGTAGATCCCCTCCGCACCAGAGCGCGCAGACGCGCCGCGAGCTCCGCGAAACCAAACGGTTTAGCCAGGTAGTCATCGGCGCCGGCATCTAGCCCACGAACCCGGTCGTCCATCTCCCCTCTTGCGGTGAGCATGATAACCGGCGCCCAGCGGCCAGCGGCTCGAAGCCTCTCACACACTGCAATGCCGTCGAGCCGAGGGAGCATCAAATCCAGCACGATCGCCGAGTAGTCGTTCTCCAACGCCATCCACAGTCCACTTGGCCCGTCCTGGGCAGTATCGACCGAGTACCCCTCTTCACCAAGGCCGCGCTCCAAGAGGTCACGCATCCTTGATTCATCTTCAACCACAAGGACCCTCACGGAATGCACGATAACGGATTCGATAGACTTCGACCGACGCGAGGTCGCGAGACTGGTGCCTCCTGGGCAGGTCGGGACATCGTCGAAGTGCAGTTCCAGGGTCGAGCGGGCACCCAGGTGGCCGAGCGGCTTCAATAGTAGCTATGGAACCATCGAACCCGTCCCTTGCGTCAGTTGATCTGACGTTGAAGATCTCACGCGAGAAGGCGGACGCCGAGATGCTGGCCGCCCAACGCCGCTTACTCCACCTCAGGTTGGTCAGTGCCGGCCTCTTGGGTGATGGACAACTCGGCCCACCGGTTTGCGTGGTGTTCGAGGGTTGGGATGCGGCCGGGAAAGGCGGGGCGATCCGGCGCCTCGCGGCGGCCTTCGATCCCCGCCATGTTCGCATCTCCCAGTTTGCGGCGCCTACTCCAGATGAGGCACGTCACCACTTCTTGTGGCGGTTTTTCCCACACTTGCCTGGGTGGGGCGGGATGAGCATTCTTGACAGGAGTTGGTACGGAAGGGTCTTGGTCGAACGCGTCGAACGGCTCGCCACAGATCAGCAGTGGAAGAGGGCCTACAAAGAGATTGCGCAGTTCGAGCATTCGTTGGCCGAGGAAGGAACGACCCTGATCAAGCTCTGGCTGCACATATCACACGAAGAACAACTTCGTCGGTTCAAAGCTCGCAAGAGTGACCCATTGAAGAATTGGAAACTTACCGAAGACGACTGGCGGAACCGGGAGAAACGACCACAGTATGAAGAGGCCGTCGAGGACATGATCCAACTAACCGATCGCCCGTTGGCACGCTGGAGTTTGATCTCTGCGGAACAGAAACGATACGGTCGATTGGCGGCCCTGCACGAAGTGATCTTCGCTATGGAAGAAGGAATGCGTAAGTGGGGCATCAAAGTGCCAAAGTCAACGGGAGCAGAGTACGATGATCTGCGATGAGCGGCGAAGAGACGTCAGGCGGCGGAACGACTCCAGGCCCCGAGCAGGGTCCACCCTACGGAGCCCAACCTACTTGGCCTAGACAGGGTTATCCGCCTCCATATGGATACCCGCCGCAGGGTTTCACACCGCCGCAGGGTTTCACACCGCCACAGGGTTACCCGCCTCCATATGGATACCCGCCGCAGGGTTACGCCCCCCGTCCTAGTCCGATCTATCCAGATCCACAGCTTGGAATACCGCTGGCACACTGGTGGAAGCGCCTGGTCGCCTGGATTATCGACGGTCTGGTGGTCGATACGGTTTTCTTCGTCTTTTACTTGCTTGCATACCTCGTGTTATTCCTCCAGGTGGCCGGGACCGCCACTTTCCCCGCCAACGGAGTGAACGGAACGAACGGAACGAACGGAACGAACGGACCGCCTGCACCGTCACTCCCTGCGGGGTTCTGGATCGCGATCGTTGGCGTCGTGTTGGCGGCTCTTGTTGCCCAGCTTCTCTACTTCGCGGTTGGGAACGGAATGTTTCGCGGTCAGACGGTTGGAAAGTTGGTCATGGGAATTGCCGTTCGCGATGCGTCGACGGCGTCACTGATTGGATTCTGGAGAGGCCTGGGTAGGATTTCCTTCAACGTCTTGTTGGACATTCCCTTCGGTATTCCCCTGTTGATCAGCTTTCTTTCTCCCCTCTGGGACGTGCGGCGTCAAAGTTGGGCCGACCACGTAACGAGGTCAATCGTTGTGGACCTGAAACCGTGATCACTTAGCCCAAAGGCGCGGACCAGCCGGTCCCGATCACGCGCGAAGCGCCATGGATCGACAGCTGCGAGCAGGTCTTCTCGTTGTCGGTTGGCCGACAGAACTCTGTGTAGCCGGCGACCCAGCTAACCTCGCGGTTGGTGACTGCCTCTCACGACAGACGAAACGGTGATCCCGTAGGGATTGACCCTGGAGCGGTGACGAGTTGGCTCGCGTCGAACGTCGAAGGCGCGACGCCGCCGGTGACGTTCGAGCTGATAGCGGGAGGGCGTTCTAATCTCACCTACCGTGTCGAGGACGCGCTCGACCACGTTTATGCGTTGAGAAGGCCACCGATAAGCCACGTCCTTCCTACGGCGCACGACGTTACAAGAGAGCACCGGATCATGACCGCACTGTTCCCGACGGGCGTGCCGGTACCTCGAACGCTTGGGATATGTAGCGACGTGTCGATCAACGGTGCACCGTTCTTGGTAATGGAGTTCGTCGACGGACACGTAGTCCGTGACGCCGCCGATGCGGTTGCCATGAGCAGCGCGACGCGCAGAGCGATAGGACCGAACATGGCGGAGACGCTCGCCGAGCTCCACGGTATCGACACACAATCGATCGGCGTCGGGGACTTCGGGCGTCCAGACGGCTACATAGATCGTCAGATCCGCCGTTGGTCAGAGCAGTACCGGAGCACCGTCGGGCCCCGATACGACGACTTGGTCCTTGGGGTTGCGTCCCGTCTGTCGTCTCTGGTTCCAACCCAGCAAGGTAGCGGGATAGTCCACGGAGACTACCGGCTTGACAACGTCGTCGTCGACGATGTCGGCCGGGTAAGAGCGGTGTTGGACTGGGAGATCTCGACGACGGGCGACCCGCTGGCAGACGTCGGCCTCCTCATGGTCTACTGGGCAGAGCCCGGCGACGGAGAGGACTTCCTTGGAGCGACGCCGGCGACGACCGCTCCGGACTTCTCGACCCGCGAGGAGCTACTCACGTGCTATGAGTCCGCGTCCGGTCGGGATCTGTCAGACATCGGCTTCTATATGGCGTTTGGATACTGGAAGCTTGCGTGCATCCTCCAGGGCGTGTTCACGCGCTACAGTGCCGGGGCTAAAGCTGGGGATCAAACGAGTGTCGATGTCTACCCGCGCACCATCGGGCGCCTCGCGGAGCTCGCCGCCACTACGCTGGAGAGCAGATGAGCATTGGACCTGATAGCGTCGCATACAAGATCGTACGAGATAGGAGCTTCGACGAACCCGTCCTCGTCGTCGCGCTCGAGGGATGGGTAGACGCGGGACTCGGAGCGGTGACCGCGCTCGCTTCGTTGCTTTCCGAGAGCGCCACGGAGACGATCGCGACGTTCGACGGGGATCTATTTCTGGACCAAAGAGCGCGCCGGCCGGTCGCGCACATCTCAAACGGCGTGACAACTGAGCTGACGTGGCCTCGCACTGAGATCCGGGCCGGCAATGACCTCGGAGGATCTGACGTCTTGTACCTGATCGGCCCCGAGCCCGACTTCCATTGGAAGCTCTTCGTCGATGCGGTTGTAGCTCTCAGTACCCGTTGGGGGGTGCGACTACTTGTCGGCCTCGGTGCGTTCCCGGCGCCCGCACCCCATACTCGCCCGGTCCGGTTGGCGGCGACTGCCCCCTCTGCGTCCTCAGAGTTGATAAACCGCATCGGGGTCATCCAAGGAGAACTCGAAGTTCCAGCTGGAGTCGTCGCTGCGCTGGAGTTGGGATTCGAAGCGGCTGGTATCGACGCGGTAAGCCTGTGGGCTCGCGTACCCCACTACGTGTCCGCGATGGCGTTCCCCGAAGCGAGTGCCGCTTTGATAGATGGTCTAAACAAGGTGTCGGGGCTCCAGTTCGACTCAGGAGTACTGCGAAGTGCGGCCGACAGCTCCTTGAGGCAGGTCGACGACCTCATCGAAGGAAATCCAGAGCACCAAGCGATGCTTCGAAATCTAGAGCAGAGCGTCGACGCGTCGGAAGGCAACGCTCTCGGCGTTGACGCTGTTCCCTCGGGAGACGAACTCGCGGCGGAGTTCGAAAAGTTCCTCCGTGGCGAGGACCGCTGACGCGATAGACGCCTGAACGTCGAGTCGGGTTCTCGACGGGCGCTTGGCAGAGCTATTCGCTAAGGTTTTCGGCTATGAAGGTTGATGGAGGCATTGGGTTCGATCCGACGGGTACCGTAGAAGCGGCGAAGCGAGCTGAGAAGACGGGCTACGACGGGGTCTGGTCGCCCGAGACCGGACACGATCCGTTCTTGCCGTTGGCGGTCGCAGCGACCGCAACTGAACGACTCGAACTAGGTACGGGCATCGCGGTCGCGTTCGCTCGCAACCCTATGAATCTGGCGATGCTCGCGAACGACATCCACGCGTTGTCCAAAGGACGATTCATCCTTGGAATCGGTTCACAGATAAAACCACACATAACGAAGCGCTACTCGATGCCGTGGTCCCACCCGGCCCCTCGCATGCGCGAGCTCATCTCCGCAATTAGGGCTATATGGAGTAGCTGGGAAACGGGAGGAAAACTCGAGTTCCGCGGAGAGTTCTACACCCACACACTGATGACGCCGTTCTTCAGCCCGGGCCCGAATCCTTACGGGAACCCGAAGATCCTCCTCGCCGCTGTCGGGCAGCTCATGACCGAAGTCGCCGGCGAAGTCGCGGACGGACTCCTAGCTCACGGCTTTACGACCGAACGCTACATGAGAGAGGTGACTTTGCCGGCTTTGGAACGGGGTGCGACAAAAGCTGGCAAGAAACGCTCTGACCTCCAGATCTCTTACCCGGGCTTCGTCGTCACCGGCACGAACGATGAGGAGACTGAAGAAGCGGCCGACGCGGTGCGCCAGCAGATCGCTTTCTACGGATCAACACCGGCGTACCGTCCCGTTCTCGAGCTGCACGGTTGGGGTGATCTTCAACAGGACCTCAACACCTTGTCCAAGAGAGGTGAGTGGGCGAAGATGGGGGAGTTGATAGACGACGAGATGTTGAACACGTTCTCGGTAGTTGCCCCTCTGGACGAGGTGCCGGCTCGAGTCCTCGAACGTTTCGGCGACATCGTCGACCGCTTCAGTTTCTACGCTCCCTACAGGGTAGACCCAGAGCGATGGAGCGAAGTACTAGCTGGGTTCCACTGATCCCAGAGCGTCTCTTTGTCTGAGTTCGTAGGTTACCTAAGTCAGTTGAGCGTCTCTACAAAGAACAGGAGCGTTCTGGCCCAGGCGTCACGCGCCGCCTCGATGCGGTAGGTCGGCCGGGTGTCGTTAAAAAACGCGTGGGGCACGTCTGGGTACACTTTGAGATCGTTGTCGACCCGAGCTTTCTCGAGTGCCGTCTTGAACGCGGGAAGTCCCGCGACGATCCCGGGATCGTCCTGGCCGTAGAAGCCCCTGATGGGACAGTTGATAGCACTCGCTTTCTCCGGATCGGGAGAACTACCGTAGAAGATAACCGCTGCACTCAAGTCAGGCTCTTCACACGCTAGGAGCGCCGAGAGTGATCCACCCATGCAGAACCCGATGGAGCCGACCTTCCTTCCTTTGCAGGCCAGATGAGTACGTAGGTAGGAGACACTGGAGCGAAGTGCTGCGACGTGTCCCTCGGGCCCCTTGCGCAGCCCTCCAAATAACGAGCCGAGCGTCTCACCTACTTCACGGCCCCTGTCGCCGGGCAGTTTGGAGAGCTCTTCGTTGCGCTTCTCCTCGTCTCCGATGATCTCCATCCAGCGACCTGGCGGGATGGAGTTCAAGAACTCTTTGGCCGTCGCGACTCGTTCAAACGCGAGCTCTGCCGGCCTTCCACCGCCTGTAGAGTACAAGTCGGGCGCGAGGGTCACGTAACCTGCGGTCGCTAAACGATCCGCGACGTCACAGATATGGTCGTCTGCGCCCCAGACCTCTTGGATCACGACTACTCCAGGGAGAGTATCGACGGCGTCGGTGTCTGAGACCTTTGGAAAGGCCATATATCCCGATACCTGACCGTTCGGGCTCTCGTAATCGACCCACCTCGTGTTGAGCTCCATCGAACCCCTTTCCTCCTCGCGTCTATCGTGACGTCGTCGATCAAAGACGACCATCGACCAACCGGAGCACCACCGTGCCTGGATATACCTTTGCGTTAACGTTAGACTTTAACATATGACCCAGCTAGAGCACGACCCAAGCTATCTCGACGAGCGGGCCGTGGCCCGACTCGGGGAAAACTCGTATAGAGAATCTCCAGGCCAACTCCTCTTTGGGGCTAACCCCGCTCACTCCCGCCTTGGAGTTTGACAACACTGCGATGAGCGCAGCGGACACGACACGCTCAGCATCAGGCCTGATAGAGCAGTCCGACTCCCAGACACTCGCTGCGGGTTCGAGTACTCGGGATCCAACGGAGTTTTCTGACCGCTACAAGTGGGTCGTTCTTTCCAACACAACCCTTGGCGTGTTGATGGCCACTATCGATCTATCGATCATGCTAATCGCGCTGCCGACCATATTTCGAGGCATCCATATAGATCCGCTCCTGCCGAGCAACAGTTTCTTCTTACTCTGGATGATCCTGAGCTTCATGATCGTAACGAGCGTCCTCGTCGTGAGCCTCGGGCGTCTCGGCGACATGTACGGCAGGGTCAAGATGTACAACTTAGGTTTCGCGGTCTACACATTTTTCTCGTTGCTCTTGTCGATAACGTGGATGAGCGGAACCGCGGGAGCGTTGTGGCTAGTGATAATGCGAGTCTTCCAAGGAGTAGGCGCGTCGTTCTTGATCGCGAACTCCGCTGCTATCCTCACCGACGCGTTCCCCGAAGACCAAAGGGGAATGGCGCTCGGTATCAATCAGGTCGCCGGGATAAGCGGGTCGTTCATCGGACTCGTCCTCGGAGGTGTCCTCGCTCCGATCCAGTGGAGGCTTATCTTCTTGGTATCGGTTCCGATCGGAGTCTTCGGGACGATATGGGCCTATAGAAAACTGCGTGAAATTCCACGCCACACAAAGGCTAGCTTGGACTGGCCGGGAAACATATCCTTTGCCCTCGGGCTGATTGGAATCATGGTTGGAATAACGTATGGGATACAACCCCACGGACACTCGACGATGGGATGGACCAGCCCGTTCGTCCTCGGTTGCCTCGGGGCCGGAGTCGCGTTCCTCGTAGTTTTCGCAGTCGTCGAGACTCGTGTCAGCGACCCTATGTTTCGCCTCGCGCTTTTCAAGATTAGAGCATTCACCGCCGGCAGCCTGTCTTCTCTATTGGCGGGAATCGGACGCGGTGGGTTGATGTTCATGCTAATAATCTGGCTACAGGGGATATGGCTGCCGAGCCACGGGTACAGCTTCAGCCAGACCCCTCTGTGGGCCGGGATCTATATGCTCCCACTCACCGCCGGATTCCTCCTCGCCGGTCCGGTATCTGGATACCTCTCCGATCGCTTCGGATCACGTCCGTTCGCCTCGGGTGGGATGGTCATCGCGGCGATTTCGTTCTTCTTGTTGGAGCTACTCCCAGTGGACTTCTCCTACTGGGCGTTCGGCCTCATTCTCTTGTTGAACGGTCTCGCGATGGGTGCGTTTGCGGCCCCTAACAGAGCAGGGGTCATGAACAGCCTTCCACCCGAACACCGTGGGGTTGGATCCGGCATGAACTCCACGTTTCAGAATTCGGCCCAAGTCCTCTCGATAGGAATCTTCTTCACGCTAATGATCGTCGGGCTCTCTTCTACCTTGCCGTCGACTCTCTATAACGGTCTCGTCGCCCACGGAGTCCCGCCGCAAACAGCTCTCAGCGCGTCCAAACTTCCCCCCGTGTCAACGTTGTTTGCGGCCTTCTTGGGTTACAGCCCTATCCAGCACATGATCGGAGCCAAGACGCTCGCTCACCTGCCTCCAGCCCAATCGGCGATTCTCACCGGAAAAACATTCTTCCCCACTCTTATCACGAGACCGTTTGCGAACGGACTACACGCCGCATTCGACTTTGCGATCGTCGCCTGTTTAGTCGCCGCCGCGACGTCGTGGCTGCGCGGCGGCAAGTATCACTACGAGCCCAAGACGCGTGAAGCCGGCCCTACGAGCGATCGAGCTCCAACATCTTAATCGCGTTGCCACGAAGGATCTTGTAGGCGACGTCGTCGTCAAAGCCCGCCAGAAGTTTTTCGACGTAGGCTTCAGAGTGCGGCCAAGTCGTGTCGGTATGGGGGTAGTCGGTCTCGAAACAGATGTTGTCTACGCCTACCTCGCCGAGAGACGCGAGCCCGTGATGGTCGGCGGTGAAGCATCCGAAAATCCTTCCGTAGTAGTACGTCGACGGCGGCTCTGGTATTAGCTCCTTGGAGTGCTGCCAGCTGTCGTGAACATCCCATACGGTGTCGGCGCGTTCCAACACGTAGGGTATCCAACCGATCTGCCCCTCAGAGTACGCTAGCTTCAACTTCGGGAATTTGATCAGCCGGCCGGAGAACAGCCAGTCTGCGAGCGACGCCATGGAGTTGTTGAACGCGAGCGTGCCTCCAACTCCCTCTGGTGCGTCGGGTGACGCGGACGGATTCGTAGACGAAGACCCTATATGCATCGCGAGCGCGACGCCATAGTCGTTGCAGACTTGAAACAGCGGATCCCAGTGCCCAGTGTGGATACTCGGCAGACCAAGGCGGGTCGGCAACTCACTGAAGCAGATCGCATGAACGCCGCGCTCGGCGTTTCGAACTGTCTCTTCGACGGCGAGGTCGACGTCCCAGAGGGGTATCAAACACAGCGGGATATTGACACCGCCCGACGGCGCGCACCACTCCTCAACCATCCAGTCGTTATACGCCTTGACCGAAGCGAGGCCAAGCTCTTTGTCGTTTCCTTCGTAGAACGTCTGCCCGCAGAACCGAGGAAACGTCGGAAACGGAAGAGATCCGTCGGTCCAGTTGAGCTCCAGATCCTTCACACGAGCGTCACGGTCGTAGCAACCTGGCCGCATCTCATCGTAGGTAATCGCCGACATGACCATCTTGGTCCGGTCGAATACGATCTTGCCGTCTTCCTCGGTTGTCGACTCCTGTGGAATCGCCACGAAGCGCTTGTGTACGTATATGAGACGGTCTTCGTAGTACCACGCATCTCCCCAGAGCCCGTCTGGATCCTCGGTCATCTCGTACCTCGCACCCGGCAGATGGACAAAGTCGCCCCAGCGTTTCCGCTCTACACGAGGTCCTTTCTCGCGATACTTAGCTGGCAACCAAGTCTGCCAAACGTGGGACGGCTCAACAACGTGGTCATCGACACTGATGATCTTGGGCATCGGCATAGCTCGTAGGATAGCTGATCGGCCACCGACTTTCCTCCTCGCGACAGAGAATCCGCACGGCTACCAACGCGACGACCGCCTAGCGCTGACGTGCCAGGTTCACACCACCACATTTACCAGGCGCGGGACCTTTACGACGACCCGCTTCGGGGTTTGATCGCCGTCGATCGACTCGATGACTTTGGCGGAGGACAGAGCGAGTCGTGTCGCCTCTTCTTCTCCAATATCTGAGCGCACTTCGATTCGATCACGCAGTTTTCCGTTCACTTGGACGACCATCGTCACCGTCTCGTCCTTGACCATCTCGGGGTCGAATCTCGGCCAAGACTGCTTGTGCAAACGACTCCCTTCTCCGTGGCGTCGTTCCCATAGCTCAGCGGTGACGTGGGGAATCATCGGCGCAAGCAAGAGCACTAAGGAGTCAAGAGACGTCTTAAGAACTTCACCGTGTGGACCTCGCTCTGATCTGAGGTAGCGTTGCAGCAAGTTGGCCTGTTCCATGCAGTGCGCTACCGCCGTGTTGTAAGACCAGCGATCGAGGTCGTCGGTGACCTTTTGAATCGTGCGGTGAGTGGATCGCCTAATTTCACGATCTTCGTCGCTTTCGGGACCAGACCTAACCTCAATTCCTCGTCCTCTCGGATCCGACGGCTCTTCATAACTGCAGAGCCGCCAGAGGCGGTCGATGAAACGTGCACAGCCGTCTATCAGCTGGTTCGTCTGCTCTACCCAGTCGAAGTCGTCGGCGGGGGGTCCGACAAAGAGGTGGAACAAGCGCAGGCCGTCTGCACCGACGGTGTCGTAGTAGCCAGAGGGCGCGATCAGATTCCCTTTGGACTTGGACATCTTAGTTCCACCCATGCGAATCATCCCCTGGGTGAACAGCCTACGAAACGGTTCTCTCGGTGCGCCCGGAGCCATCTTCGTATCGATCAGTACCCGCATGATGAATCTCGCATAAAGGAGGTGCAAGATCGCATGCTCGATCCCGCCTATGTACTGATCTACAGGCATCCAGTGCCTGACGCCCTCAGGTGAGAACGCTCTATCAGGGTCGAACGGGTCACAGAACCTCAGGAAATACCAACTTGAATCCACGAACGTGTCCATCGTGTCCGTCTCACGTTCAGCCGAAGAACCACACCTCGGACACGTCGTTCTCAAGAATCCCTCGTGCGTAGCGAGTGGAGATCTCCCCGTCGGCTGGAACTCGACGTCATCTGGCGCCAACACTGGAAGTTGGTCATCTGGCACCGCAACGATACCGTCGGCCTCACAGTACACGACCGGGATCGGGCATCCCCAGAAACGTTGACGAGAAACCAGCCAGTCACGCAGGCGGTAGTTGACCTTCCTTCTCCCGATTCCTCTGGACTCCAACCATTCGATCGCCGCCTCCTTCGCCTCTTCTATCTCCATTCCATCCATGAATCCGCTGTTTATCTTGACGCCAGGGCCCGTATAGGCCCCTCCTCTCCCCAAGCCGGGTGGCGAGTCGTCCCAACCGGGAGGAGGCTCGACCGTTCTTACGAACGCTAATCCGTGCACTTTTGCGAACGCCCAGTCGCGCTCGTCCTCGGCAGGGACCGCCATGATCGCGCCGGTGCCGTATCCCATTAACACGTAGTCGGCAACGTAGACCGGAACCCGATCGTCGTTGAAGGGGTTGATGACGTAGCTTCCCGTAAACGCACCTCTCTTCTTCAACGACGGTCCGTCTTCTCCTGAAGACGTCCTCTCTATCTCGCTCGACGCCGCGGCTCTACGCCTGAGAGCTTCGACTTCGTTCCGGTGTTCGCTATCGGTGAGCGCGTCGACGAGCGGGTGCTCGGGGGCGACTACCGCATAGGTCATACCAAAGCTCGTGTCGGGACGGGTCGTAAAAACTCTGAGCGCCAAGCTCTCCTGCGATCGCGTACCTGCTCCGGTGTCTACGACGAGATCAAACTCTGCCCCCTCTGATCGACCGATCCAGTTTCGCTGCATCGTCTTTACTCGTTCAGGCCACTCCAGACCGTCTAGATCCTCCAGCAACTCGTCGGCGTACGCCGTGATCTTGAAGAACCACTGCTCAAGATCTTTTCGCTCTACCCTGTCTCCTGATCGTTCACACGTCCCGTCCGCCAAGACCTGCTCGTTCGCCAAGACAGTCTGGCAACCGGGGCACCAGTTAACCGGGGCGTTCGCGCGATACGCGAGACCCGCGTCGAACATTTTCAAGAAGATCGACTGCGTCCATCGCACATAGTGTGGGTCGTGGCTTCTCACCTCACGGCGCCAGTCGTACACCGCGCCGAGTCTCGTCAAGGACTCCTTGAGCTCCTCGATTCTTGCGTCGGTGAACTCCCGCGGGTGTGTTCCGGTCTTGATCGCCGCGTTCTCCGCCGGAAGTCCGAACGAATCAAACCCTATCGGTGAAAGGACGGCCTTCCCTTGCATCGTCTGATACCGGACCACAAGGTCCCCGAAGGTGTAGTTGCGCACGTGCCCTTGGTGTGCCGGACCGGAGGGGTATGGATACATACACAGCGCGTAAAACGCAGGACGCGGGTCATCGTTTTCGACTTCGTAGGATCCCTCTGCCAGCCAGCGGTCCTGCCACTTTTTCTCTATTGCCTCTACATCGAACTCTCTTGCCACACGGTGCATGCTAAGGCCTCGTCGGACTGTCTCGTGAATTTGGACCGCCGCATCTGTCTTGGCAGGGGAATTTCTACTGTTCTAATGCGGCGGCCGGGCGGTTCAACGCGGCGAACGACCGGCTCTTTTTGTCCTGAATCGAAGTCACGTAAGAACTCTGAGACGACAAGGATTCTTGGCTGCTAACGTGTCTGTGTCACTGGGGGCGTAGCTCAGTTGGTAGAGCGCTTGACTGGCAGTCAAGAGGTTCGTGGGTTCAAGTCCCATCGCCTCCACTAAACATCGTCACGGGTCGACCTCT
>JAJYQJ010000056.1 GCA_021794655.1 Actinomycetes bacterium | reverse complement strand
GCAGAGCTGAAAACAGGGCTCTTGAAGTGCCCGATCTGTGGTTCACCACTACGGCCGTGGGGGTATGGAGTTCTTCGAGAAATAAGACTCAGATCTTCAAGCGATCACCGTCGCTTCAGGCGTTCTAGGAGTTGCGACCCAGTTTAGAGTTTAGAGAGCGCGGCAGTACGTGAGCGAGGTTGGCCGGCAAAAGAACGACGAGAATAACCAGAGGGGCGTTCGTCGAACGCTGCACCGTCCGTATCGACGTGGGCGGTACGCGTCTTCATGTGTTACGCCGTTCTGGCGTGGTGTTGGCCATTATTCTGGCGTAGTATGGAGTCATGCAGACGTTGCCTCTCTCCAAGGTCCGTGACAGGCTCAGCGAGCTGGTGGACGCCACGGCGATCACCCATGAGCAGGTCTTGATCACCAAGAACGGTACGCCGGCTGCGGTGCTGATCGGCGCCGACGAGTGGGAGTCGATCCAAGAGACCCTGTTTTGGCTGTCCCAGCCGGGGATCCGTGAGTCCGTCGCCGAGGCTGAGGCCGACATCGCGGCCGGCCGGACCTACGGCGAAGACGAGATCCGGGCCGAGTTCTCTGTTCCGAAGCGCAGCCGGTGAGTAGCCGGCGTGCCCTATGACGTCCGCTTCGCCGCGTCCGCGCGCCGGGACCTGCGTCGCATCCCGCCCCGGATCGTTCCAGCGATCGTCGAGTTCGCGTTCGGCGATCTCGCCCGCGAACCACTCCGAGTCGGCAAGCCGCTCAAACGGGAGCTAGCTGGCACGTTCAGCGCTCGCCGCGGACCCTACCGGTTGTTGTACCGGGTCGACGACGAGGCGGCGCGGGTCTACATCCTGCGTATCGATCACCGCGCCGACGTTTACCGGTAGCCCTTGTAGGGCTAGACCTCCAGCGTTTGTGCCACAGGTCATCTCCATCCGTACCACCGCCACATCCGTACCACCGCCACCAAGAGCGGCCTGCGCGTCGATGCCACGCCGTGCGCGCACGAGTACACCACCGGCGTCAAGATCGGCGACAGGGAGATGGGGGACCTTTCGATCCGCGACCGCGACGTCGAGCCGAATCCAACAACACCTTCACTCCCAAGTGACCGGTGACTCGACAGTTCCGAAGCTGCTTTTGGGATCACTCGGCCGGCTCGTCGGGCGCCGGCGCGGTCCAACGCTGTTCGATCCGACCGAAGCGCCAGAGAGTGAGGGAAACTCCCCAGGTGACGACGAAGAGCGCGACGATTACGACGCCCGCGGTGTTGATGCTGAAGCCGGCGAGCTCGCTCCACGGGGTGCCCCGCAGGTGGAGCTCGGCGCCGAGCAGGCCGCCGAGTTCGATGGTGCCGATCGCGAACGCGACGGCGACGGAGAGTGCGGTAATCGTGATGTTGTAGTAGACCTTGCGCAACGGTCTCGCGAACGCCCAGCCGTACGCGGCGTTCATGAACGCGCCGTCCAAGGTGTCAAAGAGGCTCATCCCCGCGGCGAACAGCGTCGGCAAGGTCAGTACCGCGTACCACGGCATGCCACGGGCCGCCGTGCCGGCGACCGCGGCGAATAGGGTCACCTCGGAGGCGGTGTCGAAGCCGAGCCCGAAGAGCGCGCCTACCGGGTACATCTGCCACGTTCGAGTGATCGAGCGGGTGAGGCGTCCGAATATTCGGAACATCATTCCTCGAGACGCGAGGAGTGATTCGAGTTCGGCTTCGTCGTAGCGACCGCGGCGAACGTCGAGGAAGACTCGGACCATCCCAACGAGCAACGCGACGTTCAGCGCGGCGATCAGATACAAGAACGTTCCTGACGCCAACGTCCCGGCGATCCCACCCGTACTCGCGAGGACGGAGTGTGGATCGGTGATCGCACCGAAGACAGCACGTGCCGCGAAGGTGAGGACGACGCCCAACGCGAAGACGACCGTGGAATGCCCCATCGCGAAGAAGAACCCGGCCGAGACAGGCTGTTGACCGTCAGCGATCAACTTGCGGGTCGTGTTGTCGATCGCGGCGATGTGGTCGGCGTCGAAGGCGTGACGAACCCCGAGAGTGTAGGCGGTGATCGCTACCCCGAGGCTGAGTGCTCCGTAGTGCGCCGGGAGGACGACCGCGGCGAACAATCCCCAGCCTACCACGTGGAGTGCGACGATGACCCCCGACATCGCCGTGATCTCCCGCCGCCGACGAGATTCACGACCCAGAAGAAGGCGGCCGTTGCCGGATCCTCTCGTACTCGAGGTGGCCTGTTCCATGTGTTCTATGTCCTCCTCCGTCGGGTCAGCGGAGGACCAAAGACACCGATGCCGCGGGCGGGGCGGCGGGCGAAGCTTCCTTCCTCCGAGGACTGCGTTCGACGACCTCCAAGCAGGCGACCGGACTCGTCCCCCAAAAGGGGGCTTCACCGTTGCGGGACAGCGCCGGTTTCAAACCGGACTTCGCTGCACTGAAGGCCACCCTCACCAGCAACGGCGAGGGCGATCGGAGCGTATCACAACACCTAATGGGTCACAGCATCTAATAGTTCACAACGCCAAAGAGGCGGGAAGGCCTGCCGGTGAAGCTAGTGTTGTGCGGTGACTAATGTGCATTCGCAGGCGTCGCTGTACTCCCAGGCGTCGCTGTACTCCCAGGCGTTCTATCGAACGTTTTCTCGACCGTTCCAGCCAAGACATGGAGTTGTTTCGCGCACGAGGCGTTGTCATAGGTCGGACGGGAGATCTCGATGACGGCGGTCTTGCTCGACGGAGAGGCTCTGGCTGCCCGGGTTCGTGCCGAGGTTGCAGACAGGGTGGCTCGTCTTCGCTCTGGCGGGGTGACAGTCGGACTCGGTACGCTCCTCGTCGGGGACGACGGTCCGAGTGCGAAGTACGTAGCGATGAAGCACGCGGACTGTGAGGAAGTCGGGATCGACTCGGTTCACGAGCACCTCGTCGCGACGGCGTCCCAAGAGGAGATAGAGGCGGTCGTCGCGCGCTTCAACGCCGATCCACGGATTCATTCGTTCCTAGTCCAGCTACCCCTGCCTGACGGGATCGACGAAGAGCGGGTTCTGATGTCGGTAGAGCCCGACAAGGACGTAGACGGCCTCCACCCGGTGAATTTGGGGAGACTCGTCATGGGGTCTGCGGGTCCGCTTCCGTGCACGCCCGCTGGAATCGTCGAGCTGCTCCACGCGTACGACGTTCCGGTCGAGGGAAGCCACGTCGTCGTCGTCGGGCGGGGACTGACGATAGGCAGGCCGTTGGCGTTGTTGCTCGCGATGAAGCGTCCGGGATGCAACGCGGCGGTGACGGTGGTTCATACGGGAGTGAGAGAGATGGCTCGGCTGGTCCGACTCGGTGACGTCGTCGTCGCGGCGGCGGGTCACGCGGGGCTCGTTACGAAATCGATGGTGAAACCCGGCGCGGCGGTGGTCGGCGCGGGCACGAGCTGGCAAGGGCGTAAGCTACTATCTGACGTAGAAGAAGATGTCGCAGAAGTTGCGGGGTGGATCACGCCGCGGATAGGGGGAGTTGGACCGATGACACGTGCGGTGCTGCTCAAGAACGCGGTCCGCGCGGCGGAGAGATCCCGGTGACGGCGGGCCAAGATGCGAGAGGGCGCGAGTACGACGAGAGACCCTGGGGGTCTTACACCGTTCTAGACGACGGGGAGCGAGATCACAAGGTCAAGCGGATCGAGGTGCTCCCGGGGAAGCGTCTCAGCTACCAACGCCACTCGAAGCGCTCTGAGCACTGGTTCGTCGTCGCGGGAAAAGCGCTCGTCACACTCGACGGTGATCAGGTGCTACTTGGTGCGGGTGGCTCCATCGACATCCCAGAGGGAAGCGCTCACAGGATCGAGAACCCCGGTGATGAAAAGCTCGTATTCATAGAGGTCCAGCACGGTAGCTACTTTGGAGAGGACGACATAGTAAGGATCGAAGACGACTTCGGTCGGGTGAGCTGAACGTGGCGGAGAAGATATCCGACCTGCTTTCGAAGGGGAGGACGTACTCGTTCGAGTTCTTCCCGCCGAAGTCTGATGCGGAACTCGCGACGCTCGTCGCGACACTTCGGGACTTGGAGGCTTTGAAGCCGTCGTTTGTTTCGGTGACTTACCGAGGTGGTCGCGAGTCGCGCCAGCGGACGTTCGATCTCGTCTCGGGAATGCTGGAGAGGACTTCACTCAACCCGATGGCGCACCTAATCTGTGTCGCCCACACCAGAGTAGAGCTGGCCGATATCCTCGCCTCCTACCTTAGAGCTGGAGTCGAGAACCTTATGGCACTCGGTGGTGATCCTCCGGTAGATCCAAGTGAGGGACCGGGCGAACTCGTCCACGCGATCGAGCTCGTCGATCTCGCACGAGAAGTCGGTGGGTTCTCGATCGGAGTCGCGGCCCATCCGCTCGGCCACCCGTCCTCCCCGGATCTTCCGAGCGATCGTGATCGCCTCGCCGAAAAGCTCGAGCGGGCCGACTTCGCGGTGACGCAGTTCTTCTTCGAGACCCGCGAGTACGAGGCGCTCGTCAACGATCTGTCTGCCCGAGGAGTTACGAAACCGGTCTTACCCGGGATCATGCCGATCACGTCGATACGTTCGATCCCACGGATGGCGACGATGGGCGCACCGGTGCCGACGTGGCTCATAGATCGCCTGAAGGCCGCAGACGAGTCAGGTGGGGACGACTCGGTCAGGCGGGAGGGGGTTGTGATCGCAACGGAGCTCTGTCGTTCCCTCCTCGACGCCGGCGCGCCGGGGCTGCACTTCTACACGCTCAATAGATCGAAGGCGACGCGTGAGATATATACGTCACTCGGACTCTCTAGTTCGCGAGGGGCCCAGCGTTTGTAGTTCCACAGCGTTCGTAGTTCGACAGCGTTCGTAGTTCGACAGCGTTCGTAGGGGAACACTGTCGCCGAAACATGGCGCGACTTGGCGATTATTCTTTGGTGTCTGTGGCACCCTAAGATCGAGTCTATGCCTGAGAAGATCACTATGAGTCCGGACGGATCGCTTGAAGTGCCGAGTGAGCCGATCATCCCGTTCATCGAGGGGGACGGGACGGGAGTCGACATCTGGCCGGCGGCGAGAAGGGTGATGGACGCGGCGGCCGCGAAGCATGGCCGGTCGGTCGCGTGGAAGGAAGTTCTAGCGGGCGAGAAGGCGTACAACGAGACCGGTAACTGGTTGCCGGACGAGACGGTCGACGCGTTCGATGACCATCTAATCGGGATCAAGGGGCCGCTGACGACTCCGATCGGTGGTGGGATCCGATCGTTGAACGTAGCGCTGCGACAGCTACTCGATCTCTACGTGTGCCTCCGGCCGGTGAGGTGGTTCAACGGAGTTCCGTCTCCGGTGCTCCATCCAGAGCTCGTCGACATGGTCATCTTTCGTGAGAACGGGGAGGACGCCTACGCGGGATACGAAGTGGAGGCGAGTACCGAGCAGTG
>JAJYQJ010000135.1 GCA_021794655.1 Actinomycetes bacterium | reverse complement strand
CGTGATCCGAAGCCCGACCCCCATCTCCACCGCGACAATGCCGGCAAGCGAGGTCTTCCCCAGCCCCGGAGGACCGGCAAACAGGATGTGATCAACTGGTTGTTTTCGCCCTCGAGCCGCCTGAAGAACGATTTCAAGGTGCTCTACGAGTTGGTCTTGTCCGACGAACTCATCGAGGTTCTTCGGCCGCAGCCCTGCGTCTTCACCTTCTTCGGTTGCATGGGGATCGAGCGTCCGCTCTAATCCAATCGAACCCACCTGCTCCGATTTGGCATCGGCACCCGCCAAGGCGCCCTCTTGAGCGACGTCTCCCGGATCGACAGTTCCGTCGTCTCTCGAACTCACGACTTCACGCCGCGCATCTCTCGTCACCGGGTCGCGAGCTCTCGAAGAGCTAGTCGAAGCAGTTCTTCGACACCAACTTCTGCCTGCAGTCCTTCAAGGACCTTTCGGATCTCATCGGGTCGATAGCCCAACTCGACGAGCGCCGCCCTCGCCTCGCCGCGGGCACTGCGCTCCGCCGAGTGAGAGCCTGGGTCGCTCGCCGTAGAGCTCGCGACCTCTACAAGATCCAGCCTGCTCTTCAGGTCGATAACGAGCTTTGCCGCTGTCTTTCGGCCCACCCCCGGGACCGAGCACAGCGTATCGATGTCGTCGTCGTGGACCGCGGCCGTAAGCGTCGACGGCGACAAGTGAGACAAAACGGACATAGCAAGCGAAGGCCCTACGCCTTGGGCGGCCAGTAGCGCTCGAAAGCAGTTGAGCTCTGACTCGTCTGCGAACCCATAGAGCATGATCGCATCCTCTCTTACGTGCGTATGGACGTAGTAGAACACCTCGGAACCCATCGCCCCCGCCGTAGTAGCCGCGGACGGATTGACGGTCAGTCGGTAACCGACGCCTCCGACGTCGACGAGTACCTCTGATTGGTCCATCCGGCCTGCAAGGACGCCTCGAATCGAACCGATCAAAGCCGTCCACCTCGCGCTCTTGAAATGGCCGCTCGAAGCCGGACCGAGGTCATATGGCAGATTCCCAACGCCAACGCGTCCGCGACGTCTGGTGGGCTCGGAACGTCCGTTAGTTCCAAGACGCGCGCGACCATCTCTTGCACTTGTTTCTTCGTCGCACCTCCGTAACCGACGACCGCCTGCTTCACCTCGTTCGAGGTGTACTCAAACACATCACAGCCTGCCGTCGCGGCACACGATAGCGCCAACCCACTCGCCTGCCCGACAGACATCGCGGTCCTCGCGTTCACCTGGAAAAACACTCTCTCGACACAGACCGCTTCTGGTTTGAGTTCATCGATCAACTCCTTTAGCTCGCGATGGAGCAGTCCGAGTCGCAAAGGGAGCGCGTCTGTGGGGTCGGTCTCTATCACGCCTGCGCTCTTTGCAAACAACGACCCGTCGCCGCGCCTGCGCCCTACTAGACCATAACCACAGCGAGACAGGCCCGGGTCGATTCCCAACACGAACATGCGTTCGAGTTTATCCACCTCCGAGGGCAATAGGGTGGATACGTGCCGATCCACCTGAATCAGGGAACCTCGGCTCAGGGAACCTTCACAGCTCCTTCGGGGACCACTGCGACGAGCACCCCGAGATCGACGGTGCGATACGCAACGCCCTGTGACTTAACGAGCGCGATAAACCGAGCGAGCGTATACCCACCCGGTCCGGGCTCGGGGTTGGAGAACGCAGCTGCTGCTGAGCCCGGTCCGTCGCCTGGGTGGTTCGGAGCGTAGAAGAGCCACGCGGGGTCGTGTGAGGACGCGACCTCGTCTTCAATAGCGATCGATCGGTTCACGTCCATAGGAGATGGGCTGACGACGGTCTTGCCGGATGCAAGAAAGTCGAGTACATAGGCGGTCCAGTAGTCGCCGTACGCGTAGTGGATGCCGTTCGCCTGCATCGCCACTACTACCGTTCTTGCCTGAGCGTTGGGATCACTCCAGCCCGAAAAGAACGCCCGGGGTGACGAGATCGAGACGCCGGAGGTGACGACGGCTGCGTTCAACGAAAGCACCAACCCAGCGATAACGACTGCGGATGCGACCGTCCACTTTGGATTCGTATTTGGATTCCCGTCGAATCCGCTTTGGCTGCTCGCCGTGGTCAGCAGATCGACTGAACCAGTACCAGGCTCATCGAGGACTATTCTCCCTTGGCTCTCGTCGGAGAACACCGCGACCAAGAAGAGCACCATCAACGGAGCGAGGTAGACCCCGTAGCGCCCGTCCAACCAGTACGCGGAGCCAGGAATCGCGGCGTAGAGAAACGGAAACTCAACCAGGCCAAGCGCGAGGGCGCAGCGAACGGCGCCGTCTCGACCGTTTCGAACGGCCAGCAGGCCTCTTACGACAAGAGCCGTGACTACGACGGCGATCACTACGTAGACGCTCAGCCCAAACCCGGTCCCACCGAGCCAGTTCCCACTCCACATGTACCGCAACCCAAGTTCAACTGGGAGCGCGTGCGAGAAGAAGACACCTAGACGAGTGAGATACGAAGGAGCCCGTGCGATCCCCGCAGAGCTCGTCTTAAGAGACGCAAAGCCTGAGTGAAAGTTCGCGTACCACCACGGCGCTGAACCAAGGAGCCCACCTACGACAACAAGGGCTCCCGGCGCCGGATCAAATACCTGCCGCCTCCTTCGCGCACCGGGTAGAACTCGCTTCCAGCCCAACAAGAGAACTACCGCGGCTGGAACTGCGAAGTACGCGATCTCGGGCGACGCCCACCATCCGAGTCCTGCACTCAAACCGACCAAGACGTACGTCCAGCCCCCGGCCTTCTTTCGATAGATCCGCAGACACGCGAGGAGAAGCAGTAGTCCGCACAGTAGCGTGACGCCTCGAAAGCCGAACTCGTGAACGGAGTTCCAAAGCGCCGGGTAAGGCCACACCCATAGCAAGACACCCGAGAGCACCGCTAAGCGCATGTCGCGCCCGACCTCGTAAGCCGCCGCCGCGAGCACGACGGAGGAAGAGGCGGCAAGTAACGACGCCGTCGCCGACAGCGAAAGAGGGTTAGCGCCGAATACTTCGAACACGGTGGCTACGACATAGGGCTCCACCCCGCCGTAGTTCTGTCCCCAGTAGAACACGCTGAAATGCCCCTCTTCGATCTGGCGGGCCATCAACCCAACCACGGCACTGTCGCCAAAAAGAGGTAGATGGAACAGCAGCCACACGCGAATCAGCACCCCAACCACGATGCCGACAAGCACGACAACCGTCGACACGGTGGTCATGACGCGTCTCGTCATCGGCTTATCGCTCGGCGTTTCGAACGCGCGATTCAGCCTTCGAAGCCTGCGAGAACCTCGTCGCGAATGTCGTAGTTCGCGTGCACCCCTTGAACGTCGTCGTGATCGTCTATCGCGTCGAGTAGCCTCAGTATCTTCTTCGCTACGTCGTCATCTTCGACTTCAACCGACGACGTCGGCTCGAGGATCAAATCGGCAGACAGGATCGACATCTGCGCACCTTCGAGCGCTCCTCGTACGGCGCTCATATCTCCGGGTGCACACGTAAGCGACCATCTGTCTCCTTCATCGGCCAGATTCTCGGCTCCCGCTTCGATCGCAACTTCCATTATCGAATCCTCGTCGAGATCCCTCGGAAGCGAGACGACGCCTTTGCGCTCGAACTGCCAACTCACCGAGCCCGGCTCAGCGATCGATCCGCCGTTGCGCGCGAAGAGGTTACGAATCTCAGATCCCGTACGGTTGCGATTGTCGGTCAGCGTCTCAACGATCACCGCGACGCCCCCGGGCGCATACCCCTCGTAGTTGACCGCTTCGTAGCGAACTCCTTCCAACTCTCCGCTCCCTCGCTTGATCGCCCTTTCGATCGTGTCAAGCGGGACGGACGCATCCCGGGCTTTTTGATACATCGTACGCAGCGTCGCGTTTGCGGTCATATCACTCCCGCCCTCTCGTGCCGCCACCTCGACTTGACGGATGAGTTTCGCGAACACTTTGGCCCGTGCCTTGTCTTGTGCACCCTTTCGATACTTCGTAGTAGCCCACTTCGAGTGACCCGACATCTATTATTAGTTCCTCTCTCATATCGTGAGTCCTGAGACGTAGCTTAGAGCAAAGCCCTTAACCGAACGTTGCGGACCCAAATACCTCCGGTAGTCACCCGTCTACCTAGCTTCTTGGACTGCCTCTTGCACTCTTAACAGTCCAGTTCTTTACGGTTTCGATAAAGAGTTCGTGGACTCGCGTGTCACCGGTCAGCTCAGGATGAAACGTAGTTGCGACGACGTTTCCCTGTGCGCACACGACAGGGGAGGCGACCTGATCCCTCCGCCTGGAAAACGACGCGAGCACCTCAACCTCTCGATCTACCTCCTCTACGATCGGGGCTCGGATGAAGACGGCCGGTAGCGGCGCCACATCGCCCCCGAGCGACCCGAACAGACTCTCTTTGTCAATCGCTACTTCGAACGACTCACATTGCCGGCCATAGCCGTTGCGCCGGACCTTGCACCCGAGGACACCAAAACACAGCTGGTCGGGCCTCCCGTCGACGATCGAGGATGACAACAGCACCGCTCCAGCACAAGTCCCCAGCGCGGGAAGGCCCGAGCGAAGCGCCTCGGCCAGCGGATCAAAGACACCTGAACTCACTAGTAGCTTCGACAGCGTCGTCGACTCTCCGCCGGGAAGAACGATGCCATCGACACCGCTGAGATCTCTTGGTGTGCTCACACGAGACGTCTCGACTCCAAGTCGTCTTAGGACGCCCAAATGTTCAGCGACGTCACCTTGGAGTGACAGCACCCCTATGTGCAACTCAGCGCCCCTCGTCACACGCCGGATTCGACCCGGAAATCACCAGCCTCGATCTGCCAAGCGGTCACCGACCGAGCCCATCTCGAGCCCGCGCATCGCCTCCCCAAGCCCTCTGCTCACCTTGGCAACGTGAACCGGATCTTCAAAGTGCGCGACGGCTTCGACGATCGCTTCGGCCATCTTCGCCGGACTGGAGCTCTTGAAGATTCCAGATCCGACAAATACAGCTTCGGCGCCCAACTGCATCACGAGCGACGCGTCCGCAGGCGTCGCTATCCCGCCGGCGCAGAACAGCGGCACAGGTAACGACCCGGTCTTCGCAATCTCTTGCACGAGGCCGATCGGAGCCGAGAGTTGCTTCGCCCAACCGTAGAGCTCCGCCGAGTCAGCCTGGGTGATCTTTCTAATATCTGAAGTGATGGATCGGATGTGACGGACGGCTTCAACTATGTTCCCGGTTCCAGCCTCGCCTTTGGAACGGATCATCGCCGCACCTTCAGAGATCCTCCGTAGCGCTTCTCCGAGATTCGTCGCACCGCAGACGAAGGGAATCGAGAACCGCCACTTGTCTATGTGATACGCCTCGTCTGCGGGCGTCAGGACCTCGCTCTCGTCGATGTAATCGAC
>JAJYQJ010000016.1 GCA_021794655.1 Actinomycetes bacterium | reverse complement strand
GCGAGAGCTGCGTCCAGTTGGTCCCGTTCCAACTCCAGGTGTCACCGAGAACGCCGCTACTGCTGTTATAGCCGCCAAAGAGGACCATGTTCCCCGTCGCTGGATCAAAGGCCATGGACGCGCCTTGGCGCGCCGTGGGGCTGTTTGTTGGTGATGCCTTCATCCAGTTCACCGTCGGGGATTGCGAAGGAGACGCAGCGGCGCTCGGCCTGCCAGGTTGAGTCACGAGCGTCGTGACAGTGATCATCGAAAACGCGACCAGGAACAGGGCTGTCCTGCCGGCAACCGTTCTTACCGCCTCAGTGCATCGTGTCAACTTCGTTCTCCGTTCTTGTAAGTTTTCGTCACTGCGTTCCCAACTGAGCGTCGGTTGGCTCTCCGGCGAGTACGCCGGCGAGCGTGTTCACTATCTCGTCGACTAGCGCGGTGCGCTCGATCGCAACTCCCGCCGTGTTCCACGACACCTTCGCGAAGTCCAAGTCGGCTAGGAGCAGTATCCCCGCGTTGAGCATCACCAAGAACCTAAACATCCGTATCTCGTGGGGTACCCCGGGAAGTGCACGACCCATGAGATCCGCAAACCTCTTTCGTTGCTCGTCGAACGAGCTGAATCCTGCAGCCCTCGCCGGACCGGGCCTGAGCGCCGTCCCGGCAAGAAACGCTACGTAGTGACGTCGAGGGTCACTTGGATCGATCACCATGTCTGCGAGTGGTCGCAAGAACGCCTCAGCGATCGCCCGCACGTCTACAAACTCCGCCCGATCCAACTCGTCAAGCATGCGAGAGCGTTCCTCTGACACGGATCCCATCCTGCGGGCAAAGATCGCTTCGATTAGACCCTGCTTCGAGCCAAAGTAGTAGTGGGCCGCTGCGACGTTGACTTCGGCGGCCTGCGTGATCGTACGCAACGACACTCCGTCCACGCCGCGCTCTGCAAAGAGTCGTTCTGCGGCGTCAAGTAGCCGCACGACGGTGTCTTCACTGCTCGAACCCGGGACGTGAGCCGAGCTCGATACGCGCCGTGGGCTCTGTCTTTGCGTTGGCATCTCGGGCAAAGTAACCGAAAAAGCGATACCTGTCAAGCAAACGTTTTATTTGTCAGTGAGATGTGGGAGCGACGAGCTGAAATCCCCTTTTCAGGTACGTCTACTGTCACCGGTTGCGGCTCTCACCACCTCGTCGTGGCGTCCCGGCTTGAAGGACGGGCCTCAAGACGTCGCCGGTGTAGCTGCCCGGCGTCTTTGCGACCTGTTCGGGAGTCCCGGCGGCGACGATCTCGCCTCCTCGATCACCGCCCTCAGGTCCGAGGTCGACGATCCAGTCCGCGCACTTGACGACGTCGAGGTTGTGCTCGATGACGACGACGGTGTTGCCGTTGTCGACGAGTCGATCGAGGACGTTTATGAGTTTCGCGGTGTCGTCGAAGTGTAACCCGGTCGTCGGCTCGTCGAGGATGTAAAACGTCCGGCCGGTCGGCCGACGGCTCAACTCGGTCGCGAGCTTCACTCGCTGGGCCTCTCCACCGGACAACGTCGGAGCGGGCTGTCCGAGCCGGACGTATCCGAGTCCGACGTCGACGAGGGTCTTAAGGTGCCTCGTGATCGCCGGTTGGTTTCCAAAGAACTCGAGCGCGTCCTCACAGGACATCGCCAAGACGTCCGCGATGTTCTTCGAACGAAACGTGACCTCGAGGGTCTCTCGGTTGTAACGGGCGCCGCCGCAGACCTCGCAGGGGACGTAGACGTCGGGGAGGAAGTGCATCTCGATCTTGAGCGTTCCGTCTCCCGAGCAAGACTCGCAACGTCCACCGCGCACGTTGAACGAGAACCTCCCGGGCAGATACCCGCGGACCTTTGCTTCGGGCGTCTGGGCGAATAGCCGCCGGACGTGGTCGAAGAGTCCCGTGTACGTCGCGGGATTCGAACGCGGGGTCCGACCGATTGGAGCCTGGTCGACGTCGACGACCTTGTCGAGGTGTGCGATGCCGTCGATCCGCCTATGACGCCCTGCTCCGGGCTTCGCCCGGTTGAGCTCCGTCGCGAGCGTGCGCAGTACGATGTCGTTCACGAGGGTCGATTTGCCCGACCCAGAAACCCCGGTGACGGCAATCAGGCACCCAAGTGGGAACGCGACGTCGATGTCTTTCAAGTTGTGCTCTTTCGCGCCGCGCACGACGAGCGTACTGCCGTCGCCGGGCCTTCGACGCTTCGGGACTGGAATCGCGCGCGACCCCGAGAGGTACTGCCCGGTCAACGACGCCTTGTTCGACAAGAGACCGTTCTTGCCCTTGACGGGGCCCGCGTGGACGATACGGCCGCCGTGCTCGCCGGCGCCGGGTCCGATGTCGACGACGAAGTCGGCGGCACGGATCGTCTCTTCGTCGTGCTCGACGACGATGACGGTGTTGCCGAGGTCCCTCAGCCGCGTGAGCGTCGACAAGAGTCGCTGGTTGTCCCGCTGGTGGAGTCCGATCGACGGCTCGTCGAGGACATAGAGGACGCCGACGAGTCCACTTCCGATCTGGCTCGCGAGGCGAATCCGCTGGGCTTCTCCACCCGAGAGCGTTCCGGCGGACCTCGCGAGGGAGAGGTAGTCGAGACCGACGTCGAGGAGAAACTGCATCCTCTCGCGGATCTCTCTTAGGACGCGATCGGCGATCATGTGGTCACGCTCTGAGAGCGCGAACGACTCGATCGTCTCAACGGCGCGGCGAATCGGCATCTGGCAGAGTTCGTAGATGTTCAGTCCGTCGACGGTCACCGAGAGGCTCTCCGGTTTCAACCGAGCCCCGTTACACGCCGGACAGTCTACCTCTCGCATGTACTGTTCGACCTGTTCGCGCGACCAGTCGGACTCAGACGCCCCGTGGCGCTCCTGAAGCCACGGCACGATCCCGAAGAACTGGGACTCGTAGGAACGAGAGTGTCCGAACCGATTCTTGTAACGCAGCGCGACGCGGTTCTTCGCTCCGGCGCCGTCACCGAAGAGGACGAGCTTCTTATCCTTTGCGCGAAGACGTTTCCAAGGCGTATCTACGCTGAACCCACCTAGATCCGCTAACCCGTTCAAGAGCGCCTGGAAGTACTGGCTGCGAGCGTTCGCCCAGGGGACGAGGGCCCCCTCCGCCAACGAAAGGGTCGGGTCCGGGACGACGAGATCGGGGTCGACCTCGAAACGAGTCCCGAGTCCGGCACAGTTCGAGCACGCTCCGTAAGGTGAGTTGAACGAGAAACTTCTCGGCGCCGGGTCCTCGAAGCTGATCCCACAGTTCATACACGCGAGGTTCTGGCTGAACGTGATCGCCTCGCCCTCGGCTCCGTCGCTACCGACGAGAAGAACCTCCGCGATGCCGCCGGTTAGGGCGAGCGCGGTCTCAACCGACTCCGTCAGGCGCTGGCGGATCCCGTCGCGGCGGACGAGCCTATCGACGACGACGTCGATCCTGTGTTGTTCGTATCGCGCGAGGTTCGCAGCCGCGCGATCGGCGAGCTCGATCGTGACGCCGTCGATTCGCACCCTCGCGAACCCCTCCCGTGCGAACTCCTCCAACAGCGCGGAGTACTCCCCCTTCCTCCCCCGCACGACTGGTGCGAGGACCCAGAACCTCGTCTCCTCGTCGAGCTCCATCACACGATCGACGATCTGCTGGGGCGTCTGGCGGGCGACGGAGGCTAAACATTGAGGACAGTGCGGCTTGCCGATCCGGGCGAACAGTAACCGCAAGTAGTCGTAGACTTCGGTGATCGTACCGACCGTCGAGCGGGGATTCTTCGACCCCGACTTCTGGTCGATCGAGATCGCCGGAGAGAGTCCTTCGATGAAGTCGACGTCGGGCTTGTCCATCTGGCCGAGGAACTGGCGTGCGTACGCGGAGAGCGACTCGACGTAACGGCGCTGGCCCTCCGCGTAGATCGTGTCGAACGCGAGCGACGACTTCCCCGAGCCGGACAACCCCGTGAAGACGATGAGCCGGTCGCGGGGGAGCTCCAAGGAGACGTCGGCGAGGTTGTGTTCTCGCGCCCCACGTATGACCAGTTTGTCAGACATCGCCCCCGAGACTACCCGAACGTGGCGTCCGTCAAACCGGCGGCGTGCCGGTTAACCGGCGTCGACGTCGGGGTCTTTGATCTCGAGCGTCCCTCGAGATCGAAGTTCGCTTATCTCATCTCTTATGAGGGCCGCCTCCTCGAATCTGAGCTCCGACGCGGCGGCATTCATCTCCTCTTCCAGCCTGGAGACCAGCTCTCTCACGTCGGGGTCGACGATAGTTTGAGCGTCCCCGGGAGCCCAGCCGAGACCCCCCGTCGCGATCCGGGTGCGCACCGTGCGGGCGGCATTTGAACTCCTGACCGACGCCCGGCTCCTCTTCGCGTCGGCCGTCGTGCGCTCGCTCGATCCTCTCAGTCGTTCCAGGATGTCGGTCACCGACTTTCGAATCGTCTGGGGGTCAATCCCATGGGTCCTGTTGTACTCGGTCTGGATCGCCCGCCTGCGCTGTGTCACATCGATCGCCTCACGCATCGAGTCCGTGATCTTGTCCGCATAGAGCACGACGCTCCCCTCCACGTTCCTCGCCGCCCTCCCCATCGTCTGGATCAAAGAAGGCGCGGAGCGAAGGAAGCCTTCTTTGTCCGCGTCTAGAATCGCAACGAGCGACACCTCTGGAAGGTCGAGTCCTTCACGCAAGAGGTTGATCCCGACGACGACGTCGATACTCCCGAGTCGCAGCTCCCGCAGGATCTCTATGCGCGTTATCGTGTCGATGTCGGAGTGGAGGTACTGAACCCGGACGCCGGCCTCGAACAGATACTCCGTCAGATCCTCCGCCATCTTCTTCGTGAGAGTCGTCACGAGAACACGACCTCGCTTTTCGACCGCGTCTTCTATCCTCACCAAGAGGTCGTCGACCTGTCCCTTCGTCTCCTTCACGACGACCTCTGGATCGACGAGGCCGGTCGGACGAATCACTTGTTCGACCACTTGACTCGACTGGTCCAACTCGAACGACCCAGGCGTCGCGGACACGAAGATCGCTTGGGGAACCCGGTCGACGAACTCGTCGAAGCGCAGCGGCCGGTTGTCCATCGCCGAGGGGAGGCGAAACCCGTGCTCGACGAGCGTCATCTTCCTCGACCTGTCACCCGCGTACTGACCGTGGAGCTGTGGAACCGCGACGTGGCTCTCGTCTACGACGACCAAGAAGTCCTCCGGAAAGAAGTCCAACAACGTGTAGGGCGCATCGCCCGGCCCACGTCCATCGAGGTGCCTGCTGTAGTTCTCGATCCCCGCGCAGATCCCGGTCTCGCCGAGCATCTCCAAGTCGTAGTTCGTCCTGCTTGTGAGGCGCTGGGCTTCGAGTAGTTTGTCCTGCGCGTTCAACTCCGACAACCGCTCGCGTAGCTCGTCTTCAATCGAATCGATCGCCCGCTTCATCGTCTCGTCGCCCGCGACGTAGTGGGTCGCCGCGAATACGACGACGTCCGACATCTCCTTGCCCATCTCGCCGGTCAGGACGTCGAAGGGGACGATCCGCTCGACGGTGTCCCCGAAGAATTCGACGCGAAGCGCGATCTCTTCGTACGCCGGGTGGATCTCGATCGTATCACCTCGAGCTCTGAACGTTCCTCGAACAAGGTTCATGTCGTTCCTGTCGTAGTGAAGATCGACCAACCGCCGGAGCAGACCCCGCTGGTCGTACTCACGGCCGACTTCGATCGCCATGATCCTCTCCCGGTACTCCTCGGGCGATCCGAGGCCGTATATGCAAGACACCGACGCGACGACCACGACGTCTCGCCTCAGAAGGAGCGACGACGTCGTCGCGTGCCGGAGACGATCTATCTCGTCGTTAATCGACGAGTCCTTCTCGATATAGGTATCGGTCGTCGGCACGTACGCTTCTGGCTGGTAGTAGTCGTAGTAGGAGACGAAGAACTCCACCCGGTTCTTCGGAAAGAAATCCTTCAACTCCGACGAGAGCTGGGCCGCTAACGACTTGTTCGGTTCTATGATGAGCGTCGGGCGTTGGACCCGCTCTATCACCCACGCGATCGTCGCCGTCTTTCCGCTTCCGGTGATCCCTTCAAGCGTCTGGTAACGCTCCCCTCGCTCAAGTCCCGCGACGAGCGCGTCGATCGCCGCCGGCTGATCCCCCGCCGGGCGAAACGGTGACACGACCTCGAACTGGGGCACTCCTGAATGCTAGCCCTGATTGTTAGCGAGCCATCCTCTTTAGCGCCGGTTGTACTGGAGATCCCCGCGCTCGTTCAGTATCCACTCCCAGAGTCCATCGACCTGTATTGAGAGCTCCTGAAGCGACCCCGAGTTGTCGACTACGTAGTCGGCCCCCGCCAGCCTCTCCTCACGGCTGATCTGCGCGGCGACCCTCGCCATCGCGTCTTGACGGTCGAACCCCCTTAGACTCACCAAACGCTCTATCGCGATCTCCGTCGGGCAGTCGACGACGACGACCGCCCCCAGACCGACCGCCTCACGATGTTCGGGTTTGAGCAGCGGGATCGCCATGATCACGACCTTGTCCGTATGCTCCAGAGCGTTTCGGCGTTGAATCATCTCGACCCCGATCGCCGGATGCGTGATCGCGTTCAGATCTGCCAACGCTTTCTTATCGTCGAAGACGAGTCTAGCGACCGCCGCTCGATCGACCAGGCCGGAGCTGTCGAGGATCCCGTCCCCGAACCGTTCGATCAACGCTTCGTAACCGGCCGCTCCCGGCTCGACGACGTCACGTGCGATCTCGTCCGCATCGATCAGGACCGCACCCTTTTCCACCAACAACTCTGCGACCGCCGACTTCCCCGCACCGATCCCCCCGGTCAACCCGATCGCGTACATCACGACGACCGGTCGCTTCCACCCCCGAGCGGGTCCGTCCCAGCAGGTCCATAACCTCGAACTCCTGTCGAACCTCGAAGTTGCGTGAATCGCCGTGGACGCCTCGCAACCGCGAAAAGCACCAGCGTCGTATCGTCTGGATCGTCGACGCAGAACCAGTCGCGCTCCGTTATCCCCGTAGCCCCCCCCGAGTCGGACTTCGCGATCACTTTATAGCTAAGCGGAAGGATCTTCGTATAAGCCGCGACGTACCAGCTGCGTGGAATCTTGTGCCTCAGATCAAAGACGTCCAACGCAAGTACCTTTCCCGCCTTCGCACGTCTCGCCGCAAAGTCGGCCTTCACCTCTGGAGTCGCGTCGATCCCACCGATCCAAACGTCGTCGAAGTACGCGCTCAACACCTCGTAGAGCTCCGATCTGGAAAAGAGGTGGACGTGAAACGGGTTCTCGAAGTCGGCCGGCCTGTTCGGAGTGAGAAAGAACGACGTCCCGGTATCAGAGAGGACCCTCGCGATCTCCGCGACGTGCCCGTCAGGCTCGACAAAGTGCTCGATCAGATGCGACGAGCAGACCCACTCTACCGACGCGTCTTTAACTCCAAGCGCGACCGCGTCCATGCGCGCCGTCTTTAGACCCGCCGCCGAAAAGTTATCGGACGCGCTCTTCGTCGCGTCTGCGCTGTAGTCGACACCAAGAACGCGCCGACCTGGAGCGATGAACCCAACGGACTCAAACCCGTTTCCACAACCGACGTCGAGCATCGTGCCGGCCCCAAGGCGTTTTCGCACCTCTCTATACCCCGCCGCGTGCAGCGCGAGCAGCGAGTCGGGCGTGACCCCTTCGTGCGGCCGCTCCCCGGTCAGGCGTGAGTTGGCCTTCGTCGACAACATCTTTCGAACTCCTCCGATACTCCGCGTTTAGCTCATTTGGCCCGTTTGGCCATACTGCCCGTGTGGCCCGTGTGGCCCGTGTGGCCCGTTCGGCCAGCCTACAGCTCCAAGCCGGTCCCAAACGGCGGTCAAACACGTGCATTTTGGACCTGTCACCAGTTCCCGCCTTGGATTGCTTACACTACCGTTCACAGCTGTGTTGTCCAAGAGTGCCCGTTGGAGCGGGAACATGACCGCTTCGACTGGGTTCTTGGATCATTGAACGGTTTAGACGAACAGAGTGGCGAACGGAGAAGACGACGGGAACTAGCGACCACGAACTGGGCGGGCATCGCTTAGCGCGTAGAACGGCACGCGATAGAACTCGCTCATCGGGTTTCTCCAACTCCGTAGCCACAAGTTGGTTGCCCGAGACGATCGAGCACGTCGTCGTCGCCTTGATCGCATACATACCACTCTTGCTCGTACGCCCCGGCGTCGTCACCCCCGACACCAAGACGTACCTCTACCTCGACCCGGGACGCTTCCTTCGCCAGGTCGCGTCGATGTGGAATCCAACCGTCGGGCTCGGCACGGTCAACCACGAGTACATCGGCTACCTACTGCCGATGGGTCCTTTCTACTGGTTCTTCTCCGTCGTCGGTGTGCCGACTTGGATAGCCCAACGGATCTGGCTCGGATCGATCCTGTTCGCCGCGGCGGCGGGAATTCTCTACCTTTCAAAGACGATCGAACTAAGAGGGCCGGGGCGGATCGTAGCCGCGTTGGCGTTCATGCTCTCCCCGTACTTTCTCCAGTACGCAGGGCGGATCTCGGTTCTCCTGCTCCCCTGGGCGGGGCTGCCGTGGCTCGTCGCGTTCGCCGCACTCGCGTTGAGAAGGGGCGGCTGGAAGTACCCAGCGCTCTTTGCGGTCGTCGTCGCCCTCGTCAGCGGAATCAACGCTAGCTCAATCCTCTACGTCGGCCTCGCTCCCGTGATCTGGCTGATATACGCGGTGAGCGTCGCGAAGGAGGGGACCTGGGGTCAGGCGATCGCAACCGCCCTTAGGATCGGGCTCCTCACAGTTCTCGTCTCGCTCTGGTGGATAGCCGGCCTGCAGATCGAAGCGGCCTACGGTGTCAACGTCTTGAAGTACACAGAGACGGTCCCCGCGACCTCTGGAGGATCGAACGCTTCCGAGGTCATTCGAGGTCTTGGATACTGGTACTTCTACGGCGGCGATCGCCTCGGTCCCTGGACCAACTCAGCTCTCATCTACACCCAGGTACTCCGCGTCATCGCGCTCTCCTACATCATCCCGGTCCTCGCGTTCTTCTCAGCCGTAATGATCCGCTGGCGTCACCGCGCGTTCTTCGTCCTCGTCGCGATCGTCGGCCTCGTCCTATCAGTAGGAGCCCATCCGTTCACCCATCCGACCCCCGTCGGGGGGCTCCTCAAGGCGTTCATGACCGACACGACCGCGGGCCTCGCGATGCGATCGACGGATCGAGCAACGCCACTCGTCGTCCTCGGCACCGCGGTCCTTCTCGGAGCAGGAGTGTCCGCGTTGTGGTCACGTCTCCCATTGACGTCTCTTGCGACCTCGGTCGTCCTCGTCGGCATGATCCTCGCCAACAACCCCTCGCTCTTCAACGGCGACACGATCGCAAACGACTTCGTACAGCCCGCGAAGCTCCCCGGATACGAGATGCAGGCGATCAAGTACCTGAACGCGACGCACCCAGGGACACGCGTGTTCGCTGTCCCCGGAAACGACTTCGCGTCCTTTCGCTGGGGCAACACCGTCGACACCCCCCAACCCGCCTTCTTGACGAGGCCGTTCGCGATCCACGAGCAACAGGTGATGGGTTCGATGGCCACCGCCGACATGCTCCATGCGATCGACGGACCGATCCAAGACGGCACCGAGAACTGGAACTCCCTCGCTCCGATGGCGAGGCTCTTGAGCGCCGGGAACATACTCGCCGAGTACGACACCCAGTATGAGCACTACGGGATACCCCAACCACAGCTCATGGCGATGCAACTCAAAAAGACACCACTTGGACTCTCGCACCCCGTCGCGTTCGGAACCCCGGTCCCCAACGTTCCCTCGACGTCGATGCTCAACGAGGCCGACCTGAGCACACCGGCGAACCCACCGGTTCCACCCCCGTTGGTAACCTACACGGTCAACAACCCAAGGCCGATAGTCCGGGGCGAGTCCAACTCCGGAGCGCTCGTCGTCGCCGGAGACGCAACCGGTCTCGCCGAGATGGCAACCGCAGGTCTGTTGAACACGTCGAGCGCGATCTACTACTCCGGACAACTCGACTCCCACCCGAACCAGCTTCGCCATCTATTGGCCAAGGGGGCCGCGCTCGTCGTCACCGACACCAACCGCAAGCAGGGGTTCAGGTGGGACACGTTGACCGCGAACACCGGTTACATAGAGAGTCCGACGTCCAACCCCGCCAAGACCGATCTGAGCGATAGCCCGATCAACCTCTTCCCGAAAGCGCCGATGAGTGCGAGGACGACCGCGTACGACATCGGAGCCGTCCACGTCACCGCGTCGTCCTATGGGAACACGGTCTCTTACACTCCAGAAGACAGAGCGTACAACGCTATCGACGGAAACCTCGGGACCAACTGGGAGACCGGAACGTTTGTCCCAAACCCCCGTGGGCAGTGGTGGCAGGTCATCTTTCAAAAGCCGATAACCGAGAACCACGTCACCCTCGTCCAACCGTTGACCGGAGACACGAGCCGTTGGATCACCCGAGCGACGCTCACCTTTGACGGCCGACACCCGGTCACCGTGAACCTCGGGCCGGGTTCTCGGACCCCGAGCGGCCAACTCGTCTCGTTCAGCCCGCGTTCGTTCAAGACCCTTCGAATAACGATCGATTCAACGAGCAACAACCACGCCTCGCCGACCGCTGCGTCAGCCGTCGGATTCGCCGAGGTCGAGATCCCCGGCCAACACGTCACAGAGATGATCAAGATGCCGACGGACTTGCTCAGCGCCGCCGGGAAGTCGTCTATTTCGAACAGGTTGACGCTGATCATGAGCCGCCAGCGAGTATCGCCTTACCCTCCAAGGACGAGTCCCGAGACGACGATAAATCGTGAGTTCACACTACCTACCGCACGCACGTTCACACTCTCTGGAACTGCGAGCATCTCCGCTCTCATACCAGACAGCCAGATCAGCCAGCTCGTCGGCGTGCCCGGAAGCTCTGGGTCCGGAGTCGTCGCGTTCTCCAACGGGCGACTCCCGGGCGACCTACGAGCCGGTGCGTCCGCTGCCGCAGACGGCAACCCGCTCACCGCATGGCAGCCCGGCTTCGGTTCGGCCTACCAGATCGGCGACTGGTTGCAGTACGACCTACCCCGTCAAATAACTTTCAACCACTTGAACATGTTGATCGTCGCCGACGGCCGGCACTCGGTTCCGACCTCGATCTCAGTCACCGCGACGAACAACCTCGGTACCGTCGAGGGAATCCGCCACATAACCCTCCCACCAATCGCCGACGGTCGCGTAGCGGGGTCCTACGTTTCGGTCCCCGTCAGCTTCGCCCCGCTCACCGGTAGTCAGATCCGAATAACGGTGACCGGAGCCCGCCTCGAGTCGACAACGAACTACTACTCTCCTACTCCCATCGCCTTGCCGCTCGGTATCGCAGAGGTCGGGATACCGGGCGTTCGCGTTCCGCCCGCTCCACCTCGACTACCGGGAAACTGCATGTCCAATCTCTTGTTCATCGACGGAAAGCCGGTTAGCATCCGCATCGTCGGATCCACGAATCGAGCGCTCCACAACGGCCAGATGACAGTTGAGCCGTGCGGCGTCGATGCGGGTGGAATAACTCTTGGCCCCGGGCCCCATACCCTCACGACCGCCCTCGGCCACCAACCGAGCACCGGATGGAACATCAACCAACTCGTCCTCGACTCGGCTCCCGGCGGCTCTCCCGGCCCGCCTCCCCACTCAAACCTCATAGCCGCCACCCAGCCAGGGCCCAGCCCGACGGTAACGGTTACACACCAGATCGCAACGTCAATTCGCTCACGGGTGACCGGCGTCGTCGCACCTTTTGAGATGGTCCTCGGCGAAAGCATCAACAGTGGCTTCAAGGCAGTTGCAATGCCGCTACCGGGAGCCCCAAGAGGATCTCATCCGGTGAACCTCGGACCGCCTGCGCTGATGGACGGCTTCGCCAACGGCTGGCAGGTGACAAGGGCCGACCTCAACGCGTTGGGCGTGACCACCTTGTGGAGGGGCCCGTCCGCGGGCACTACCGTGGGCACGTCGAAGAGCAGCGGTTCCTTTGAAGTCGTCTTTACCTGGACGCCCCAGGCTAGAGTCTGGGCCGCGCTCGTCGTCTCCGCAGCAGCGTTCACCTTCTGCCTCGTCGTCGGTTTCGTACCCGAACGTTTCCGGCGTTTCCGGCGTTTCCGGCGCCTCCGCTTCTTCTCCGGGAAGAAGAACGTGCCTGCCGCCACCAGCGAACCTGCACTGCAGCGCTACGATACCCCGAGTGCCGTTGCGCCTCGTGACCTGCGACCCTGGGCTAGGGCTGGGGCTATGACTAGCGCTAGGGATGGGGCTGGCGGCGTGGAGTCAGGGCAGAACACGTCGGGACCCGTTCTATCGGTCCCGTGGAAGCCCTACGGTACACGCCCACCTTGGTGGGCCGCCGTCTTGATATCGCTCGTCATCGGGGTCGTAGCCGGCGGGATCGCCGCGCCGCTCGTCGGGGTCGCCGCCGCGGTCGCAACCCTGGCCGCCCTCCTCGTTCCCCACGTCAGAGTCCTCACTTCGCTTCTCGCCGTCGGCTTGCTCGCGGCCGGCGGAGCCTACGTCGTCTGGGGGCAGGCGTATCACTTCATTCCCGAGAGCTCGAACTGGCCAACCGCTTACGACAGCGCAGGCGTCCTCGTCTGGATGGCCGCCGTCTTCTTATTCGTCGACGCCGCAATCACGACGTCGAGAGTCCTCACAAAGCGTCGCGGGTCCAAGAGTGCTCATCAACTTGATCAACGAGCACCTGAAGCGTCGAGCGAGCCGTCCGTTCCCACCTGAACCACCGCGACCGCTCTAGCGCGTTCTTCGCAAATCGCTCCCGCAGCTTCTCGTCGTTCAAGACCTCCACGAGCGCATCCGCGATCCCAAATACCCCTTCAGCGAGGATCCCGTTCTGTCCGTCGACTACAGCGTCACGATGTCCCGCTATGTCGGTAGCTACCGCCGGAGTCCCACACGCGGCAGCCTCCGTCAGCGTCATCCCCCAGCCCTCCCTGCTCGATGTAGACGCTACGACCCACGCCCGCCGATACCAGTCGACGATCTCTGCGTCATCGACTCGACCCGGCAGCGTCAGCCACTCACCCGCCTCGTAACGGTCGACGAGATCTTCCAACCGGTTGCGCTCGTAACCCTCTCCTATGATCGCGGCTTGAAGCTCCGGACATCTCTTCCGGGCCAAGACCAACGACTCGATAAGTTGATCGAACTGCTTCACCGGAACCAACCGGCCAACCGCCACCACCAGGGGCGCCTTCGACCGCTCGCCACCGGCGGAGAACCGCGGCTCTACGCCTGGGGGAACAACAGACACCCTGGAGGGCGCGAACCCCAACATCTCGACAATCTCGGCTCTCGAAGACTCCGAGAGAGTTACGATCCGGCTCCGATGGTAGATTGGCGGCGCCAACCTGCGCTCGATGAGAGTTCCCATCCCTGCAAGGAACGACGGCAGCACCATCCCCCACATCTCCGCGTGCACGTGGTGCAAGAACGTAATTCTCGGTCCCCGATACCAAAGCGGCGAGAAAAACGGCATCCCGTTCCACACCTCGACGAGTGCGTCGCCTTCTTCAACTCCGTCTCGCCTCCCCTCCCACGCCGCCGTCGCAAACACACCGTATCTGCCCGACTTTCGCCGCACTCGGTAACCGTCTCTCGACACCGACACCGGACGGCCCGGCACGCTCGAAGTCCGAAAACTCACATCGATCCCGGCCGCGGCCCACTGGGACGCGATCCGATGAGCGTGCAGCTCGGAACCCCCTGCCTCTGGATCGTCGAGATCGCGCCACGCCAGGAAATGAACCCGCTTGATCCCCGCGCGCATCGCCATCTCCCTCAGCACCTCGCACTCTGGCACATCGGAGGGACCGTCTCGATCCGCGGCCAAGCCTTCAACCTCTTTAACGCCTTTAACGCCATTTAACTCTGAGAACTCTTCACCTTCCGGCTTCATCTCTTACACCGTATCTCGTAGGACAAGAGCAACACATACTCCAACTTGCGATTCGACCCCTGCTGGGTCCTCACGCCGCCTTCTTGCCACCGGACAGCGGGTTCGCAGCGGTCGTCGAGTCCCCTTCGGGCGTCCGGTCAAAGGGGGGAAGTTCAAAACGCCTTCATCGCCCGCACGGCTCGATAACGCGTCCTTCGCTGACGGTTGCATATGGCAGTCCTGTAAGAGATACGGTTTCGACGTGTACCCGAGTTGCCTGACCGTTCACCGCTAGCGTGCCCGAACTCTCCTGTGGTGAAGCTTTGCAAAGCCGATCGCAACAACGAACGCAATCGCGCCTTCGACGAGGAGGTCTTCGCGTGCGGTTGCAACCGGGCGACCGTGGGCATGGGTCAGGACGATGTAGGCGAGAACCGCACCTGCCAACAGCACCGCCACGACCCAGCGACGCCCTACGGCCAGCAGGTACATCGTCAAGATAACGGTCACACTCAAGCAGACCATCGCCAAGACGAGTATCCCAAACGCCGCCTTCGCCCCCGTGTAGCGCGACGAGAACACGAGCGACAAGAGCAGACCCGGAGCGCCGAACGCGAGCGCGAGCAGCAAAGCTGCCGGGACGCTGAGGATAATCATCACCACCGCGAGCTGTCGCAACGCGTGACCGCCGTCACGCCATCGAATTGCCGCTTCGGGTAGAAGATATCCCCCGAGTACCACCGCGCCGAACACCAGCGCCTTGCTCGCGACCGACACCGCGGCGTAGGGGCCACTCGCTCCAGGGTTCTCCCTCCCGACGATCAACACGTCTATATTCTGGAGCAACGCAAGTACCGCGAGGCACACGAGTGCCGTCACCAAGTCACCCAACGCCTCACTGCGTGCGAGCACTCCCCTGCCGGCTCGCCTGACGTGATCACCAAAGGAGACCTCGGGACTCACAGCAGTCGTACTCCGTGGCTTCGCCCCAACAAGCCCAGCACCCTTATTTCCCGCGTCGAAGCCGTGCTCCTCGGTACTCGACCGTTTCGACCACGCTCTATCCGCCGCGAGTCTCGCATGGACCGCCGTAACCGCTTCTCCAAGCAACACGCCGATCGCAGCTCCGGTGGCGCCGTAACCGCTCGTCACGAACAAGACCATGAACCCGCTCCTAGCCCCAGCTTCGACGAGTAGGTTGATCGCAAGGGGCTTGTAGCCCCTGTTCGCCTGCAACAGCCCCCTATCTATCGAAAGAACGACCCAGATCCCCCCCGCCACAAGGATCGCCACCGCTCCGGCGGAGTCTGAGTGTCCGATGAGGTGAGCGATAGAACCGCGCGCGACGCTTACCGCGACGATAAAGATCAAGAGCGCTACATCTGCTCGAATATGGATACGGCGTCCCCATCGGCGAACCTGAGCGGCTCGCTCGCTCGACGCCGTCCAGTGGGTAACTTTACGAACGACCGCCACGATCACCGCAGAACCAGGCATCGAAACTATTAGGAAAAGACTCGTCAGCTGGTTCAACACGCCATATCCTCGAGTCTGAAGCAGGCGAGCGAGGACGATCGTCACAACGACGTTCAATCCGTTGGCCAAGACGCCGGCTATTGCAAGCGGACCCGCTTGCGTTATTCCAGCGACTACCGATTCGCGTGGAATGTCCCCCTTGGCAGCGACGCCGTCGATCTCTCCTTCGGGCAAGACGAGCTCTCCACCTAACGACGGCATCACCGAACTAGACGAGAGCGAGACCGCCGCAGGCAGGCCTTCGAGCGTCGCCTCGACCGCCTCGGCGCTTGGAACCTCCGAACGACCAGCGTCCTTCGCTCCTGAACCAGAGCTCTGTACTCCAGGAGAGCTCACCTTCGTCCACCAACTGCAGCCCGCTCCGCGGAGAAGCTTTCCAAGACGCACGCGGGAGCCGCCTCGGGTGGACCGCGTTTGAGCCTCGCCTTCACCCTGCAGCGCTCGATAGATCCCGGCACGAGAGTTCCTTTCGTCGACTGCTCGGAGGAAAGCAGCTTAGGAACATTGCCCCAAACCCACGCGTCCGCGCTGAAACGAGGCGGCGCCTTGAGTACCGCCGTCATGAACGCCGCAGCGTATGTCGGGTCGTGCCCTCGCTGCAGGGTGGACTTGCCGGCTTGGTCGGCTACGACCACCATCGTCACACGCCAACCGGTGAGAGCACTCCTGACCGCACGAAGCTCTGCTGGGGTCCCGGTCGGTTCGCTCGCGAATCCAAATCCGAGGTGTGAAAGGACTAGGAATCCTGGCCGGTACGCTCCCGCTCTATCCGGCACTCCCTGGGGTCCTCCTCCTCCCGCCTGCATCCAGCGCATCCCGTCGACCGCCTGCCACGCCATCGCCGATTGAATGCCCGAGAACGGCGCGGGATAAGTTAGCAGGACCTCGCCGGAGTGCAACTTCTTGGCTTTCGTCGCGTACCACTTAGGCAGTGAGACCGGGACGACGTGGTAGGGAAGTGCCGGTGCAAACGCAAACGCGATCGGGCCGAGAGCGACGCCGGCGACGGCGAGTCCCAACGCGGACCCAGCGACGCCTGCGGATCCACGTCGAGTTCGATCGCGGCTCAAGTGCTCGGGGGTACTGCATCTACTCAATACCCACGCCCGACTCTTCTCCATCGTCACCGCTAGAAACACCCCCACAAAAAGAAACGTAAAGCATATGAAGCGCTGCTCGATGATGTTCTCCAATATAGGAGTACGGTCAAACATCTGCCACGGCACCCAGTAGCCTTTGCGCTCACCCAACGAAAGCACCGCCGTCACACACGCTAGTACCCCGAAAAACCAGAGCACCTTATCGGATCGCCAGATAGCGAGTCCACCAAAGACCAAGACGATCACCCCAACGCCCAGATAACCCGACGACGGCAGGACGCGCCCGAGGTACCCACCCAAGTCGAGCAAGATACTCGGTTTAGTACCAAACGTAGGCGAGACGAACGATATCGGCGTATACCCTCCGATCACCGCGATATTGGGCCAGAGTCGCCCCCTGAGATGCGCCGGTCCACTCAGTGCATACCAAGCAGGGTATCCAACTCCAACGACCACAACGATCCCTCCGGCGACGAGTCCTCGAACTGCGTAGCGAACCCTCTTGAACAGCTCGGTACGGTCACGAACAAGACCGTAGACACACAGCTCCAACGCCCCGACGACGACGACGATCGCCATGATCGCCAAGACCTCCGTGCTCACAAAGAACTGTACGATCACGAGCAGTCCCAGCACCACACCGACACGAACCCGGCTATGACGCTGGCGGATGAGGAGCTCGTCGAGGCATGCAAACACAAGTGGGGGGATCACGAGCGCGGCCGTCATCAAGTGTGCGTACGCAAGACTGCCAAGGACGTAGGGCGAAAAGCCGTACAAGAGCCCGCCGGCAAATGCACCAGGCGACCAACGAACCCACCGCCGTATCAAGTAGAACGCCCCAAGTGAGGACATCACCGGCGCCAGCGTCGACGCGACGTTCAGCGTTGCGACCGGGCCGAACGCCAGCGTGATCGGCGCAAGCGGAACCCCGATAGCGAGGACCGAAGTGTTAGACAAGAGGTTAATGCCGGTTGGATGAAACAAGTACGTCGAAAAAAAGATACTCTTGCCGTGCGTTAGCGCGAACGCAGGCCATTGAAGGAACCACATGAACAGAGCTGGATCCCCGCAGCCACAGGTCGCGGTGCTGGTCGGACTCGTGCTCCACACGTTCCACCAAATCGCGAGTGAGAACGCGAAGTACAACAGGCCGGCAACACCGTAGATAACTAAGCTCTTGTAGACAGGCGATCCACGATGCAGCTTAACGTCTTGCACGGGCACTCCCGTTGGCGCCAACCAACCCGTCTTTACCTAATGTTCCATACGGGGCAACACCGGTGCGTCCCGTCCCGTCCCACCGCTACGCTCAGACGACGGAGCGGTCGAGGACTCGTGATACTCCTCTTCAACGTTCACAGCCCAAATGTCGTGACTTGCACCGTGTATGTTCTCGACAGTCAGCATCGCCGTATACATCGAGTGGTCCTGATTGTTGTACTTGTGCATTCCATTGCGTCCGATCGGATAGACGTTGACCGCGTGCGCCTCGAGAAAGTTCCTTATCGTTTGAACGTTGTCACGATACTCAAAGTCGTAGTACGGGTATGCCTTCGGCACGCGCACGACGTAGCCTGCCTCAACGTCACCAACGCTCGCGAGTCCGAGCTTGATCAACTCTGCCTCGGCCCGAGCAATGAGTGCTTCGTCACTGCTCTCCCAAAGCTCGTCTCCTTCGAAGACGAAGTACTCGAGACCAAGACACGTCTTTTGGTCCTTGATCATGTAGGGAGACCACGCACCGAAGTTTTGGACCCTTCCGACCTTCACCTCGGTGGAGTGAATGTAGATCCAATTGTCTGGAAAACCCTTCTCCTTCGGCATTACCAGTGCGACCGTCAAGAAGTCCCGATAGTGAAGATCGTTCGCCGCTCGCAGTACGTCGCTTGGCACTTCCGGCTCCAGCGATCTAGTCAGCGAACGTAACGGCATCGTCGATATCACGTGCGACGCGCCGACAAACTCCGTCGATCCATCGCTGCGCTCAATCGTCACGCCAACGGCTCGGTCGTCGTCTAGATGAACCTTTGTCACCTTCGCGTTCATCACGACCTTCACGCCGAGCGACGACGCAAGTTCCGCGCAGCGTTCCCACATCATACCGGGGCCATACTTTGGGTACTGAAACTCCTCGATGAGGCTCGTTATGTCCTTTTGGTTACGCTTGGGCAAGACCGCGTTCAGAATCGCTCGTCGCAGGTCCAAGTTCTTGACTCGCTGAGCCGCCCAGTCTGCCGGCATCTTGTCGACCGGCACGCCCCATACCTTTTCCGTGTACGTCTTGAAGAACGTCCGATATAGCCGCCAACCAAACCTTGCGACTAGCCAACCTTCGTAGTTGTCTTGATTCTTCGGCGGAGCGATTCGCGCCCAAATATAGGACAACCCGCACAGGAACGCCTCCAACGGGCCGAGATTACGTAGCGCATTCGCAGGCTTCAGCGGATAGTCGTAGAACTTACCCTCGTAGTAGATGCGGCTCATCCGAGGGCGCAACAAGAAGTCCTCGTTCGGAAGTATCTCGTGCCAGAACGCTTCTACGGGTTCGACTTTAGTGAAAAACCGATGACCGCCGATGTCGAATCTCCACCCGTCGCGCAGCACCGTCCTACTAATTCCACCAACTACCGAGTCGGCTTCGAAGACGACGACGTCGTCTCCTGCCTTCGCCATTTCGTACGCAGCGGTGAGGCCTGCGGGTCCAGCCCCGATGACGACCACCGGATCGCTCGACCCCGCGCCGTTTGCGCGACTATCACCACCTATTACACGGTCTTTACCGCTCCCGCTCACTAGAGTCCCTTCACATCCACTCGAACTAAACCGTACCTTATCGACCGGCTCGACGGTCCTTGCCCATCCTGTCGCCTTAGCCGCAGATCTCAACCTCGCAGGACACAACCTTTCCTAAAGCGGGTTCGAGTCGGTACCTACACATCGAGATCCCACTACTTGGCTCTGTCTCTGATGCTTTCATCTCAATGCTTCGATTTCGAAAGTTCGACTTGTCTAGTTCGACTTGGCCCGCACTGTCCCGCAACCTTGCAAAGGTTAGCCGCTGCAGTAGCGTCCGGGGTGAACCCTCTATTTGGGCCGGCAAACTCGCCCGACGGTCGCTCAGGGAACCGATAGGTTCAAAAACGCCAAGAGCGCGTAGGCGACCATCCCTGCAGTCGCCAGGGCCAACACCGTCTTTTCCATCTTCTCCCCCGAGGTGAGGAGCGCGCCCGTCATCACCAGTGGGAAAGCGCTCAGTGCGTAGCGTTCAAAGGAGTCCAAGTTCGTTCCGCTGAGTGCAACGGCGACTACCCCGGTCGCAAACGCGCCATACGTCGCCGGCCACCTTCGCCAGGTGACGACGATCAACACCACGACGAGAACGACCCAGGGAACATGCAACGCTGTCCCGAAATGGTGACCGAGCACCGCTCTGGCGTCGTTGAACACCGTCTGGAGTGGGTTCGTGAGTCCTCCGTGGTGTCCCGACTGGGTCTGCACCGTGACAGGAATCAACGGATTGCCAAATACGATCCCCACCCAGGCAAGGAACGCTGCCGTACCAAGAGCCGGAGACAACAGAGCGGTACCCATGAGGACCCTTTGCTTCATGTCCGAACGCCCCCACCATCTCAACACTTCCACCCCGATCGCCAACATCAAGAGTCCCCCGAGCGGTCGCGTCAACGCGGCCCCGAACCCACACAACGCGACGACGATCCAAGACGGACCGGTCGGACCTGACCACTCCGCCTTCCCGGCACCGCGCCTCAACGCCACAAAGCAGCCGGCCGTGAAGAAAAGCAACGTACCTTCCGCATATCCCATCACCAGCACAAACGCAGGCGGCAAGAGCGAGAACAGCCACACCGTGCGACTCGCCAGTCTCTCGTCGCCCGTCTCCCGTCGGACCAGGACAAACAAGAGCGCAGTACCGAGCAGTGTTGAAACGTTTGAAACGACGACGACTGCGGAGCCATCCCCGATAAAGAGATATCCGAGCATCCGAGTGAGTAGCGGCACGAGAGGGAAAAAACGGAGTGACTGGTGCCCGAGGGGCCCGTAACCGACGCGCGCGATCGTCTCGTACCACCCCGCATCCCAACCAAGCAGACCAGCGTGTGCCCGCGACACGACTCCAGGGCGTCCTGGGTGAACTCGGGCAACGATCAAGTTCGCGAGCGCAAGGGTGCCGAGCACGACGAGTCTCGCCACTATCCACTGGGGCAACACCGCCCGCACCGACCGCGCGAAACGAAAGAAGAAGCTTCTCGCCCTCGCTCCCGCGCCGGCTTTCAACTGCACCGCTGTGCCAAGGGGACTTGTTGAGTCCAACCGTTCAGCCCGTCGCCTGTCGCGCCGTCGGCGGCGCAAACTGCGTCAACGTCATCGGCTCGTAGAACTTGTAGGAGTTAGCAGCTACCCACTGATGCCCACCGTATCCCGGAGCGTTCAAGAGGTCCCCTGCGAGTTGTTGGCACTTGATTCCAAACCCGTGGTAGTTCGGCGCGTTGACCAGCCAAATCTGATGCCTTGTGCCAGCCATTCGTTCCAAGCGCAGTGCGAACTTGGCGGGATTCGATGCTTGTGCAACCGCTGTGTAGTTAACCCAGTTGACAAACTCCGGCCCGGTTCCGCGCGGATAGGTGATCATGGTGAATCGCCCACCTGGAAGCAGGCGATTGACGGCAGGTCCGAGTTGATCAGGACAGAACGCAACAACGTCTCCCGGGTGGGCATGTGAGTTGATGACCGCGGCCACCTGCGCCGCCTGAGTTCGTTGTGTCCAGATGTTTTCAACCGCGACAGCGAGACCCGCGACAGCGATAACTGTCACCATGATCGCCCTAAAGCGCACGTCGGAGACGACCAAGGCGCCAACAGCGATCAGTACGAGTAGTGGAATAAACACGACAGATGCGTAGCGTGGTGAGAACGCGCTCCCGGTAATGATTCCACCCGCTATTGCCGCGGTAAGCGTGACCCCGACGATGAACGCCATCGGACGTCCACGGCGGCGGGTACGGATGTCGAGATCGATATGAAACCGATCGACCGCGACCCCAAAGAGCCCGAGCGCAGCTAGTCCAAAGTAGAACAGTGCCAACAGTCTCCCCTGGTTCGAACCCGTTGTCAGCTGCGTTGCCTGATTGTCCGTAAACCCGGTCACCGCGTTGATGATCGCTGCAAAGTTAGGAGGTTTAGCCCATGGGGTTCCGGTGTGTTTGGCCTGGAAGATTAGAATTGGAACCCACGGGACAAAGGTGATGCAGCCCGCGACCACCCCAAAAAGCGCGGTGATCGCCTTCTTGCGCTCTAACGTCTCAGATCTGACGATCCTGATAATCAACCACAGCCCAGCCGCGCCGACGAGATACAACGACCAGTAGTGCGAGTAGAGCAACCCTGAGGTCACAACAGCGATAGCGACGACGTTTCCCGGCGTCGGCTTCCGCAGGCAGTTGTCAACTGCGACAATTCCACACGCGCTCAAAAACATCACCAGCGAGTACATGCGAGCCTCTGTCGCGTAGTAGACGGCAAACGGAGCCGTCGCGACCATGATCACTACAATCCAAGCCGCCTTCTTCCCGGCGTACCTACGCGCTGCGACCCAGGCAACCGGTATCGTCGCCACCGATATCACCCCCGCCAGTGATCGCACGCCGAGATTCGACGTACCAAACACCCCCATCCAAAAGTGCAACATGTAGTAGTAAAGAGGTGGCGCTCCGTCACGCTTGAGTGCCGCAGGGATCGAATGTATCGGAAGCTTAGAGATATCGACGGTTAACGCCTCGTCCAGCCAGAGGGGCGATCTAGTCCAGAATCTAAGGACGAGTCCCGCCACGATCGCCAGCGCGGCGCCCACAAACGCAGCTCTTCTCCAGAAACCCGACAGGTGCTCGACGGGCGGCGAGCTCGAGTCGTGTTGTGCCGACGCTGCTTCGTTTCGCGACTGCCGTGAAGGCGTGGCCGACCCCTCTTCTTGAACCGCTCCAGCGCTGCCTTGAGACGTGACGAGGTCGTGGGCTTCGGTCGTCTCGGTCGTCTCGGTCGTCTCGGTCGTCGACATTTTCACCTAGTGAATGGTATTCGAACGATACTCGCGGATGGTGTCATATCGGGCATTGGCGCGCAAGAATCTCTCGTTGGGTTTAAGCTCGATATCCACTGTGATCTCGACGATACGAGGGGCATCGCCCAGTGGTCAAATACCTGACTAAACGCGCGGTCGCGCTGCTCGCAATAGTCGTTGCCGTCTCGGTCGGGGCGTTCTTTTTGGTCCATATCCTCCCCGGAGACCCAACCGTTACGATCCTCGGCCCGAACGACAACCCCACGAACCGGGCAATCCTTCTCCACCAACTCGGCCTCGACAAACCCCTCTACCAGCAGTACTTCATCTGGATCGCACACTTCATAGAGGGCAACCTTGGCCAGTCGTTCACTACCCACGAGACCACTTTGAGTATCATTTCTCACGCGTATCCAATCGACCTCGAACTAATCGTCATATCTCAGATAATTGCCTTTCCCGTCGCTATTACCCTTGCCCTCTTGGCCGCGCGACACCCTACTAAGGCAGTCGATCGCTACTCGACGGCGATTACCTTTGCGATGCTCGCACTGCCGTCGTTTGTAGTAGCACCGCTCCTCGTGCTCCTGCTATCGATCCACCTTCACCTTTTCCCGGGGCCGGGAGCGTACGTACCGATCTCCACGAACCTCTGGACGAACCTTCACGTAATGATCTTGCCCGCAATTGTCCTATCTCTTGGCTCAATTGCTGTTTACTATAGGCTCTTGAGGAACGACCTGATCGCGACGTTGCAACAAGACTTCATAGTAATGGCGAGATCAAAAGGACTATCGGATCGCAGAATCCTGCTCCGTCACGCGCTACGTCCCTCGTCGATCTCCTTCTTGGCCTCCGCCGGCGTAAACATAGGAACTCTCATTGCGGGTACGTTCGTCGTCGAGTATCTCTTGCAGCTTCCCGGACTCGGCTACCAGCTCGTCGTATCGATCGAGCAGTCCGACTACGTAGTTGTGCAAAGTATCGTCCTCGTCGTCGCAGTCGCGGTCGTCGCTATCAATTTCATCGTCGATTTTCTATTTACCGTTGTCGATCCGAGGATTGCCCGTGAGTAGCTCCAAGGCCTCCCCCCAAGGCCCGGCGAGACGATCCAGCTTGGGCTGGCTATTTTGGCTGTCTGTCGGCTGGGTCGCACTTACGATCCTCCTCTCCATCTTGGCGAACCTTCTCCCGCTTCCCAATCCAAACCTCCAGAACTACGCAGCGATCAACCAGAGCCCCAGTTGGACGCACCTACTCGGCACCGACGACCTTGGAAGAGATATCTTGAGTAGGACCGTCTACGGATCGCGTGTCTCTTTGATCGTCGGATTCGGCGCCATCGCTATCGGCCTTGGGATCGGGGGAACTCTTGGAATGGTTTCGGGTTACCGGCGTGGCGCGACCGACACTCTTTTGAACGCTGCATCATATGTCCTCTTGGCGTTTCCGGCGCTCGTCGCCGTGATGGCGATAGTTACTTTCTGGGGCCACGAACTCTGGAAGATAACGGTTGTTGTCGGTATCGCCAGTTCGCCGTTGGCCTTTAGAATCGTGCGGGCCGCGACGCTCTCGGTTGCGAGCCGGGAGTTCGTCACCGCGGCAAGAGCCCAAGGTGCGAGCAGCACAAGAGTCCTCTTCCGTGAGATCCTTCCCAACATCTTGCCGTTGGTCGTCTCGTTCAGCCTTCTCGGCGTCGCGGCGGTAATCGTTCTGGAGGGCTCACTCGCTTTTCTCGGTCTCTCCGTTCCGGTCTCGACGCCGTCTTGGGGAAACATGTTGAATGAAGGGCGTAACTACCTCCAAGTTAATCCGTGGCTCACCGTATTTCCCGCATCTGCGATGTTCTTGTTCTTGCTCGCTTTGAACTACG
>JAJYQJ010000065.1 GCA_021794655.1 Actinomycetes bacterium | reverse complement strand
TGCGGAGACGACGGACGAGGTCACCATGGCCAAGAGTATTGGCGCAGGGGAGGTTACGTTTTTTTCTCAGGTTGGCTACGGTGGCGGGGCGGGGTGTGCAACTGTTGGTCACGCAGCGATCGCTGTCGCGACGGGCCAGGCCGACGTAGTCGTAGCGTGGCGGTCACGTAAACGGGGTGCTCGTAACAGTAGGCCGTGGGCGTCTGCACCGACGAGACTGCCGATCCAGGCTCAGTGGACCCGTCCGTTCGGGCTTCTGCGGCCTGTCGACGAAGTAGCGATGCTGGCTCGGCGCTACATGCATGACTACGGCGCGACGAGAGAGCACCTCGGAGAGATTGCGGTGGCGATTCGGCGGTATGCGAACAGAAATCCAGCCGCTCTCATGTACGAGAAACCGATGACGATCGACGACTACATGGCGGCGAGATGGATATCAGAGCCGCTCTGCCTATTCGACAACTGCCTGGAGACTGACGGTGCTTTAGCGGCCGTGATCGTCTCTGCAGAACGCGCTAAAGACTGTGCGGAAAAGCCCGCATATATACATTCGTTCGCACAAGGGATCAACCGCGACCATGAGTCGATGGTGAACTACTTCTGTGACGATCCACTGGAGGGCCCTGCGTGGTCGTGCGCGCGCCGCCTTTGGAAGCAGTCAGAGGTCGGCCCACGAGATATCGACGTTGCTCAGATCTACGACGCGTTCACACCTTTGATCCTGCTGTCGCTGGAGGGATATGGCATATGTGAACGTGGAGAGGCTGCTGATTTCGTCGCGGAAGGCAGTCTCAGGATTGACGGAAAGCTTCCAACGAATACGTCCGGCGGCGGGCTCTCTGAAGCGTATGTCCATGGATTTAACTTGATTACCGAGGGCGTACGACAGGTTCGCGGGACCTCTACCAACCAGGTGCCCGACGCTAAGACCTGTCTTGTTACCTCTGGAGAAGGTGTTCCGACGAGTGCGTTGGTGCTGACGGGAGAGGGATGATTGAGATACGGATAGACAAAGATGTGTGCATGGGGTCGGGCAACTGTGTATTTTGGGCACCGGAGTCGTTCGAGCTGGCTGACGACGGTCATGCGGAGGTTCTAGACGCTCGAGCGACCGCTGAAGAGCGGCTCAAGGTCGCAGCAGAAGGCTGCCCGACGGGAGCGATATCGCTGTGGAGTGACGGCGAGAGAGTAGACAGAGGGGAGCCGTGATCGGGTGTCACTTGGCGTATTAGAAGAACACGAAGACTTAGCACGCACTCTCCGACGTTGGCTGGAGGCTCACTGCCCGCGCGAGGTTCCACGAGCCACGCTCCCGCTTTTTGATGAAAACGCAACTGATAACCCGCCTGAACCGGCTCCGGAACTGCCTTCTATATGGAAGGAGTTTGCCGACCAGGGTTGGTTGGGGCTCCATGTCGACGAGGAGTTCGGCGGCGAGGGATTTGGAGTTGTCGAACTGGCCGTCGTGCTCTCAGAACTTGCGTACGCGAGTGCGCCTGGGCCCGTACTGCCAACGGTCCTGACCGCTTCGGCACTCACGTCAGCGGGTAGCCCGGAGCAGTGCCATAAGTTTCTTCCCGGCCTCGTCGACGGCAGCACTCCGAGCGCGGTATTCCTGGGATCTGGCGAGCTTCATATCGATTCTAAACTCGACGACGGGAGCCTCGTCGTCTCTGGAACGCTCAGCCCCGTGCTTGGAGCGCCAGTTGCCAAGGTCTTGCTCGTTCCCGTCTCAGGTGGGGGCTGGTGCCTCCTCGAGTGCGGCGACGGAGGCGAGATGGGTGGAGAGTCGAGCGCTGGCGAGGTGCGGGTCGAGGCGTTGACGCCTTTGGACTCGACGCGACCGGTGGGCGAGATCCACGCAGACCGTGTGTCGGTTCCACCCATGCGCCAGTTTGAGAACTTGGATACAAGAACGCTATTGGACCTCGCGTTGACGATGGCGGCGGCAGAGTGTGCAGGCGGATCGCGGTGGTGCCTCGATACCGCGTCACAGTACGCGAAAGAGAGGATCCAGTTCGGTCGGCCAATCGGGCAGTTCCAAGCCATAAAGCACAAGCTCGCCGACATGCTCGTGATGGTCGAGCAGGCAGAAGCCGTGGCTTGGGACGCGGCACAGGCGCTGCGAGACGGAGGCGCTCCAGACGGCGCCGGGTTGGAAGGCGACGGCTCCGAACGCTCGTTTGCCGCAGCGATCGCTGGTTCGATCGCTCTTGACACCTTCGTCCACTGTGCGAAGCAGTGCGTTCAAATCCTCGGTGGTATTGGATTCACTTGGGAACACGATGCCCATATCTACCTAAAACGGGCACTGTCGACCCGCCAGTTGCTAGGCGGGATCGGAGAACTGGAGAGTTCTATAGCGCAGATGGCGCTGAGCGGTGTGCGTAGGCAGATCGCGGCCGACCTTCCCGATGAGGCTGAGCAGATCCGCGCTGAGATCGCACCGATCGTAGCTAAGGCGGCCCCGTTGGACATCTGGACCGAGCAGCGTCGCTACCTTGCAGAGAACGGCTTGATCGCTCCGAACTGGCCAAAGCCGTGGGGCCGAGACTCGGGTCCCCTCGAACAGCTCGTAATCGATGAAGAGATGGCGCGAGTAGGGGTTAACCGCCCTAATCTCGCAGTCGGTGCGTGGGCGCTTCCAACGTTGATCTCTCACGGGACCCCCGAGCAGCAAGAGAGGTGGGTTCGCCCGACGCTGCTCGGCGAGATCAGCTGGTGTCAACTGTTCAGCGAGCCAGGTGCGGGGTCGGACCTTGCGAGTCTGTCCACTCGAGCGGAGAAGGTGGATCGAGGTTGGAGGTTGAACGGCCAGAAGGTGTGGACGTCTCTCGCACACATTGCTGACTGGGGAATCTGTCTCGCGCGAACGGATCCGAGTGCCCCAAAACACGACGGAATCAGCTACTTCATCGTCGACATGCACTCAAAAGGCTTAGAAGTGCGTCCGCTGCGCGAGCTGACCGGAGCTGCGCTGTTCAACGAAGTCTTCTTTGACTCGGTGTTCGTTCCCGACGACTGCTTGGTCGGAGAGCCGGGGGAGGGTTGGAAGATTGGGCGAACGACGTTGAGCAACGAGCGAGTATCGCTGTCGTCGGGTGCAACCTTCGGGGCCGGCGCGGAGTCCGTCCTAAAACGTGTCAAGTCTCTCGGTGAAGACGCGCCGACGGGAACGTTGATCAGATTGGGAGAGTTGCTCGCGGAAGCGCACTCGTTACGTTTGATGGGCCAGCGCGCGACGCTGCGCGCTCTGTCGGGAGTCGATGTCGGAGCGGTCGCGAGTGTTCGTAAACTTCTCGGCGCAGAGCACGAGCAGAGGATTCAAGAGACAGGACTGATGCTAGAAGGCGGTTGCGGCGCGGTTGCGGCCGGAAGCGCTCAACGCTGGAGTCAAGGCTTCTTGGCGACGCGATGCCTCACGATCGCGGGGGGTACGAGCGAGGTCCAGCGAAACGTGATCGCTGAGCGACTCCTGGGCCAACCACGCGACCCCGAACCAGGTTCTTAAGATAGGAGATTGGTGGAGCGAAAAGGGAAGGACCGACCCTCGCACGACGGGGACCGTCTTGAGGAGGATCGCGTGGCAGAGGACCGTAGCGAAGAAGAACGCCTCACCGACGACTGGCCGTTCCCGTCCGAACGATATCTCGCTGAATGGGCGCCTGCGGTGTTGAAGGCCCAGAACGCCTGGCTAGCATCGATCGATTCGTTGCCGGCTCCTGATCGAAAGACCCATGAGTTGATACGTCTCGTGTGCACCGTCATAGCGCGTCAGTCAGGTGGGGTTGAGCGTCATGCGCGGCTCGCAGCACAAGTCGGCGCGACGTGGGAAGAGATTGCCGGGTCGATTCTTCTGACAGAACCTGCTTTTGGCATTGTGTTCGCCGTGGAGGCGCTCCCGTTTGCCCGGCGGGGGTTCAAGACGGGATCTGAAGAAGTCGCGGTGGATTAAGTGGATTAAGTGGATTAGCAGCGCGAAAGCGTCACCAGATAGCATCGTCCAAAAGCGTTACCGGGAGTGGGCGGGACCGAAAGGGAGTGTGGACGATGGGCGCCAAGAAGACTCTTCGCTGTATGGTGGTTGTAGCGACGTTGCTCGGGGGGTTTGCTGCTATTGCAACTAGTTCGGTCGCTGCGGGGGCGACAGGGCTTTACTGGGGACAGGTCGCGACGCCGAGCCCTGGGGCCGCATCAGGGGGGTTGGATCAGCTTAGTTCGGTGAGTTGTGTATCCCCGTCGGACTGTTGGGCGGTAGGTAATTCGACTTCTGCAAGCTCAAATATCACGACAATCACGATCCATTGGAACGGTTCGAGTTGGGCGTTGGTTCCGAGTCCCGATCCGGGCGGATCAGGCGGTACCCAAGAGAGCGAGTTGTACTCGGTGACTTGTGCGTTAACAAACGAGTGCTTCGCTGTTGGAACCATGGGGGACAATAGTGGGGGGCCGACCTCGAATCTTGTTCTCGAATGGAACGGAGCGAGTTGGAGTCAGGTGTCGGCGCCGAGTCCGGGAGGGACGAGTGCGACCGACGTGCTAGTTGGGGCGACGTGTGTGTCGAATAACGACTGCTGGGCAGTAGGTCAGGCTGGAGCGTCACCTAACCTTTCGACCTTTGCGATGCAGTGGAACGGTACGAGCTGGACCCAGATGACGACCCCCAATCCGATCGGGGCGGAGGGAGCACTCACGAGCATCTCTTGTTCGTCGAGTTCGAACTGCATAGCGGTTGGGCTTTCCTCCACTCAGTCGACTCTGTCTGCAATCGCAATGCAGTGGAACGGCTCTGCGTGGACGTCGGTTAGTCTGCCCGCGTCGCTGGGTATAGCCGCGTTGACAAGTGTGTCGTGCCCGGCGTCGGCCGGTTGTATCGCGGTTGGGGATCTGATTGGGACGGGAGGATATACCCCTGTCGCGCTCTTTTGGAACGGATCGTCGTGGTCACAGGCGGGAACTCCTCATCCCGGCGGTTTGGCCGGCTCAACGAGTTTCGTCAACTCGGTTAGTTGCAGCTCCACGAGTGCTTGTGTCGCGGTCGGAGCGACGACACAGGCGAACGGCAACGGGTCGGCACTCGTCATGGAGTGGAACGGGAGCGGTTGGGCGCAGAATACGACGGCGATGGTCGGCGCTAGTTCGGAGTTGAGCGGGACGACGTGTGTGGTAGCTGCGAGTTGCTGGGCTGTCGGTGACAGCAGCGACACAGCCGGAAATACGGTGACTCTCGCAATGTCGGGAACGGTTCCAACTCAAGGCTACGACGAGGTGGCGACCGACGGCGGCCTGTTCACGTTTGGGACCGCGAACTTCTACGGCTCTATGGGCGCGAGACCACTTAATAAGCCGATAGTTGGGATCGCGTCGACCCCGAATGGTGGAGGGTACTGGGAGGTTGCATCAGACGGTGGGATCTTTAGCTTCGGCAACGCGCACTTCTACGGCTCGATGGGTGCGAGACCACTTAATAAGCCGATAGTTGGGATCGCGTCGACCCCGAATGGTGGAGGGTACTGGGAGGTTGCATCAGACGGTGGGATCTTTAGCTTCGGCAACGCGCACTTCTACGGCTCGATGGGTG
>JAJYQJ010000089.1 GCA_021794655.1 Actinomycetes bacterium | reverse complement strand
TCGGCGGGTTTAAGGACTCAGGAGTTGGACGCGAGTTCGGCCCAGAAGGCCTAGAGCAGTTCCTCGAGTTAAGGTCGGCCAGCCTACCCGAGGGCTTCACCCCCTCACTTGGCCATCAGCGCACAACGGCGAAGTCTTCCGCAGGGGAGTCCAGTAGTGAGTAGTGAGCGTTCGGCCGTTAGCGACGTAACTGACGTGCGTTCGCGCCGTCAGTCGAGGCTCAGTCGCGAAGAGAAGAAGGCCCTTACGCGCGACAAGCTCCTCGAGGCCGCCGCAAGAGTCTTCGCGCGCCGTGGTTACAACGCCGCTTCTGTGGAAGACGTCGCAGAGGAAGCGGGGTTCTCGAAGGGGGCGGTGTATTCGAACTTCGCGACGAAAGAGGATCTGTTCTTGACGCTGTTCGATCAACGGACGCGCCAGAAACTTGATCTGATCGGCGACGTGTTCCGCAAGGCCGACAGCCTGGAAGGGCGAGCACACGAGGGTGGAGAGCGACTGGCCGCGATCATCGAACGCAATCGCGACTGGTGTCTTCTTTTCATGGAGTTCTGGGCGTCCGCAGCGCGAGATCCAGCCCTACGCCGGAAGTTCGCGGCTCACTACGAAGCGATGCGTACCCGTGTCGCTATCGCAGTCGAGCTCCAAGCCCAAGAGCTCGGGATCGCCCTCGCGATGCCGGCGCTCGACCTAGCAGCGGGCTTGATCGCCCTCGGCGAAGGTCTAATGCTCCAGAAGCTCGCTGATCCCGGGCGTTTTCCAGAGGGGCTCAGCTCCTCGATGCTCGAGATGTTCTTCACCGGGGCTTTCACCAGCGGCGAGCGTGACGTGTCAGGAGGTAACGACAGTGAGGGATAACAGGCTTCGTGAGGCCGTGATAGTCGGCTACGTTCGTACACCGTTCACGCGGGCAGGAGAGCGTGGCGCTTTAAGGGAGGTAAGGTCGGACGATCTTGGATCAGCGGCCCTGAGCGCGCTGGTGGAGCGGACGGGTGTCGATCCGTCCGAGATCGAAGAGGTCATCTTCGGTGCTGTAGAGCAGTTTGGAGAGCAGGCGCATCCAGGCAGGAACGTCGCGGTCTTAGCTGGCCTGCCCTTCGAGGTCGCCGGGCTATCCGTCGAGCGCGCGTGTTCGACCGCTATGTCTGCGGTGCAGTGTGCGGCAATGGCGATCCAGACCGGTTGCGGCGATCTGATTGCGGCCGGCGGTATGGAGAGCCTGACCCACTACGAGCTCCCGATCGTGACCGCAGAGACAGACTTGGACGAACTCATCAAAGAGAAGGGAACCCTTCTTTCGATGATGTCTCCCAACCCGAGGATCTTCGAGCGCATGAATCCCATCGAGATAATCGGCGGGCTGACCGCAGAACGCCTCGCGACGCTCTTTGGGTTCTCGCGCGAGGAGCAGGATCAGTGGGCGATCCAGAGCAACGAGCTAGCTGTCGAGGCTCAGCGGGCGGGGCGCCTCGCTGCAGAGATCGTTCCAGTTCCTGGGCTCTCCAGTGAGGGTGATCCCATCATCGCAGAAGCGGACGAGTGTCCGCGGCCAGGCCTCGACCCTGCGCGGGTTGCATCTCTCCCGACGCCTTTTGATCCAGAGCACGGCACGGTCTCCTCCGCTGCGTGTTCGAAGACCGCCGACGGGGCGGCAGCGGTGATGCTCGCATCGCGCGAGAAGGCAGAACAGCTCGGTCTTAAACCGCTCGCGGTGATCAGTTCACAAGCGGTTGCCGGCGTCGCTCCTGAGATCATGGGATACGGCAACGTGCCCGCGTCCAAGAAAGCGCTCGTTCGCGCCGGGCTCAGCGTCGACGACGTCGATCTGTGGGAGATCAACGAAGCGTTTTCCGTAGTCGTACTCGTCGCCATGAAGGAGCTCGGTATTGACCCCGGGCGCGTGAACGTTAACGGAGGGGCCTGCGCACTCGGGCATCCAGTCGGGGCAAGTGGCGCTCGCCTCGTCGGGACCCTCGCACTCGAGTTAGCTCGGCGTAACGCCCGCTACGGAGTCGCAAGCATCTGTGCGGGCTTTGGCCAGGGCACAGCAGTCGTACTCGAACGTCCAAGCTGGATATAGAAGAGGAAGGAGCACGAAGTGGACCTGTCATTCACAGAAGAGCAGGAGGCCCTCCGCACGATGGTGCGGGACTTCATCAAGAGAGAGACGTCAAAAGAACTCGATCGCGAGATCGACGAAACCGGTCGCTATCCTGCAGAGCTCTCTGCGAAGATGGCGGCCGCAGGACTCTTCGGGATCCCCTTCCCTGAAGAGTACGGTGGCTCCGGAGGAGGCGTGTTCGAGTTCGTAATACTCTGTGAGGAACTCGCCTATGGAAGCGAAGCGGCGTCTGCCGCGTTCTTGTTGCCGGTGTTTTTCGCAGGAGAGATGCTCTTGTTGAACGGGAACGATGAGCAGAGGTCCAAATGGATTCCCGAGATCGTCTCAGGAAAGCTTCGAGGCTGCTTCGCCTTGACCGAGCCCGAGGCCGGGAGCGACGGAGCCAACGTTCAGACCTTCGCTGAAGAGCGCGACGACTGTTTCGTCTTGAACGGAAACAAGATCTTCATATCCGGTGCGGACATGGCCGACTTCATCATGGCGGTTACCCGAACGCAGCGAAATCCAGAGAAGAAGTACCAAGGGATCACCATATTCATGGTCGATCGTAAACTTCCCGGTGTCACCGTCAGAGACATACCAAAGCTCGGAGGGCGCGCGATCAGCCTCTGTGAGATCATATTTGACAACGTTCAAGTGCCAAAAGACATGGCGATCGGTGGATACCCAGATGGCATCGGCGCAGGGTGGGGTCATATGTGGGCGTCGCTCGACATCGAGCGGATCATGGTTGCGATCCTCTACGTCGCAATCGCGCAAAAAGCCTTCGACGAAGCGCTCGAGCACGCTAAGACGCGGGTCCAGTTCGGCCAGACGATAGGGCACTTCCAGGCGGTGCAGCACCAACTCGCGAACATGGCTATCGAGATCGAGGCGGGTCGCATGCTCGCGTACAAGGCGGCCTGGCTGAAGAGCCAGGGCAAGCCGTGCTCCCTCGAAGGAGCGATGGCCAAGGTCTACGCGACAGAGATGGCGTTGCGTGTGACGACGAACGCGATGCAGGTGTTCGGCGGGTTCGGCTACACGATGGAGTGCGACGTTCAGCGCTACGTTCGCGAAGCGCTCCTAGGCCCGGTTGGGATGGGAACGAACCACATCCAAAGAACGATCATCGCGAAGCTCCTGGAGCTGTTCTGAGATGGCGATCGAAGTCAGTAGAGACGGCGCGATAACGACGATTACGATCAACCGCCCGGAGCGTCGAAACTCTCTCGATATGCCACACTTCGGCGACCTCGCTCGTGCGTGGATCGATTTCAGGGACGACCCGGACTCTCGTGTCGCGATTATCACCGGAGTCGACGACGTTTTCTGCGTCGGTGCAGACCTCAAGAGCTTTGTTCCGGCCGTAACCGACGACGTCGAAGCACTTGCAGCCGGAACCTCCGACATGCCCGCCGACGCTGCGCTCATAGCGGTTCTACGAGAGTTCGACCTCTACAAGCCCGTGATCGCCGCGATAAACGGCATCTGCGTCGCCGGGGGAGTCGAGATGCTGATGGGCACAGACATCCGGATCGCCTCGACGGATGCTACCTTTGGGATCTTCGAGCCAAAGCGTGGGCTCTTCCCAGGAGGTGGTACGACAGTGAGGCTTCCAAGGCAGCTCCCGTTTCCATGTGCAATGGAGATCCTCTTGTGTTGCGACGCACTCGACGCTGACACCGCGTTTCGGATGGGTCTCGTGAACAAGGTTGTTCCTCCAGGGGAGTTGCTAGAAGAAGCCCACAGGTACGCCGAGAGGATTCTCAAGAACGCGCCCCTCGCGATCGAGGCGGTGAAGAAGTCAGTTCTAAGAGGTCTCGGGATGCCGCTTGAAGACGCGTTTGCTCAGGAACTCTCGCTCGCCGCAGAGATATTTGGAACAGAGGATGCGGTCGAGGGGCCGCGTGCTTTCGCCGAGAAGCGCCCAGCCGTCTGGAGCGGGAGGTAGGGTTGCGATGTGCATCGGGTCGAACTCTTCTACAGGGGAGTGTCCTGTGGAACAAGGCGTTGAGTGATGAGTGAACTTCGTGGGAGCCTCGCTGGTGGGTCGCTCGTCACCAAGTTGCGCGGCGTTCTAAGAGCGCTTCCCTACATCGCAGTCGCCGCACTTCTCATCGTTGCTCCGTTATCGGCTAACGCGCAGCCGCGCCTTGCGACCGGAGGGCAACGCCAGGGCGTATACGCCCATCGCATCGTAGTTGGCGGGATAGTCTCGGAGTTGGGGTCCTTCGTCAACTTCTCTCCGGTCTTCGACGGAGTGACCGCCTACTTCAACACCGTCAACGCTGCAGGCGGTGTCTACGGTCGCAAGCTCGATCTCGCATACAAGCTGAACGACTCCGTCTCTCCCGCGACCGACGCAGAGGACGCCCGCACCCTCGTCGAACAGGACCACGTGTTTGCGGTCGTAGGTGTCGAGACGCCGAGTTTTAGCGGCGCGACGTTCCTTCGCTCCCACCAGGTGCCGACGTTTGGAACCGGGATCAACACCAACGCGACGTGGGCGAACAGCCCGGTGATGTTCGGTTCATACGGCTCCTACCAAGCATTTGGCTATCCAGCCCCTATGTGGTCGTACCTTCCACAACAGCTCGGCGACCACACTGTAGCGGTCCTCGCGTACAACATCATCCAGTCCCAGCAGGGCTGTACCGGCGCGGTTAACTCGTTCAAGAAGTTCGGCATCAAGGTCGGCTACGAGAACATGAGCTTGCCGATCCCGCTCACCGGGATGAACGCGGTGGTACAGCGGATGAAGTCCGCCCACGTCGGGCTCGTCGTCTCATGCATGGATCTGAGCGGGAACGTCACCCTCTCAGACGCGCTCCACCAGCAGGGAATAGGGAACGTTCACCAGCTCTGGATGTCCGGTTACGACCCGTCAGCAGTCAAGAGTGAAGGGGCCGCAATGGAGGGCACGTATGCGATCATCTCCAACGTCCCCTTTGACGCACCGTCGCTCCACCCGGGCAGCTACCCCGGGATGGCAGCGTTTCTCGCCGCTATGAAGCGCTACTACCCAGGAGAGCAGCCAAACGAGGCCGCGCTGTCCGGCTGGGTGAACGCCAACTTGTTCGTAGACGGACTGCGTGCCGCGGGCCCCTATCTCACGCGCGCCCGTCTCGTAAACGCTATCAACCATATGAAGTCCTTCACCGCCGGTCGGATCCTCGCACCGATTAACTGGGAGGTCTCACACGCACCGGCGACGCCGGGCAACTGTTCGGTATACCTCCAGGTTAGAAACGGTCACTTCGTTCCCGCCTTCCCGAGTCGCACTACGGTCTGGACGTGTTTCTACCACCCCTACCAGTTCACTAATCCCCCCAAACCGATCGTGCCGATCCCTGCAACCCCAGGTGGTGTCGGCATCTTGCCCCGGACAGCCGTTCTACCCGGCCAGCACAAGAGCCCCACGCCATGAGCCAGCTACTCACCTACGTCGCGGCGGGGATCCCTTACGGTTGCGTCTTTGCCCTCATGGCTTCTGGTCTCGTCACAACGATAGCGACAACGGCTCGGAGTTAATCAACCATCGTCTCTTTGACTACTGCAACGAGCACCACATCACGTTTAACCGGTCACGTTCGGGTAACAAGAACGACGGGGCACACGAGAT
>JAJYQJ010000116.1 GCA_021794655.1 Actinomycetes bacterium | reverse complement strand
GCCCGGGCGCGACGGGCGGTTTCGAGGTCCCCGCGGATGGAGGTGATGTGGCGGCCGGTCTCGTCGAGCTGGCCTTCGAGTGAGTTGCGCCGTTCCACTGCGTTCGCTTCGTCACGGAGGCGGTCCGCGAGGCGGTCCGCGTCTTCAACTGCAGCTTCGTAGGCGTCCTCCAACGACTCACCGCTGGAGAACGCCTCAGCGGCGTCGGGGTCATCGGAGCCGTCGATCCACCTCCTTCGGAGGAGTTGCCAGCCGTGGTCTCGCCGGGCGCGGGCGCTGACGAGGTCCTCTTCACTCGGGGGACTCTTCGCACTCAGTAGCTCCTCGAGCTCGGCCGCCGTCCCGTCACGCCCCAAGGTGCTCGTGTCGAGATCTCTTTGGTGTGTGTCGATATCTGCGGCGAGCTTGGCGAACTTGTCGCGGTATCGCCGGATCGTCTCGGCGGCGGGCACTGCAACTGCGTCGACGGCGTGAGGACCCGCACCGTCGAGCCCCAAAGCCGCCAGAGCGCTCGTGATCGTCGCGTCGGTATCTTGGAGCTTGCGAACGGCGTCGGTCCGTCTGGTTTCGAGATCGCCCGCGTTTCGAATGCGAGTAGCGACTGCGACGAGCGCGCCGACGTCGATTCCGGCGTCGAGATCGTTGAGTTCGCGACGGAGCGAATCCAACGAGTTCGACGTCTCGGTCACCTGGCTCGTTGCGTGTTCGAGGTTGGCTTCGAGCTTCGGACGAGCTTCGGCTAACTGGCGGATCCGCTCTTCTTGGTCGACGCTGAGACCGGAGCGCCGATCCGTCCCGAGCGGGGATCCACCCGGAAGGCGTCGTGAGAGCTCCTTGATGTCGCGTTCGAGGGAACCGCGTCTTGCGACAAGTGCGGGAAGATCGTCGACGCGCTCACGGTAGCCTCCACTGTCTTTTCGGAGGACGTCGATCGTGTCGCGGTGCGCGATCAGGGTCGAGTCGATCGGTAGCCCGCTGAGCTTTTGGTCGAGGCGTTCGACAGCGGCGAGGGCCGTTCGACGTTTTGAGTCGGCGGTGCTGCGTAGAGTCTGGGCTTCGTCTAAGAGGTCACGGATGGTTGGATCGACGAGAGGGCCGGACTGCTCGAGCTCGCTCTTCTTCGAGAGGCAGTCGCGGCGGGCGGCAAGCAGCGGGGTCGCGGCGCGCACGCGCTCGAGGCGTGCCTTTAGAACCGCCCACCCCTTTCTCTCCTCCGCCGTGGAATCGTAGCCGTCTTGTGCTGTCTGTAGCGCTTCGTCGAGCTCGACGACGTCTCTTGCGCTCGTCGATAGCTGCTTCGCGTCGGTTGTGCGTTCCTTGTACTCACGGATAGCGGCGTTTAGCTTGGGGAGCGATGCCGAGGGCTTGAAGAGCTCTCCGGCACGCTCGTCGAGTTTCGTGAGTACAGCGTTTAGATCGGTCGTTCCACGGCTGGCGCTGAAGAGGGATCGGCCGACCTCTCCGTCACTGGCTAAGAGCACCTCAGCACCGCGGGCGATCTCGTCGGATCCGATAGTGAACAAGTTGGCGTAGACGGTCTCGTTGACGTCGTGGAGGAACCTTGCGAGAACGGCGTCGTCGATGATCTCGTCTCTTGGACCGCGAAGAGTGTCCGCCTGCCGCTTGATACGGGTGATCTCGAGTAGCTCGCCGCTGTCGTCACGAAGGACGGCGCGGAGGCGAAGATCGCGCATCTCGTGGAGGAACGCGTGTTGGCTTCGCACTGGGATCCCGAAGAAGAGCTGCCTGACGGCTTCCATAGCGGTCGACTTGCCTGCCTCGTTGGGACCGACGACGAGATGAGTGCCTGGCCCTGATAGGTCGATGACGCAGTCCGTGAACGAGCCGAACGCGACGAGATCGAGCTGGTTGATCTTCACCCCTGCTCCCCGGCGAGGAGTGCGACGATCGTCTCGAGGCTGGCGTCGAGGCAGTCCCTGATGTGATCGACGGTACCGATCCGCCGGGTGTCGACGGGAGCACCGTCGTCGCTTCGCGCGTCGGCGCTGATCTTCCTGTGCACGTCAGAGAAGAGCGGTTCGAATTGATGGAGTAGCTCGGGGTCACGACGAAGGTCCGCTATTCGCGCGGCTATCGCGCCGACGGCGTCGTCTTCTCGGGACCGGGCCAGGTCGAGCCCCCGGGCGGTGTCGATCTTTACCTTCTCGACCCACACCCGACCCGTTCGATTCGCGATCGAGCGGACCTCGGCCTCGAAACCGTGGGGGTCACGCCAGAGAGCGTCGTGGGCGGGGGAGGCCCCGACGAGGTCGACCCGGACGGCACAGAGGCGTTCGCCGTCTGCGGCGACGAGCGAGGCGAAACACTCGGTTACTTTCGAGAGGACGTCGTCTGGGTCTCTTGAGTCCGCGACGTCCAGCTCGCAGTCGTGCCATCGGACGTCGTCTAATTCGAGCGCGTCGAGCGAGTTGACCTCTCTTGATTGAACCTCGACGAGCGTCGCGCCTTTCGGGCCGACCTCTCTGGCGTGGCGCCCCTGGAGGTTCCCCGAGAACACGATCCATGGATCCCGATGGACTTCTTCTCGCTTGTGGACGTGGCCGAGCGCCCAGTAGTCGTATCCCTTTGCCCGCAACGTCTCGACCGCAGTGGGAGCGTAGCGCTCGTGGCCGGGTCGCCCGTCGAGGCTCGTGTGCAATACGCCGATCGTGAACAGCTTCGAATCGGCGTCTGGGAACGACGCGGCGAGGTCCGCGGTGACCGAGCGGGTCGCGTATCCCTGCCCAGTGACCGCGACGCCGAGGTCGTCGAATATCTTCGTCTCCGGCGTGGAGTCGGAGAGCTTCGTCACGTTCGGCGGCGGACGCAGCCGGCGACTGACCTCGCTAGCTGCGTCGTGGTTGCCGGTTACCGTCACGACGGGAATCCCGGCGTCGTGGAGGAGGCCAAGCTGGTCGACCCAGAAGAGGCCGGTGTGGAAGTCCCGCCAGTCACCGTCGAAGATGTCGCCGGCGACGACGACGAGGTCGACGGGTTCTTCAATAGCGCGACGAACGAGGTTCTCTGTCGCTCTCCTCGTCGCACCTCGGATCTCTTCGACAGGCGCGCCCTCGTAGGCGGTGAGCCCTGCGAGTGGGCTGTCGATGTGGAGGTCCGCGACGTGGAGAATCTTCACAAAGCCACCCTACGCCAAAAAAACCCCCGGAGGCCGGTCGATTTCTCGACGCGGCGACCGGGGGCCAGTGAACTAGGTTTATCGGTGAAGTCGGTTTAGTAGTCGTCCATCCCACCGCCGGGCATCGCCGGGGCGCTCTCCTCGGGCTTGTCGACGATGACGGCCTCGGTCGTCAGGAAGAGGGCGGCGATAGAGGCGGCGTTCTGGAGGGCCGAGCGGGTCACCTTCGCGGCGTCGATGACACCGTCTTTGAAGAGGTCGCCGTAGTCGCCGGTCGCGGCGTTGAGCCCCTCGGGTCCCGACATGTTGCGGACGCGCTCGACGATGACGCCGCCTTCGAGGCCGGCGTTGACAGCGATCTGCTTCAACGGTTCCTCGACGGCGCGGGCGACGATTCTCGCACCGGTCGCCTCGTCACCTTCGAGCTTCTCTGCGAGGTCGAGAATCCCGGCTTGCGCCCGCAGGAGCGCGACGCCTCCGCCAGGGACGACGCCCTCTTCGATAGCGGCCTTCGTCGTCGAGACGGCGTCTTCGATACGGTGCTTCTTCTCCTTGAGCTCGACTTCGGTCGCGGCGCCGACCTTGATGACGGCGACGCCGCCGGAGAGCTTCGCGAGCCGCTCTTGGAGCTTCTCACGGTCGTAGTCGGAGTCGGTGTTGTCGATCTCGGACTTGATCTGGTTGATCCGTCCTTTGATCTCGTCGTCGGATCCGGCTCCCTCGACGATCGTCGTCTCGTCCTTGGTGACGACGACCTTGCGGGCGGTGCCCAAGAGGTCCAAAGAGACGTTCTCCAACTTGAGCCCGACCTCTTCTGTGACGACCTGGCCGCCGGTCAAGATCGCGATGTCCTGGAGCATCGCCTTGCGGCGCTCGCCGAAGCCGGGGGCCTTCACCGAGACGCTACGGAAGGTGCCGCGGATCTTGTTGACGACGAGGGTCGCGAGGGCCTCTCCCTCGACGTCTTCTGCGATGATGACGAGCGGCTTGCCGCTTTGCATGACCTTTTCGAGGATCGGGAGGAGGTCACGGACGGCGGTGATCTTCGAACCGACGAGGAGGACGTAGGCGTCCTCGAGGACGGCCTCCATACGCTCGGGGTCGGTTACGAAGTAGGGCGAGATGTAGCCTTTGTCGAAGCGCATTCCTTCGACGAGGTCCATGTCCATCCCGAACGTCTGGGACTCCTCGACGGTGATGACGCCGTCTTTACCGACCTTGTCGATCGCCTCGGCGATCATCGACCCGATCTCGGTGTCGGCGGCCGATATCGACGCGACCTGAGCGATCTGGTCCTTCGAGTCGGTCTCCTTTGCGATCGCGTGGATGCTGTTGACGGCGTCGTCGACGGCGGCCTCGATACCCTTCTTGAGCGACATCGGGTTGGCCCCCGCGGCGACGTTGCGCAGTCCCTCGTGGACCATCGCCCAAGCGAGGACGGTCGCGGTCGTCGTGCCGTCACCGGCGACGTCGTCGGTCTTCTTCGCGACCTCCTTGACGAGCTCGGCCCCGATCTTCTCGAACGGGTCTTCGAGCTCGATATCCTTAGCGATCGAGACACCGTCGTTGGTGATCGTCGGTGCGCCCCACTTCTTGTCGAGGACGACGTTGCGCCCCTTTGGTCCTAGGGTCACCCTGACCGCGTCGGCGAGTTTGTTCATGCCGACCTCGAGCCCCCGTCGGGCCTCTTCGTCAAAGGCAATCAGCTTTGGCATGTCTTTGTTTCCTCCGTTGATCTGCCGGTTTCAGGTCCGGCCTATTACTCGATTTACCCGAATTGCACTCAACCAAGAATTTAGCACTCTCAACCGTCGAGTGCTAATAGAAAACCACGATTTTTGTTGAGTTGCAACCCCGAGGTGTGCCTACGTCCGGTCAGCCTCCGGCGACCGCGGGTACTATAGATACTGTTTGACCAGGGGATACGGGTGTAGCGAGACCGTCGAGGAACCTCACGTCCTCGTCGGCCAAGAAGACGTTGACAAACCTGCGGAGCTGCCCGGAGTCGTCGAAGAGGCGTCCGGCGAACCCGGGATGGAGTTGTTCGAGCGCGTCGAGGGCCTCACCGACGGTCCCGCCGTCGACGGTGACTTCTCCGGCGCCGCCGGTCAAGTTGCGAAGTTGGGTCGGGATTCGTATTGATACGTTCATCGGTTCAGCTCCCATCGGTTCAGCTCTTATCAGTTCCGTGTCTCGCCGGCTCCCTGAGGTCCAACTCGGCCTCGAAGGAGTCGATCGTCGGTAGTACGGTAGCGGTCGGCGCGACACTACCCGAGAGGGCCTCGACTGTCTTTAACCCGTGCCCGGTGACCATCGCGACGACTCTCTCGTCGGGCCGGACGGCACCGGTTGCGGCGAGCTTCGCGAGGACGGCGATCGTCACTCCACCCGCGGTCTCGGCGAAGATCCCTTCGGTGCGGGCGAGGAGCCGGATGCCGTCGATGATCTCGTCGTCGGTCACCGACTCGCACGATCCGTTCGAGTTCCGGATCGCGTCGAGTGCGTACCAACCGTCTGCGGGATTGCCGATCGCGAGGGACTTGGCGATCGTCTGGGGCTTGACGGGGCGGATCGCGTCGGATCGCTCCGCGAACGCGGTCGCGACGGGAGAGCATCCCTTCGCTTGAGCGCCCGACACCCTCACGTGAGTGTCGGGGTCGAGGAGTCCGACGGTTGCGAGCTCCGCGAAGCCCTTTGCGACCTTCGTGAGCTGACTGCCGGAGCCGACGGGGACGATGACGTGATCGGGGGCCTCCCACCCGAGTTGCTCGGCGACCTCGAACGCGAGCGTCTTGGAGCCCTCGGCGTAGTAGGTCCGGATGTTGACGTTGACGAACGCCCAGCTCGGGTACTCGCTCGTCAGCTCCGCACAGAGCCGGTTTACGTCGTCGTAGTTGCCCTTCACCGAAACGAGGGTCCCGCCGTAGACGGCGGTCATGATGACCTTTGCCTCCTCTAAGTCGTGGGGGATGAGCACGACGGAGTCCATCCCGGCGGCGGCGGCGTGGGCCGCGACGGAGTTCGCGAGGTTCCCGGTCGACGCGCACGCGGCGACCTTGAAGCCGAGCTGGCGCGCCTTGGTGAGTGCGACGGAGACGACGCGATCCTTGAACGAACCGGTTGGGTTCGCCGTGTCGTCCTTAATCCACAGCTCACCGAGTCCGAGTTCGCTCGCGAGGCGATCGGCGCGGACGAGCGGGGTGAACCCGGCGCCGAGGTCGACGGGGTTAGAGTCGTCGACCGGCAGGAGGTCGTGGTATCGCCAGATCGACCTCGGCCCGTCCGCGATCGACTCCTTGGAGATCGATCGGGCGATCTCGTCGTAGTCGTAGACGACTTCGAGCGGTCCGAAGCAGTAGTCGCACACGTGGAGCGCCTCGGCGGGGAACTCCCTCGAGCACTCTCGACAGCGCAACCCGCTCACATGGTCCATATCGATCCTCCTCATCGCTCGGGCATTGGCACCTGGTAATCGCTCCGAAGAAGAGAACTCCACTGGTTGCCGCGGCGTCGTAGGGCCCGTCCCTCAGCCGCTCTGGATGATCCTTCAATAATGCCCAAGTCGGCGGCCCGCGTCAATCCGCTATATACATATCCTGAGTGAAAAGTTCTCCTGAGACCAAGAGTGGGCCAACGTCGAGCCCGATCGAGTTCGACTGCTCGGCACTATCGATAGATGAGTTGGTCGCGCTAAAAGACAAGCTCAGGGTCTCTATCTGCATCCCCGCCCGCGACGAGGCGGCGACGCTCGGCGACGTCGTCGCGGCGCTCCGCGTTCCCCACCTCATAGAGTCCGGTGGATCCGGCTTGGTCGACGAGATAGTCGTCGTAGACGACGGTTCACTCGATAACACCGCGCAGGTCGCCCAGGCGTCGGGGGCGAAGGTCGTCACCCTCGCAACCGGAGAGGGGAAGGGGCGCGCGATGTGGGCGGGTCTGAAGGCGTCGTGCGGGGACGTCGTCGTTTTCTTGGACGCGGACGTTCTAAACACGACGCCGGAGTTCGTCGTCAAGCTCGTCGCCCCGCTTCTAACGACGCCCGAGATCGTTCTCGTCAAAGGGTTCTACGAGCGCCCGTTCAACGGTTCGCCGTCGGGCGGCGGTCGTGTAACCGAGCTTCTCGCGAGGCCGCTGATCGAGCTCCTCTTTCCGTACCTGCGCTCTATCCGCCAGCCGCTCGCGGGTGAGACCGCCGGTCGGCGCGAAGCGCTCGCGAAGTTGGAGTTCGCCGATGGCTACGGCGTTGAAATCGCCCTCTTGATCGACACCGCGAGGGAGTTCGGACCCGGCGCGATAGCCCAGGTTGACCTCGGGACCCGGATACATCGGAACCGTCCGCTCGACGAGTTGAGACCTCAAGCGCTCGAGATACTTACAGCCGCGCTCGCTCGATCAGACGTGAAACTACCAGATCAGAGAGGTTGACAAGCCGTCGTCGTGGGCGCGAGCCGACGCGGGAGCGCTCGTCCGCTAACGTGGCGACCGTGGCCGATCTGATCGTGGTCTCCAACCGGGGGCCCCTCTCGTTTCAGCTCGGCGACGAGGGCCGCGCTCAGCTCGCGGGGTCCGGTGGAGGACTCGCTACTACCCTCCAACCACTCGTCGCCGGCAGGGACGCGACCTGGATAGCGTCGTCGATGAGCGAGGCGGACCACCTCGCGGCGAGCGACGGACTTATGAACGTAGACGGCATGACGGTCGTGACCGTCCGCCTGGACGCCGACACCTACCGGATGGCCTACGACGTCGTCTCGAACGCGACCCTCTGGTACTGCCACCACCACCTCTTCGATCTCCCGAGACGCCCGAGGTTCGACGTACACTTTGTAGACGCGTGGGACGCGTACGTCTCGATGAACGAGAGCTTCGCCGACGAGATCGCCCGTCTCGCATCGCAGGGCGCTACGGTGTTGGTGCAGGACTACCACTTCGCGCTCCTCGGCAAGTTGCTCGAAGCGTCACGGCCGGACCTGCGCACGGTTCACTTCACCCATACCCCCTTCGGGGACCCGAGCGCGCTCCGTGTCCTCCCCGCGAACTGCGCGAGCGAGCTCCTTGAAGGGATGGCCGGATTCGGCGCCTGTGGATTCCACGCGCCACGTTGGAAGGCCGCGTTCGATGCGTGTTACCACGAAGACGACCTCACGGCCCTCGCCGGCTCGGGGGTGGCGCCGTACAGCTTCGTCGCTCCCCTCGGTCCCGACCCGGTCGCACTCGAGAACGAGGCGGCAGAGTCGACCGGCATCGATCCTGCGCTAGAGCGCGTCGTCGGCGAGAGGATGCTCATCTTGCGGGTCGACCGAATCGAGCTCTCGAAGAACATCATCCGGGGACTCTTCGCGTTCGAAGAGCTCCTCGACGAGAAGCCGGAATGGCGCGACCGGGTCGTGATGGTCGCGCTCGCGTACCCGTCTCGCGAGTCGCTCGCCGACTACCTCGCGTATCGCAGCGAAGTCGAGCACACCGTCGAGCGGATCAACGATCGCTTCGGGACCGACTCGTGGACTCCGATCGTCTTTAACGTCGCGGACGACCGGAGCAGGTCGGTCGCCGCGTACATGGAGTACGACGTACTTCTCGTGAACCCGGTGAGGGACGGGCTCAACCTCGTCGCGAAAGAAGGTCCGTTCCTCAACAGGAACGACGGGAGCCTCGTCCTCTCCCGGGAGGCCGGCGCGTTCGACGAGCTGAAGTCCGGCGCGTTCGGGATAAACCCGTTCGACGTCACCGAGACCGCCGCCGCGCTCCACGGCGCTCTCGGGTTGGACCGAGACGAGCGCGCGGAGCGCGCCCGCACGCTAAAGAAGCTCGTCGTCGCACGAACCGCGAGTGACTGGATGGAAGACCAGCTCCGTATAGCGGGCTCCCTCGAGCGCTGATCCCCCTCCCCAGTTACTGGTTACGGCGGTTAGAGCGGTTAGAGCGGTCCTCGGGTCCATCTCCGACGCGGGTTCTCTGCGAGGGAGTTCAAGAGCTCGACGGCGCCTCGTGGGCCGTCGACGACGACGTCGGCGCGGTCGGCGACCTGTGCCGGGCTCTCGCCGTCTACTACCGCTATCCGCGCGACTTTGATTCCCGTGCCTTCGAGCTGATCGAGCGCGTCGAACGCGGGGAGGTCGCCTAAGTCGTCTCCGAAGTACGCTGCCGCGCCGCACCGGCTACTCGCGACGAGGCGTGTTACGACGGTGCCTTTGTCGACCCTCACCGGTGGGCGTAGCTCGACGGCTTTGCGAGAGGGCTCGACGACGAGCCCGAATCGATCGGCCTCGTTTCTCGCGAGGTCGACCGCCCACGCCTCAGCCGAGGGGTTGTTGCGAAAGTGCAACGTCAGCGTGAGGCCTTTGTTCTCGACGAGCACGCCCTCTGGTGCGGACTCGCTCGCACGGGAACCGACGGATCTGACGACCGCTCGCCACTTTTCGACCGCTTCGCCGAGCGCGGCGTCGACGGTGATCGTTCCGTCGGCGGCGATCTTTTCGAGTCCGTAGAGTCCCTCGACGACGACTCCCGGCGTCTCCCCTAAGAGCGCCGCGAGCACCGACGCCTCGCGGCCGGATACGACCGCGACGACAGCGAAGCGCGTCGCGAGTCTTGCGAGCAACTCGGACGCTCCGGGCAGCGGACGCGCCGTCGAGGGTTCTTTGACGATCGGTGCGAGTGTCCCGTCGAAGTCAACGAAGATCGCGGACGCCTCTGGATGTTCCGACATCCAAACCAGGGAGTCGGGCACGGTGCGCGCAGTCGTCACCCTGAGCTACTGGGGAACCCTTGTCCCGCGAGGTCCGGACCGATCACGACGACGACGTCGACGCCGGTCGTTCCGGAGACGGGAACCGACGACGTGAGTGGAAGCACCGCGGTTGGCTTTATGCCGAGTGACGCCGCTATCGACGACGCAGCCCCCTGTTCGCCGGCCGCATAGTAGACGTTCGTCACGTTGACCGGTGTCGTCGTGTCCGTCGGGGGCTTCATGCTCCACCCTTGAGTCTGGAGCTGCGTCGTGTAGTGCGCGGCCGCGTTCGCGGCGGAAGTCCCGTTCGCGACGAGGACAGCGACGCTCGAGCGGACGACGGTTGTCGTCGTCGACGCCGGGGCCTTATGCCCCCCGGATTTCCCCGTGTGGGCGGGGGGCTGTGAGCTCGTCACCGGAGCGTTAAGAGGCCTTGTCGAAGCCCTGAGGAGCACTACTCCGAGAACGACCGCGACGACCAAGATTAGGAGCGCTCGTCCGGTCGCGATGTGGCCCGGGTGTCTCGAACTATCCCGTGAGCCGTTCCGAGGTGGTCTGGGTTGAGTCGACGCGTTCACCGATCCAGCCTGCCAACGCCGGGCGTCGAGTGCAAGGAGGCGGGTTGGAAGCGGGTTGAAGTGGGTTGTCGGCCTGGTCCAAGGCTTAGCGCCCACCCGCGCACGAAGGCCGTTTGGATACCGCGGGGGTTCGTGCGACGCTCTCTGTCCCCTGTACTCTGTTGTGACGCCGGTGTGGCGCAGCTGGAAGCGCAGGCGATTTGTAATCGTCAGGTCGTCGGTTCGAGTCCGACCACCGGCTCCAAGACGTCTTCACATCCCAGCCGTGCCCTGCAGGTCGGTGCGAGGTTCGTAGGAGCGGTTATTCCGGCTTCCAACTGCGCACGCTAGAGTGTGACTATGCCGGTTGCCTATGAGGTGACGCCAGACAATAAGGCTATCTACAACAAGAAAACCCTCAAAGAATGGCTGGGCGCCGCCGTCGACGATCTTGTAGCTGCGCTTGATCCCGTCCAGATATTTCTTTTCGGCTCGCTCGCCCGCGACGAGGACGGTCCCCATAGTGACCTCGACCTCTTGGTTGTTTTCGACCAGATCAGAGACGACGAGATAATGCCGTTGATGAGCGCGGCGCATCGTTGCGTAACTGCGCCGGTGCCTTGCGATGTTCTGGTGACTGATCTCGCTCGTCATCAGTTCAACCGGCAGAGACTATGGCACATAGAGCACCAGATTGCGAACGCAGGTGTCCTGGTGTACGAGCGCGAGCCCAGGATACCAAAGGAGCTTTATATGAACCCTGAACGGCCCGACAACGTTAAAGACGCCGAAGAGTTCATGGAAAGAGCGCGAAAGGATCTGGTAGCTGTTAGACGGCTTTATGACGACCAGCTCGGCATGCTCTTTCATGCCCAGCAGGCGGCGGAAAAGGCAATAAAGGCGTTGCTCATCATCGAAGGCATAGAACCAGCATGGACCCATAGTCTGGTGGACCTCGCGGAATGTCTCCCGGAACGCTACATGGACCTCTTCGACACCGACGGGCTTGAATCTCTGACTCCGTGGGCTGTTGCGGGACGTTATCCAAGGGATTTGCCCGATATTTCCAACAGAGAACCTAACTCGATGTTAGACGTCGCGAACGATACGGTGAGTACCGTAGAGAGACTGATCGACGACGTGCGCGGTCAGCGCGAGAAGAGCGTCTCCATCGACCCGGGAGATCTGGGTTTCGAAATTGAAATGTAATCACGTTGGACTCCAACGTCTCCTCAACGGGCCTCTTCACGTATCGGGTAGCGCTGAGGGGTCCGGTCAGCGGAAGGGCGCGCTGTCTGGAGCTTCGACGAGCAGGGTCAGATAGTGCTGCGTGGGCGCCCGCGCTTTAACGTTCTCGCAAAGCCAGTAGGTGCGATCTGCAACCTCGGTTGCACGTACTGCTACTACCTGGCGAAGAAGGACCTCTACCCAGGTGATCGCTTTCGTATGACGAGAGAGGTGATGAGGGCCTACGTGCGCCAGATGATCGTGGGACAACCTGGCGAGGTGACTCTCGCCTGGCAGGGCGGGGAGCCGACGTTGATGGGTCTTAACTTCTTCGAAGAGGTGATCGAGGAGATCGAGCGCTACCGGAGCCCCCGCCAGCGCGTCGTCCAGACGCTGCAGACGAACGCGACGTTGCTGAACGAGGAGTGGGCGGCGTTCTTGGCTCGAAACGACTTCTTGGTTGGCGTGAGCGTAGACGGGCCTCCCGATCTCCACGACGTCTACCGTAGGGATAAGCGGGACCGGCCGACGTCTGCTCGGGTGCTCGCGGGACTCGCGCACCTGCGACGCCACGGGGTCAGGCACAACCTCCTCTGTACAGTTAACGCGGCCAACGCGATCCAACCGGCCCGCGTCTACCGCTACCTGCGCGACGACTGCGGGGCCGAGTTCATCCAGTTCATCCCAGTCGTCGAACGAACTCTTGATCAGACAAAGCCAGAGTCGGTGAGTGCGGCGACGGTTAGGCCGGACGCATGGGGACGCTTCCTCTGTGACGTCTTCGACGAGTGGCTTAGCGCCGACGTCGGTTTGGTGTTCGTCCAGGGCTTCGACGCGACGCTCGCTTCGTGGGTCGGAGTGCCGCCGGGGCTCTGTGTGTTCGCCGAGACCTGCGGGGAAGGGCTCGCGTTGGAGCACAACGGCGACGTGTACTCCTGTGACCACTTCGTCGACCCAGGCCACCTTCTCGGCAACATCACCGAAGTCGACCTAGTCGATCTCGTCTCCTCGACGCGGCAACGACGCTTCGGCACAGCCAAACGCGACGGGTTACCCGGGTACTGCCGTCGCTGCGACGTGCGCTTCGCTTGTAATGGGGAGTGTCCGAAGAACCGCTTTGTGACGACACCGGAGGGGGAACCCGGCCTCAACTACCTCTGCGCGGGCTACAAGGAGTTCTTCCATCACGCAGCTGGCCCGATGAGGATCATGGCAGACTTCGTTCGTAGCGGTCGTCCCGCGGCGGGGGTTATCGAACAGCTCGCGCGGGGTCCGAGAAACGCGCCGTGCCTATGTGGAAGCGGACTCAAGACCAAGTTCTGCCACGGCCGGCCCCACGCCTAGTTCGCGCCGGCGTTGCGCGCACCGACCGGAACCACTGGCTGGAATACCTGGCCCGTTGACCGGCTCAGTCGTCTAGGGAGAAGTTGCCTTCGACCGGGCCGGGTTGGTTGCCGACCCCGGGGCTACCCGCCGGCGTCTGAGGTGCGAGCTGGGTCGCGTCGATCGCGCCCGGATTAGAGGCCGCGAACGCGTCGAGTGCCGCGAACGCGTCGACGACCGCCTGATTCGGCCCACCCTGGCGTTGCTCGGCGTAGACGGCGGCGCCGAGGTTGCGGATAAGCGCGTCGCCCTGGCGTTTGACCTGCATCTGGTCGAGTTTTGTCTGACCCTGGGCTACGCCTTGTTGAGCCTTGGCCATCGCCTGCTCTGCCTGTGCCTTCACCTTGTCCATAAGTCCCATCTATACCCACCTTTCTTCTCGACAGCCGGTGCTTTGACTGCCTTTGCTCCAACTACCTATGTTCCAACACTATCGAACCCTAATTGACGTACTCACCCGTCGCCCTGAGGCGCTCAGAAGAGATTTCCGAGCCCTGGCTTTGACTCGTCACCGGAACTCGGGAGGTACGGATGGAGGGAGTTCGCGAGCGCTTCGAGGCTCATCGACTGGAGGAGCACGGTTCCGTCTCCTTCGAGCGTCGCCAAGTTGATTCCCTCGGCGCCGAACATCGCGGTCATCGCGGTCTGAGCGCTCAGCCCACCGATCCTTTCGACGCCGTACGTCAGCGTGTCTTCGAACGCGACCAGACAGCCCGCGTGCACCTGGATCTTGCCCCCGTACTTCGCAGGGTTGAGCTCGATAAAGTTTCCAGCGGCCGCAATGAAGAGTGTCCCCGAGCCGGTGAAGTGCTCGAGCACGAACCCGGTGCCGCCTCGAATCCCCCTACGTATCCCCGCAAAGCTGATGTCGAAGTTGACCGAGGACTCCGCTCCAACGAGGGTGCTCTTCTCCGTGTACCATCCCCGCGTGCCGTCGAGCTCGAGTGCTCTGAGCTCACCGGGAACGACGCCGGCCAACCCGAGGAGCCCGTTGCCTCCGACCGCGGAGAAGTACTGGAACGCGAGGTGCTCGCCTGCGACCGCTCGTTTTCCGATGTCGATCGCCTTCTTCAAGAGACCACTCCCGCCTTGTCCCGCGTCGCCGCCTTGAGCGGACGAGGACGCGACGAGCCGTGTCTCCACCCCTACGTTCTGGGTCTTCCATACGAACTTCCCCGGTTCCGCGTAAACAACCTGGCCGGGTTCGAGCTGGCAGATCGCGAGCTGGAACGCGTTCCCAGTCAGCTTGTGAGTGATCATCGCTGTCGCACCTCCACTACTGTTGAAACGGCCAATACGTTCGAAACGATTAGTTGAGGCTCTCCTCCGTTCCCCAACGAAACAAACACTAACAAACCCACCTCGCCCGCTCTCGTGGGTGCCACTGCTAACTGCGACACCTGTTACCGCGACATCGGCCCTCGGTGTCTTGCGCCGACAAGTACACCGATACACCGATATACCGATATGTACACATGGTGTTCCAGCTGCCGGATCGTTGCATCGGGGAAAGTCCCCACAGATAAGGGCCACGGATAATGGTGGCTGTTAACTGCTTGGAAAAACAGCCGTGCAGCGGTCAACCCCAGACCTTAGCCCTGTTCACGCCCTAACCAGTGGAACCGCAACCAGTTGTGTTAGCTTTCAGGCGCCGCGAGCTACTACGAGGTCGCCTCAGACGGGGGGGGTGTTCGCGTTCGGTTCGGCGCCGTTCCAGGGTTCGACCCGCGCGATCACGCTAAACAAGCCGATGGTCGCCGGCGCCTGATCCAGGGGCCGGGAACAACCGGGGACCCGGCGGGAAGATGCCTGCGAAAGAGTTGAATCAGGTTCTCGTCGACCGTTGGTGCAGCGTCTTGAACGGCGCCCCCCGGAGGTGCTTTTCTATGCGTCGAACCGCTTGGCATGATTGGAGGCCGCCATCTGGATCCTCCCGGTCCGGTCGGCCGCGGAGTCACACTGATGGTATACCCGTGGTAGCATCCAAGTGTGAAGGTTAGCATCAGCCTGCCGGACGATGAGGTGGAGTTCCTCGACTCCTACGCGCAGGCTCAAGGCTTGCCGTCGAGGTCGGCTGTGCTTCACAAGGCGGTGCGGCTCCTGCGAGCAGCGGAACTCGCACCTGCGTATGAAGACGCGTTCGCGTCGTGGGACAAGTCTGAAGACGCCCTCGACTGGGACGTCACAGCCCGCGACAGCCTCTAGACGTGATGCTTCGTGGCGAGATTCGACTTGTGAACCTCGACCCCGTCGTCGGGACTGAGGCGAACAAACGCAGGCCGGCGGTTATCGTCAGCAACGACGAAGCTAACGCGACCGCCGCTCGCCTCGGTCGGGGCGTAGTGACCGTGGTTCCGGTTACTTCGAGTGTTGGTCGGGTCTACCCCTTCCAAGTCGAGCTCTCCGCCGAAGCAACCGGATTGCGGACAGACTCCAAAGCCCAAGCCGAGCAGGTTCGCTCTGTTGCCGTTCAGCGAGTGGGTCCTCGAGTTGGGAACGTTCCCGCGGACCTCATTGGGCAGCTCGACGAAGCTCTTCGTCTCCACCTCGCCCTGTAACCGTTCCTCTACGAAGCAGCACTTGGGACAGCGCTCTTCGGTCCGGCATTCGTTGACGAGACTCGGCGGCGCGCTATCTCGAAGCACCCGATCGCTCCTGCGACGGCGACGTTCAACGACGGTAGGGACCCGTGCTGGGGAATCGAGAGGAGGTAGTCACAGCGCCGGCGGGCGAGCGGCGGGATCCCTCGTTCTTCCCCGCCGACGACGAGCGCGACCGGCCCGGCGGCAAGAGCGGTCTCATAGATGCTCTCGGGCGACTCCCCGGCCAACCCGACCGTCGTGACCCCGAGCGACGAAAGCGTCGTCAACGCGTTCGGTATACCCCCTACGACGCTGAAGTCGAGGTGCTCCAGGGCGCCCGCGGCGGCCTTCGCGACGGTCGGGGAGAGGTGGGCCGAACGGTGCCTTGCGAGGACTACTCCGGTGACGCCGGCGCACTCCGCGCTGCGTAGCAAGGAGCCGAGGTTGTGAGGGTCGGTGACGCCCGAGACGACGAGCAAGAAGGCGTCTTCGTCGCCTCGTGAACTGCAGAGGTCCTCGAGTGCTACGGGAACGATCGGGTTCGCCTCTGCGACTACTCCCTGGGGCGCCTCGGTCCTCGCGTGAGCAACGATCCGCGCCCTCGGGACCGTTTCGACGCGGACGTGACGGCGTCTCGCCAGGGCCTCTATCTCGTCGAGCTGGGAAGACGCCGGGAGCCCGTCTGCAACCCAGAGGTGTCGAACTTGTCGGCGGCCTACCGCGAGTAGCTCTCTGACCGCTCGTCTGCCTTCGACCTGGCCTCCCCCGAGCCCGTCAAACCCCTGCTCCGTGCTGTTGCGGCGCCTCGGTTCACGACGGCGCTTCGGGTTTCGTCCCCGCTCGCTAGGCATCTCGGTACCGCGATCTGTCCCCCGAGTGTCGCGCTATGAGCGCGACACTAAGACACGCGATCCCCTCGCGCCTGCCGAGTGCGCCGAGCGCTTCGGCGCGACTCGCCTTCACGGAGACCGGTGCGCGACATATCTCTCGTAGGATTTGTTGCATCGAGGCAGCGTGGTCCGAGATTCGAGGAACTTCGGCGACGATCGTGCAGTCGACGTTCGTCACCACCCACCCCGCGTCGTCGACGAGCTCGACCGTGCGCATCAACATCTCCGTGCTATCGCAGCCGGCCCACCTCGGATCGTCGTCTCGGAAGTGGGTTCCGATGTCCCCTAATCCAGCGGCGCCGAGGAGCGCGTCGACGATCGCGTGGCACACCACGTCGGCGTCGCTGTGGCCCTCTAACCCACGGGCTCCCTCAAAAGTTACGCCGCCGAGCACCAAAGGGGTGTCAGGGTCGTTCGAGAACCTGTGAATGTCGAATCCCTGTCCGACCCTCATTGAGAGCCCGCCAGGAGGTACTTACAGTAGGCGAGGTCGGCCGGAGTCGTTATCTTGACGTTTCGTACGTCACCGGGCACGACCGTGACGGACCCACCTATGAGTTCGACGAGTCCGGAGTCGTCCGTTGCGTCCTTGCCAGTAGCGTGGGCGCGGCGCAGGATCTCCGCCTCGAACGCCTGGGGGGTCTGCACGAGAACCAACCCCTCTCGATCCAGAGTCGACGACACGTATGCGGGGTCGCCCGACACGCGCTTTAAGGTGTCCGAGAGCGGGAGCGCACAGATCACTCCGTCAGCGTCGGAGTCGGCGAGAGTAGTTATCACGCGCTCGTAGAGCTCGATTCCCGCCAGGGGACGAGCGGCGTCGTGAACGACGACCGCGGTCGCGTCGGGTGGAACCGAGCTCAGTGCGTTTCGCACCGACGCCGATCGAGACGCGCCGCCTGTTATCGCGATGTCGGCCCCGAAGTGCGGGTCCGTGAAGTGCGGGTCCGTGAAGTGCGGGTCCGTAGGGCCGGGCGGCAGGACTACTATCACCCCTTCGCACGCCCGCTTACAGGTCACAACCGACCACTCGACTACCGTTCGACCCTTTAGAGTCTCGAACTGCTTCGCTCCTCCGTATCGCTCCCCCGAGCCCGCAGCGACGACGACGCCCCATACGCCTGGAACGGGCAACACTTCGTGACGGTCTACGGGAGCGCTTCGTTCAAGCGCAACTCGGCCGCTTCCTCGTCGACCGAGAGCGCAAACGTCAGCTCGGAGACGAGGATCTGGCGAGCTCGGCTCAACATGCGTTTCTCACCTGCAGAGAGCCCCTTGTCCTTGTCGCGAATCGAGAGGTTCCTCACGACTTCGGCGACTTGGTAGATGTCGCCGGATCGAAGCTTCTCCGAGTGGTTCTTGTACCTGCGAGACCAGTTCGTCGGCATCCTGGCCTCTTTCTTGCCGAGAACCGCGAAGACCTCTTCAACCTCTTCGTCGTTGATGATGTCTCGCAGGCCTACGCTCTCTGTGTTGTCCGCCGGGACCATCAACGTCAGGTCGCCGTAGGCGAGCCGCAGTACGAGGTACTCTCTCTTCTTACCGAACGCGACCTTCGTCTCACGCTTTTCCACCACAGCGGCGCCGTGATGGGGATAAACAACTTTATCGCCGACTTTAAACACCGGGCTCCTTTAGGTCACAGAAAACGTACGCCATAGTTTACTCTACGAACGTCACCTACTCATCTCTCCTCGTAACGAGCCAGGATGCTCGCCTCTGCGGTACGCGCGAGACCGTCTTTCACCGCCCTCGCCTTCGCGCCTCCGACGCCCTCGACGCGTTCGAGATCCCCTAACGAGGCGTGCATAATACCAGAGAGGGTGGCGAATCTATCCACGATGCGATCGATGATGACGTCGGATACGCGAGGAAGCCTGTGGAGGAGCCGGTAGCCGCGCGACTCGAGTCCGTAGTCGAGTGAGTCTGTCCCGGAGCTGACCCCCAACGCGTTTCCGATCGCGCTCGGATCGAGTAGCTCGTCGGGGGTGAGCGCGTGTAGAGCGAGACACGCTGTCTCGACCGTCGACGCCTTTGCGTTCTTGTTCGTCGAGTCGCGTGGATCGACGACGTAGTCCCTCACGACGAACTTGAGTGCCTCTGCTACTCCCGCCGTCATCTCCTCGAGCTGGAGGCGGATCAGGCGACCGTCACCGCCGAGTTCGACGAGGTAGCCCTCGACCTCTTCAGCAATTCTCAAGATCATCTCACCGGGCTGGAGTACGGATACGACGTCTCGAACCGACACGGTGTCTTCCACCTCGAGGGTGGAAAGCGTGAGAAGCGCGAGGTCGTAACGGTTCTTGAACCTCTGAAGCGTAGAGAGCGCCTGGCTCGCCCTCTCGACGAGCCACGACGTCGCCGGGAGCGTATGTTTCAAGTCGTGCCTGTAGACCGCGATCGTCGACATCGACTCGGAGACCGCGACGACGGGCACGTCCAAGGAGCGCGCGACTCGTTCGGCGGTACGGTGCCGGGTTCCCGTCTCCTGCGTCGGGATCGTCGACTTTGGAACGAGATGGACGTTCGCCCGGGCGATCCTCGACGCGTCTCTCGCCAGGATTATCGCCCCGTCCATCTTCGCGAGCTCAGAGAGCCGTTGTGGCGTGAACTCGGCGTCGAGGAGGAATCCTCCCGTGCATATCGATATCACCCTCGGATCGTCACCTAAGACGACGAGCGCACCCCGCTTCGCCTGGAGGACACGGTCGAGGCCCTCACGCAGCGGCAACCCCGGCGTGACCAACGTCAAGGCCTCCACTAGCGCTCGGCTGGCACGATCTACCACGAACAGATCGTAGTCGCGAACTCGGGCGTTCGTCGCTCAACGAGGCTCACGGCGCCGACGAGCTCTACCGCCTCTTTAAGGGTTGAAACCCGCAAGAGGTCGATTCCGTAGGTGTCCTTCGGTGTCGACTCCGGTACGACCGCAGAGGTGAATCCGAGCCGCGCACACTCCGCGAGACGGCGGGCGGAGCCTGGGACCTGGCGGACTTCGCCCGCGAGCCCGACTTCGCCGAACGCGGCGATCCCTTCAGGCACCGCGACGTCCGCCGCGGAGGAGTAGAGCGCGAGCGCGAGCGCCAAGTCGGCCGCGGGCTCACTCAGCCTCACGCCACCGGTGACCGAGACGAAGACGTCGGAGTCGCCGAGGTGGACGCCCGCCCGGCGGTCCAAGACGGCGAGGAGGCACTCGAGGCGCCTCGCGTCGATCCCTTGGGCGCTCCGCCTCCCTCCCGCGCGTGACGGGTTGGAGGAAGCCGCGTACCCGGGCGCAGCCGACGTGAGAGCCTGGATCTCGACGAGTAGCGGTCTGCGCCCGTCGAGAACGGGGACGACCGTGCTTCCCGGGACGTCGACCTTTCGATCCTCCAAGAGGAGCGCCCCTGGATCGTCGACGCTAGAGAGCCCGCTCTCTCGCATCTCCAAGATCCCGACGTCCCCCGTCGGTCCGAACCGGTGCTTCAACGCCCGCAGGAAGCGCAGCGAGTGATGCCTGTCGCCCTCTAAAGATACGACGGTGTCGACCATGTGCTCCAGGGTCCTTGGACCCGCGATGTCGCCGTCTTTTGTCACGTGCCCGACGACGAACACCGCACTACCACTGTCGTGGGCTAACCGTGCGAGCCGCTCGGTACAGGCCCTCACCTGCGTGAGGGATCCTCTCGAGCCGGACGCGTCGGGATCAAAGATCGCTTGGACCGAGTCGACGACCGTGAGAGTCGGCACGGATCGTGAGACTGCCTCCTCGATCTCTTCGACGGTTGAGACCGCAGCCACCAAGAGCGAGTCTGGGACCACACCCAGGCGCTCGGTGCGCTTTCTCACCTGCGAAGAGAGTTCTTCTGCCGATGCGAGGAGCGCGACGGGACCACAGGTCGCGACGTGGAGAAGGATCTGGGTGACGAGCGTCGACTTGCCGACGCCGGGTTCTCCGAAGAGCAGCGTCACCGACCCCGCCGAGAGCCCCCCCGATAGGACCCGGTCCAACTCGGTGACGCCCGTCGGAAACGGCCTGCAGCCGTGTGGGTCGACGTCACGGAGCGCGACCGCCCTCGCTTCGGGCGCCGCCTTCTTCGCCGGGTCGACGACGAGGGTGTTCCACTCCCCACACGACGGGCACTTCCCCGCCCAGCGCGTCGCCGTCGCGCCGCAGTTGCTACATCGGTGGAGTGATCTCGTCGGCTTCATCTGACGAACTCTACGTCGGGGCTGTCACATTGGCCCCGCGACGGCGATCGCTCAGTCGGTTATCGCTCAGTCGGTCGTCGCCCCTGCGCCAGTTCCCGACCCGGAGCCCGCGAGCTCCATCGGCGGAGGAACGACGCCTTCGACCGCGGTGAACGAGAGGCGGGGACCGTCTTCTCCTTCGGCTCCTTCGGCGACGTTCTCGTCGACGTCGACGACGATCGTCTCGCCGACCCTGAACTCCTTCCAAAGGATGCGTTCTGAGAGCGGATCTTCGACGAGCTGCTGGATAGCCCGTCGAAGAGGCCGTGCTCCGAGCTGTGGATCGTACCCACGGTCCGCGAGGAGTGCGCGGGCCGCCGGAGTGAGTTCGATCGAGAGCCCTTGGAGCGCGAGTTGCTCGGAGGTTCGCGCGAGCATCAGATCGACGATCTCGACGACCTCTTCACGGGTCAGCTCGTGGAAGACGATAACTTCGTCGATCCGGTTCAAGAACTCCGGGCGGAAGTGAGCCTTCAACGCGTCGTTGACCTTGGCCTTCATCCGCTCGTACGTGACCGCCTCGGAGGTCTTCGCGAACCCGACGGACGTCTTTCGAAGGTCCGCGGTGCCCAAGTTGGACGTCATTATCAAGACGGTGTTCTTGAAGTCGACGGTACGCCCTTGAGCGTCGGTCAGCCGGCCGTCTTCGAGGATCTGGAGCAGCGTGTTGAAGACGTCGGGATGGGCCTTCTCGACTTCGTCGAACAAGACGACCGAGAACGGCTTCCTGCGCACCGCTTCGGTGAGTTGTCCACCCTCGTCGTAGCCGACGTATCCCGGAGGGGACCCGACGAGACGGCTAACGGCGTGTTTTTCCATGTACTCGCTCATGTCGATCTGGATCAGCGCGTCCTCGTCGTCGAAGAGGAACTCGGCGAGGGTCTTCGCGAGCTCCGTCTTTCCGACCCCGGTCGGTCCGAGGAAGATGAACGACCCGCTCGGACGCTTCGGGTCTTTCAGCCCGGCCCTCGTCCGCCTGATCGCACGCGAGAGCGCCTTTAACGCTTCTTGCTGCCCGATGACTCGCTTGTGGAGCTCGTCTTCCATCCTCAGGAGCTTCGCGGTCTCCTCCTCGGTCAAGCGATAGACCGGTATACCCGTCCAGTTCGCGAGGACCTCAGCGATGACCTCTTCGTCGACGACGTCGAAGAGCTCCATCCCCTCGGCCTGCCACTCCGCGTCCTGGGCCTCCTTGCGGTCGAGACGGTCCTTCTCTTGCTCCGCGAGCTTCTTCGCCTGCTCGAACGCGCCGCTCTCGATCGCGGCTTCCTTGTCCGCCCTGATGCGAGTGATCTCTTCTTCGAGCTTCTTGTAGCCCGGCGGGGTCGACATCCGCCGGATACGGAGCCTGCTCCCGGCCTCGTCTATCAAGTCGATCGCCTTGTCGGGCAAGAAACGGTCCGCGAGGTATCGATCGGCCAAGTTCGCGGCCGCGACGAGCGCCTGGTCGGTAATCGTGACCGAGTGGTGCGACTCGTAGCGGTCTCGTAGGCCCTTTAAGATGTCGATCGTCATCGCGACGGTCGGCTGATCAACCTTGACCGGTTGGAACCGCCGTTCGAGCGCGGCGTCCTTCTCGAGGTGCTTGCGGTACTCGTCTATCGTCGTCGCGCCGACCGTCTGGAGCTCGCCTCGCGCGAGCATCGGCTTCAGTATCGACGCGGCGTCGATCGCGCCTTCGGCGGCCCCCGCACCGACGAGAGTGTGGAGCTCGTCGATGAACAAGATGATGTCGCCGCGGGTGCGGATCTCTTTTAAGACCTTCTTGAGGCGTTCCTCGAAGTCTCCGCGGTAGCGACTACCGGCGACGAGCGCACCGAGGTCGAGGGTGTAGAGCTGCTTTCCGGCGAGGGTCTCTGGGATGTCGTTGTTGACGATCCGCTGGGCGAGCCCTTCGACGATCGCGGTCTTGCCGACCCCCGGCTCACCGATCAGCACCGGGTTGTTCTTCGTCCGGCGCGAGAGAACCTGCATGACGCGCTCTATCTCGCGTTCCCGGCCGATCACCGGATCGAGCTTCGAGTCGCGGGCGAGCTGGGTCAGGTTACGCCCGAACTGGTCGAGCACCGGAGAACCCGACGATGGGTCCGACGACGACGGCCCGGTCGTCGCTCCGACCGGGTCCTTTCCCTGGTACCCAGACATCAGCTGGATAACTTGCTGACGAACTCTCGCGGGGTCCGCACCGAGGGTCGCGAGGACCTGCGCGGCGACACCTTCACCCTCTCTCACCAACCCCAAGAGCATGTGCTCGGTGCCGATGTAGCTGTGGCCGAGCTGCAGCGCCTCGCGCAACGAGAGCTCGAGAACCTTCTTCGCTCTCGGCGTGAACGGCGGCGACCCGCTCGGCGCGGTCCCCGCCGCACCGATCGTCTTTTCGACCTCCTCTCGAACCGTCTCGAGGGTGATCCCCATCGACTCCAGGGCCTTCGCCGCGACGCCTTCTCCTTCGTGGATCAACCCGAGAAGGATGTGCTCCGTGCCTATGAAACTGTGGTTTAGCAGGCGCGCCTCTTCCTGGGCTAACACCAGCACTCGCCGAGCTCGGTCGGTGAAGCGTTCGAACACGTGACCGCCTCTCTTTCTCTCTCACTTGCATTGTACCCGGCGCTGACCCCGGCTGGGGCAACGGCGGACGGAAATCCACCGTAACCCCGAAATATTTCAGTCAGGCTGTCGCTCGGGGCGACATTCGCCTATCGTTCATACCGGTGAACGCTACGAAGGCCCTCGGTCTTCCCCGCCTCGAGGAAGAGCTCAAGCGGGTGGAGCCGCTACTGATGAGTTCTGTGACGACCGGAGACGGGTTCTTGGACGACGTTACGACCCATCTGATAGCGGCGGGTGGAAAGCGTCTCCGCCCCCTACTGTGTCTCGCCGCCGCGACCGCGGGCGAGCGCGACGCGACCCGAGACGAGCTAAAGGGGGCGGTCTCGGTTGAACTCGTGCACCTCGCGTCGCTCTATCACGACGACGTCATCGACGAGGCGAGCGTCAGGAGGAACGTCGAGAGTGTGAACAGTCGCTTCGGGAACTTGGTCGCGATCGTCGCAGGTGACTACCTCCTCGCCCGCTCGGCGGCGATCGCGGCCGATCTCGGAACCGAGATCGCGGGGCTCCTCGCCGACACACTCGCAAGGCTCTGTGAAGGCCAGGTCTCAGAGGTGAGGTCCGCGTTTCAAGTGAGTCGGACTCGAGAAGAGTACTTCTCGGCGATCGCGGGGAAGACGGCCGCCCTCATGGCGACGTCGTGTCGGATCGGCGCGATCATAGGCGGCTTAGCGCGCGACGAGATTGACGCGATGACGACGTACGGCCAGTGTGTCGGAATGGCGTTCCAGCTGAGAGACGACGTCTTGGATATCGTCGCGACGAACGGTGAGCTCGGAAAGCCGGCCGGTCAGGATCTCGCCGAAGGCATCTACACGCTTCCGGTTCTCACCGCACTCGACGATCCAGATATCGCGCCCGAACTCACGACTCTCCTCGGGATAGGGCTTGGCCGGCCCGAGAGAGACAAGGCTCGCTCCCTCGTCGCACAGTCGAGGGGTCCGTTCGAGACGGTCGAAGTCGGTCGCAGGTACGCGTCGCTCGCGAAAGACGCGGTCTCGCTCATATCGTCGCCGGATCTGCGCAAAGGGTTCGAAACGTTCGCCGACTCGCTCGTCGAAGATCTCCTTGTGTGAAGCGACCCGCCCGCGCGATTGTTGCGCTGTGCCTCACGTCGCTCTGCGTGCTTTCGGTGATAACTCCTGAGGCGGTCGCATCTCCTCTTCGCCACCTCGCGGGATTAACCGTCACGGTGAACCCGAGCCCTTCCCCGGCGTTCCCCGGGGACGCGCCGGATCCAAACGTCGTCTACAACGCGGGCACGTACTACGCGTTCACGACGGGTACGGCACTTGGGAACTCACTCCAGGCGCTAGTCGACACGAGCGGTAGTCCGGCGTCTGGATGGAGGTCGTATACCGGAGGTTCGTCGGGTTCGACTGCGCTCCCGTTCCCGCCTTCTTGGGAGCAGCCCGGGACGCAGACGTCGCCTGCGGTCTTTCACTTCGACGGGAGATGGATCATGTACTACGACGCGGCGCGCTCCGGTTACGCCGGCGACACCGGCCACAACTGCCTGTCGGTCGCGACCGCGACGACGTTGACGCCGAGCGACCCGATCTTCACCGACACGTCGACGGGACCGCTCTTGTGCGACACGAGCCTCGGTGGTGCGATCGACCCGAGTCCGTTCCTCGATCCCGCGACCGGCCAGGCTTATCTCATCTGGAAGTCGAACGACGGCGGATCGGTGCTCCCCGCGTACATCTGGTCCGCCCCGCTCAGCGCGAACGGGATGAGCCTCGCGGGCCCCCCGACGGAGCTCATGTACAACAACACCGTAGAGTTCCCGTGGGAGCTGACGATCGAGAACCCGGACATGGTCCTCGCGAACGGCGTCTACTACCTGCTCCTCGCGGCGGGGATCTGGGACTCGAGCAACTACTCGGAGGCGATCGCAACCTGCAGCGGTCCGAGCGGTCCGTGCGTCCAGACTCAGGCAACCCCGATCCTGTCTTCCTACGGTCCGGTCCTCGGGCCAGGCGGGGGCTCGTTCTTCCAAGACGCGTCGGGCAACTGGTGGCTCGCGTACGCGGCGTGGACCGCGCCGTGCACGAACTACTCATGCGGCGGCGCGCGTGAACTCTACGTGACGCCGGTCGACCTCTCGGGTAACGGACCGGTAGAAGTTAACTGCACGCCGCCGGTGACTCCGAGTGGATACGTCGAGGCGGCGAGCGACGGTGGGGTATTTGCATTCGGAAACGCCGCGTTCTGTGGATCGACTGGCGGTATGACGCTGAACGCGCCGGTCGTCGGGATCGCTGAGGCCCCGGGCGGGAACGGCTACTACGAGGTCGCATCCGACGGCGGGATCTTTTCCTTCGGCCCCGGTGCGACGTTCTACGGCTCGATGGGCGGACAACCCTTGAACGCGCCGATCGTCGGGATCGCTGAGGCCCCGGGTGGGAACGGCTACTACGAAGTCGCGTCCGACGGCGGGATCTTCTCCTTCGGCCCCGGTGCGACGTTCTACGGCTCGATGGGTGGACAACCCTTGAACGCGCCGATAGTCGGGATCGCGGCTGTCCCAGGCGGGAACGGCTACTACGAGGTCGCATCCGACGGCGGGATCTTTTCCTTCGGTCCCGGTGCGACGTTCTACGGCTCGATG
>JAJYQJ010000031.1 GCA_021794655.1 Actinomycetes bacterium | reverse complement strand
TCTAAAACCTCGCCTCCCCGCCAGATCGCCCGGAGGTCGGACCGCCCGCAAAAATCCTCGGCGGATCGAAAGAAAACGCCCCCAACAGGTTGTCTATGTAGTCGACGACCCCAGCTTCACTCGCCCCGGGGTATCCTCGGGTCGAGGGAATCATTCGTGAGCACGCCGCCTTCAACGTCTCGTACTCGGACTCGGTCAGCCAGATCGGCACCTCGAAACGGTACCAACTCCAGCCCTCCGACGCCCAACTTCCGGGCCCAGGTTTACTGACGCCCGTGTCAGGTTTAGACTCTAGGCAAGAGTATGCCGGCGACACGAGCCGGCCTCAGAAGGAGGAGGCGCGATGACTGACGTCAACGGATCAACTGCGGCCAACGGATCAACGACGCGAGGCGCAGACGACAACAAAGGATACCGCGTCGGGGTGGACGTCGGGGGTACCTTCACCGACCTCGTCTGCATCAAGCCCGACGGCGACGTCGTCTTGGACAAGACCCCGACCACCCCTCACGATCAGTCCGAAGGAGTCCTGAAAGGAGTCGAACAACTCGCCGCGACCTTCGGTACCGACCTCGGGGGCTTCTGCGCGGACTTGGACGTCTTCGTCCACGGGACGACGACCGCCGACAACACGATGATCGAGATGAGCGGCGCGAACACCGGACTCCTCGCGACAGAAGGCCACCGCGACGAGATCGAACTACGCCGTGACCATAAAGAGAACATCTGGGATCCGACGTATCCCGCACCCGAGCCGATCGCGAGGCGCAGGGCGAGAATCGCGATACCAGAGCGGATCGACTTCGAGGGCAACGAGATCCTCCCACTCGACGAAGACGCGGTCCGCCGCGGGGTTAAGCGCCTCAAGAAACTCGGCGTCGAGTCGATCGCCGTCTGTTTCCTGTTCAGCTTCGTCGACGCCTCCCACGAGCGCCGTGCACGCGAGATCATCTACGAGGAGTACCCCGACATAGCCCACGTCTCCCTCTCCAACGAGGTCCTCCCAAGGGCGCCCGAGTTCGAACGAACCTCGACGACCCTCGTAAACGCCTACGTCGCGCCCAAGATCGCCTCTTACGTCGACCGGCTCGTCCGTCGACTCCGCGAGGCCGGTTTCAAGAGCCAAGTCGTCCTCATGCAGTCAAACGGCGGCGTCATGCCTCCAGAGTCCGTCGCCCACCGAGCGGTCTCGTTACTCAGCTCCGGCCCGACCGGTGGGGTGATGGCCGCCGCCCTCGCCGCAAAGCGAAGCGGAGTCCTCGACTTCGTCGCTGCCGACATGGGTGGAACCTCCTACGACGTCTGCCTCGTCACCGGCGGCACTCCGACCGTCGCGACCGACTGGAACTGGCGGCACCGCTACTACATCAACCTACCAATGGTCGACATCCACAGCGTCGGCGCGGGCGGCGGATCGATCGCACGCGTCCGCCAAGGTTCCCTCCTCGTCGGCCCCGAGAGCGCCGGCTCACAGCCGGGCCCCGCGTGCTATGGACGCGGCGGGACGCTCGCGACCGTCACAGACAGCGACGCGGTCCTCGGCTACCTACCGTCGAAGGGATTCGCCGGTGGCCAGATGGAGCTCGACATCGACGCGTCGAGGGAAGCGATCAACAACGACGTCGCAACCCCGCTCGGGGTTTCGGTCGACGACGCCGCTTGGGCTATCCAACGGATCGTCAACTCGAACATGGCAAACGCTATCCGAAAGGTCCTCTCGAGCCACGGTGCGGACTCTCGGACCCTCGCGCTGATCGCCTTTGGAGGCGGCGGCGCAGTCCACGCCTGGGCACAGGCCCGCGAGCTCGGCATGGATAGGGTCCTCATCCCGAAGGCCTCCCCGGGATTCTCCGCACTCGGTCTCCTCGTCTCCGACTACGTAATTGACCTGATGAGGGCCTACGTCGTGAAACTCTCGGACGCCGACGTCGAGCGAATCCGCTCGATCGCCCACGAACTCCAAGAAGAGGCCGACAACGAGCTCGCACCCGCGCAGATCGACCCCCACTCCATGAAGAGCGAACTCTTCGCCCAGATGTGCTACCACGGCCAGAACTTCGACATGTCTGTGCCGCTCCCCGAGGGTGAGTCGTTGACCGAGTCGAACTTGATCGACCTCGCCGAGCGATTCCACAAGATGCACGAGTCCACGAGAGGGTTCTCCTTCCCGACCCAGCAGCCCTTGGTCCGCGGCGTCCGCCTCGTCGAACGAGGCCTCACTCCCAAACCTGAGCTCATCGCGCGTATGGGGTCCGTCACCAACCCAGAGGAGGTCCGCGTCGGATCTCGACTCGCCCACTTCGGCGACGGGTTCATCGACACCCCCGTCTACGACGGCGCGCTCCTCGGCGCCGGCGCGGAGCTCTCCGGGCCCGCGCTCATCCAAGAACCCTTCACCGTCGTCGTCTTGCCCCCCGGCGACACCGTCCGGCTCGACGAGAACGGCAACTACGACATCTCGGTGGATCTGAGCGGGTTATAAGAGTCGCCACGTAAGGTCACGATTCGACACCGTCCCCGTAGAACGTCCCGATGTAACGTCGCCGGCGCGCCGTCGGCGTCGCCGTGCCACCTGGCCCGGAAGCGCTACAAGGCCCCCATCGCGCGGCCAGCCTCAGGGGCGCCAATTTCGCTTGGAGTCACCGACTGGACTCACCGATCAGTATCAGGCCACCACCCGAGGCGTTCGCTCCGCTCGCGAAACAAGTCGTCTGCGACGGACATGTGATCCTGGTCAGACCTTGAGTCGCTACGGGAACGGTCTTTTCAACCCACGTCCGGCCCCCGTCCGTCGTCGCGAGGACGATCGAGTTAATAGTCAGAAAAGAATTCTTGGCCCGAATAGGGCCAGGCTTCTTGCTCCCAACTGCGGTGCATCTAGAGACGGTCGAACAGCTGATCGCGTTAAGGCCACCGACGTTCGCCGGCACGGACTCAGCCCTCCACGTCCGGCCTGCGTCCGTCGTCACAAAGACCCTACTCGCCCCTTGTTGCGGACTGATCGCGTAACACGTCGATACACCAGGACACGCGAGCGACAAGAGTATCCCTGATCGAGAAGGTTCCCCTCGAAGCGCCCATCTTGCGCCGCTGTCTATCGTCACAAAGAAGCGCGGAGCACTCGACCCGCCAGAGACTAGCGCGTAACATTGCGAGATCGCGGGACAACTGATCGATTCGTGATAACCGTTCCCGCCAGGTGGCTTGTACTGCCTCCACGTCGCTCCCCCGTTCGTCGTCGCTACGATCTGTGCTTGTTTGAACGGACCGATGTCCAACGCGACGTAACACGTTGTGACAGACGTGCAGATAACCTTTCCCGGAGTATTCCCTGAGGGCAGCTTGAGTTGTTTCCATGTTCGCCCACCGTTATAAGTTGCCACTAAGAGCGATACCGACTTCCACGTACCACCCGAAAACGACGAGAAGAAACTATCGCCGCCCACCGCGTAACAGGTCTTGACCTGCGGGCAACTCATCGAATTGATACCGCTGACATTTTGAACAACGCGTCGCTCCCAAGTGGCGCCTCTGTCGTGAGTCACTAGAACGACGGGCATAGAGTTGGCAGGCCCGAACGCGTAGCACGTCGTGACCGTAGGGCACCCGGCAAGCAAGATGGAACCAACTCCAGACAGCATCCCCCGATCCACCCAGGTAGTTCCACCATCCGTCGTCACGATCAGCTGGCTCGTAACTCCACTGATAGCGGGAGCATTGTTGAGACTAGATGCATAACAAGTCGTCGTAGACGGACATGCGATATCTGAAAGGTTCGGCTCGTTCAAGTGTGACAGCTGTTGTCGAACCCACGTCGCGCCGCCGTCGTGCGTAGCGGCGATATATCCCCCACCCGACATACCATTTCCGCCCACCGCGTAGCAGGTGTCAAGAGACGGGCACGCAAGTGCGGACAAGCTCTTAACGCTCGCCGGGATCTGTTCGCGCGTCCAGGTCTTCCCACCGTTCGTCGTCTTGACGACGTGGGTCGTAGTACCGTAACTCGCCGGATAACTGTGTCCGAGGCCAAAACATACCGTAGTCGACGGGCACTCCAGCGCAGCGAAGCCGTTAATCCTCAAGAATCGGGTCATCGTCCACGTCGCTCCCCCGTTCGTCGTCGCGATGATCTCTGCGAATACGGCGCCAGTCCATCCTGTTGCAAAGCAGACACTTACCGACGGACACGTGATCGCACCCACCGAAACCCCCGAGGGAACAGTGTGGCTTACCCACGTCGCCCCACCGTTCGAAGTTGCGATCATCTCACTAGGAGGCGGAGGGGAGGGAACCGTTGACGACGGCGGGGGGGACGGTGTGGACGGCGGAGGGGAGGGCGTGGACGGCGACGGCGACGTTTCTGTGTGACCGACGACGTAACACACAGTCGTAGACGGACACGAGATGTCTGTTGGGACAGTTCCAGATGGAAGCCCCGTTTGGGCCCACGTCGCCCCACCGTTCGAAGTTGCGACGATCCCAACCGCTCCTCCGAACGGACTCTTGTACGCTATCGCATAACACGTAGCTATCGAAGGGCAGACAATATTTCCGAGGTATCTGCGCGCCGGCACGCTTCGCTGTGTCCACGTCGCACCTCCGTTCGAAGTGGCGATCATGTCGCCGCTAACGGTTGATCGGCTCCGTCCGACCGCGTAGCAGGTACTCGTCGATGGACACGCAATTGAGTTGATCCCGGGAATCCCAGGATACGACGCGCTAACTCGCCAAGTAGTAGCTACGTTGGGTCGAATCGGCACAGTTGTGCCAGTCAGGAGTCCGCCGACGAAGAGTCCGCCGACGAGGAGCGCGCACGCGAGGAGCACGAGGAGCGCGACTATGATCGCTTTGTTCTTTCCACGAAGTCGCGGAGCGGTCACATCGCCTATCCTCGCGGCAACCCGAGTATCCGCCCGGCGATGATGTCTCTTTGTATCTCGGAGGTCCCACCGGCGATACTCGCGGCCTTCGACCACAGCCACTGGCGCGACCACGGACCAGAGATCGACGACTTGGGTCCGCGATCGACGACGGCGAGAGCGGCGTCGGCCATGTGCTGGGTCATCGACGTCCACGATAGCTTCACCCAACTCGACTCGGGGCCGGGCTCTTCGCCTCTCCCAAGTCTCGTCAACGTACGCAAGTTGTGGAGCTTTAATATGTTGAGTTCGATGTAGGCCGACGCGAGAGCGTCTGCGACCAAGGGGTCGTCGAGAGCACCCGTCGTAGCGGCTTCTTTGTAGATCCGAGAGAGGTAGGTCTCATGGACGACCTGCTCTTTGAACGGGAACGACGTTCCTCTCTCGTGGGCGAGGGTGACCCCCGCAACCGACCATCCCTGACCCTCGACGCCTATCAAGTTCTCCGACGGGACGAAGACGTTGTCCAAGAAGACTTCGTTGAACTCGGCGTCGCCGGTCATCTGGACGAGAGGGCGAACTTCGACACCGTCTGAGTCCATCTCGATAGCGACCGCGGAGATACCTTGCTGGGGACGTGGCGCATCCGGGTCTGTTCGCGCGAGGCAGATGCCCCACGTCGCGAACTGCGCGTACGAAGTCCACACCTTCCGTCCGGTCACCAAGTACCCTCCATCCGTCGGCGCCGCCCGCGTGCTCAAAGACGCGAGGTCGCTCCCGGCGTCCGGCTCGCTGAAGAGCTGGCACCAGATCTCTTCGGCTGAGAGGATCTTCGGCATCCAACGCTCACGCTGGAGGTCGCTCCCGTGGGCGAGCAAGGTCGGACCGACGAGGTTAATCCCGACCCGATTTACCGGCTGGGGGGCCTCGGATCGCGCGTACTCGGACTGGTAGATAGCGACTTGGACCGGCGTCGCACCCCTGCCTCCGTAGGCCGTAGGCCAGTGAACGCCGACCCAGCGATCCTGGGCGAGCCTCGCCTGCCAGCGCCTCCCCCACTCGACCTCGTCGGCTAGATCCGAGAACGCCGGGGGCTGTTCGGCGTGCTCCGCGAGCCACCGTCGCAACTCGGACGCAAACTGCTCGTCGTCGTCGTTCAGAGCTAGGTCCACGACAACCTCGCCGTTTCAATGTCCGGCCTCGCCGTTTCCGTCTCTGGCGTCGCCGTTTTCATGTACGGCGTCGTTGCGGGTTCTAAGTTTTCACGAGCTGACACGTCTGTCACGTTAGCCTCTCGACGCACTAATGTGCCTATATGCGACGATCCCGTGGAACACTCCGGCCGACCTGGGTATCCCCTTCCCTCGTCGGTCGCTACCGTCGCGAGGGGGGTCCTTGGACCTCTTTGACACTCGATGCGCTCTTGTCTTCGAACGGTGGAGTCGTCGTCGACGGAACGACGCGTCTCTCACGAGAGATGACCGAGGAGCTCGTCGCGAGGGTCGCCGGTGGACTCGTCAAGAGAGGGGTTCGCCGTGGCGAGTGCGTCGCGTGGCAGCTACCGAACTCGCTCGCGGCTTTGATCTTGTACAGAGCGTGCTTTCGGATCGGGGCGATCGCGACCCCCGTACTGCACACCCTTGGCACGTCCGAAGCGGAAGCGGCGCTCTCCCAGGTAGACCCTGCGTTGATCGTAGACATCGACCGTGACGACGCGAGCTCCCCCGAGGCCCTTCTTGACGCGCTGGGTGGCGATCCTGTCTCGCCGGGAGCGTTCTTCGTCGCACCGTCTGACCTCGCGGTCGTGCTGTTCACCTCCGGATCGACGGGTACGCCAAAGGCGGTCCTTCACTCAGAGCGGGCGCTCTCGTACAAGGCGCGCCTGATGGCTCGAGTCCATTCGCTCACGAGACACGATGCCGTCTTGATGCCGGCGCCGCTCGCCCACATATCTGGGCTGTTGAACGGCGTACTGCTTCCGGGGGGATGCGGGATGAAGTCGGTGCTGATGAAGAAGTTCGATCCAGAGCGGGCGTTGGCGCTCGTCGCCGACGAGCGGGTGAGCTTCCTCGCAGGACCTCCGACGTTCTTCGTTGCGATGTCCAATATTCTTGGCGAGAACCCGGACGCCAACGACGTATCGAGTGTGAGGCTCATCTCGAGCGGTGGAGCGTCGGTCACACCGGCGTTCGTCGAGGGAGCGGCGGCAGCGTTCTCGTGCCGGGTGAAACGAACGTACGGCTCCACCGAAGCGCCGACGATCACGACGAGCACCCACGAAGATCCATTTGACAAGGCGCGAGACACCGACGGGCGCGCGGTCGGCGAAGCGGAGCTGCGTATCACGGATCCAGAGACGCAAAAGACGCTCGCGGTCGGCGAGAGTGGTGAGCTGTGGCTACGGGGGCCCGAACTGTTCTGTGGATACGCACAACCGTCGCAGAACGAGGCGGTCACCGCAAGAGGTGGATGGTTCCGAACAGGCGACGTCGCAAAGGTGGACGAGTCCGGTTGGCTCAGCATCGTCGGCAGGTTGAAGGACGTGATAATCCGTGGCGGGGAGAACATATCGGCGTCCGAAGTGGAAGCGATCCTAGAGTCCCACCCCGGCGTACGCCAGGCGGTCGCGGTGGGCTATCCAGACGACCTCATGGGCGAACGGGTGGCAGCGTTCGTAGTCGCGAACTCGTCGTTTACCCTCGAGGACTGTGTCGGATGGTTCAACGACAGACGCGTCGCGCGGTTCAAGACTCCCGAGCGTGTCTTTTCCCTCGACGCTCTCCCGCTATTGGGTTCTGGCAAGCCTGACCGCGGCGCCCTGCGCAAGCTCGCGGTGAGCCTCGCGAGATAGCCACCAACCGACGCGGCGCGGTGCTGGAGTTGTTAACCTGAGGCGATGCGTAAGAAGATCCCGTTTAGACTCCTCGTAATCATCGTGGTCGGGATCGCGCTCATATCTGGTGCGGTCGCGCTGACGAGTGGATCGCACGGGCCCGACGCGACGGTTTACAACGCGGCGCTAAAGACCCAGGACGCGTCCAGCTTGACGGTCGTCGCGACGGTCACTCCAAACGCCCCGAATGCGACGTCTCAGACTGCGCTCGTAAAGTTCAGGCCGCCGAGCTACGCGGCGGTTACCGACTGGACGAAGGGATCCAAGACCTACGGCAAGACGACGATCTACCACGGAGCGAAGGCCGAGTCGTTACTGTCGACCCTCGCGGTTCTCGGAGAGCTGACCGGATTCGTCCGACACGGCAACCTATACGTGCAAACGGCGAATCCGGGCTCCGGCGTACCGGCTAAGTACAGAAAGAGGATCTCCCAGAAGGAGCAGACGTCGGTCGAGATCAGAGGGGGCTACGTCGTCCACGTTCACCGGATCAACGACGTCACACTCGGGGGTCACGCGCTGGGCTCGACGGTGAACTTCGTCGTAAGAGAGATCAACGGCCGACCAGCGTCGTCGTACTAATTTTCCGACGAGTGCACAGAGGCGGGCTCTGACGAGCTAGTCTCGGCGGATGGATAGACGCTCTGGAATACCGCTTTCACTCCTGGGACTGCTCGTGTTGCTCGCTATAGGGGCATCCGCGCTCGCGTTGAGCGAAGCTCCGCGCTCGGCAGACCTCGCGGTCCACAACGCAGTAGGTGAGACCCTTGGAGCATCGAGCTTTCGAGCCGTGACGTCAACTCACGCGACGACGAACGGGCAGTATCAGGCCCAGGCGGAACGCATCTCTTACAACTCGCCGAGCAAGGTCGTCGTATCGGTTTCTACGAGCACGTCGCCTCACGGGGTCCGCATCGTGCTCACCCACGCACAGGAGAGCTCGTTCTTCTCACACTTCCGACAGCTCTCGACGACGAACGGATGGGTCAGCCACGGCAGGTACTTTACGATCGTGCAACCCGCGTCGTCTCTCGTCCCCCCGAGCGCTGCAAAGTTGGTGAGTGGCTCCGTTGTCACAGACGTTTACGTGACCGATGGGTATCTGACCTCCGTCGTCCAGCACATCGACGCGACTGAAGGAGGCCAGACGTCTGTCCAAATCGGACGTTTCGACTTCCTTGAGATAGGGGGACGCCCCGTGAGCACTCCTTGAACCCGCGTCGTCCTCTCTAGAGGACCCGACCGGTATCTTCGAGGCGCGAGCGCAAGATCCCGGCGAGGCGGTCGCGGTGAAAGCTCGCGTCTCCGTAGCTAACTTGATCCAGCTGGGCGCGCTTCAAGAAGAGATGCATGTCGTGCTCCCACGTGAATCCAATTCCACCGTGGACCTGTAGCGCGGTCGCCATAACCCGTCTGGATGCGTCAGAACACCAAGCCTTGGCCATCGAGGCGGCCGCCGACGAGTCCGGGTCGCCGGCACTCGCACACCACGCGGAGTAGTAGACGCTGGAGCGCATGCCTTCGACGTCGACGAGCGAGTCGGCGAGCTTATGCTTGATCGCCTGGAACGATCCGATCGGGCGCCCGAACTGGACCCTGTCCTTGGCGTAGCGGACCGCCATCGCGAGCGCCGCGTCCGCAGACCCGAGCATCTCCGCACATGCCGCGGTCACCGCTCGGTTCATCAGGCGTTGTGCTAGCTCATCTCCGCCGAGAGGGATCGCTTTGGCGCCGTCGAGCTCGACTCGACCGAGCTCTCTCGTTCGATCCATGATCGGCTCCGCGCGGCTCACGAACCCTCGCGACCCACCGCCTGCTCCGTCACGACCGACTGCGAACACTTCTCCTTCGTGGACGACGACGACGACGCCGGCGGACGGGGCGAAGAGCGCAGGCCCGAGAGTTCCGGTCAACTCTACGTCTGCTCCACGGCGGTTCACCTCGAGGGAACGATCACCTGAGACGTCGATGGAGACGCATCCGACTATCTCAGCGTTCAACAAAGAGTTCGCCCACTCGCCGAGTTGCTCGTCACGAGCGGAGCTACCGTCACGATCCCCTTTGCGACCACCGCCGAGACCACCGCCGAGACCACCGTCGCGTGCGGTTGCGATAGCGTCGATCGCGAGGATCGTGCCGGCGAACGGGGCCGGCGCGAGACGGCGACCGAGCTCTTCGCAGAGAACGGCTACTTCGACCATGCCCATCGCGAGCCCACCGTCGCTCTCGGGGCGTTCGACGGCGAGCCAACCTTGCTCGGCCATCGCGGCCCAGAGCTCTCGATCGAAACCTTTGGGTGCGTCGTCGACACCGGGGGCGGTCTTGTCTGCCGCACTGGCTCCGGCTCCGGCTCCGGCTCCGGCTCCGGCTCCGGCTCCGGCTCCGGCTCCGGGTAGCGTGCCGACGACGACCCCGGGACCGACTCTCGCCCTCACCTGCTCGATCGAGGAGTGCTTGTCCAAGAGCGACGCGGCTGCGTCACGCAAGGCCACCTGGTCAGCTGAGAGGTCGAAGTCCACGAGGGAGAAGTCTACGTCGAACTGTGACGCTCGTGTCACGTCGAGGGCCGAGTTGTGCAAAGCTGGGCTCGATGGACCTATCGACGACGCACGACCAGGACTCCTTTCGCGACGAGATTCGCACGTGGCTGCAGGAGAACCTCCCGTGGGAGTACGGGAGTGGGCTGCCGCCTCGCTTTGACGACCTCGCGGAGGCGGTCGAGTTTGGTCGTTCCTGGCAGGCGAAGTTGGCGGCCGCCCGCTGGGTTGGGGTGACGTGGCCGGAGGATCTCGGCGGGCGAGGCGTAGGCCCGGTCGAGAGCTTCATCGTCGCCGAGGAGTTGGCTCGCGCGAGGGCCCCGGAGCTCGTGGGTCGCATCGGGGTCAACCTCGTCGGTCCGACGATGATGCACCACGCGAACGCAGAGCAGAAGCGGCGCTGGATGCCGAAGATTCTCTCCGCGGAGGAGATGTGGTGCCAACTCTTCAGCGAACCGGACGCCGGAAGCGATCTGGCGTCTCTCACGACTCGTGCGATTAGGGACGGCGACGGGTACCGGGTGACGGGTTCAAAGGTGTGGACTTCGTACGCGCAGTTCGCCGACTGGGGTCTGTGTCTCGCGAGAACTGACCCCGACGCGCCGAAACCACAGGTCGGGATATCGGCGTTGGTCGTCGACATGCACCAAGAAGGAGTAGAAGTCCGCCCGCTCGTACAACTCACCGGAGAGGCGGAGTTCAACGAAGTTATCTTGGACAACGTATACGTTCCAGGTGATCACCTCATCGGCGAGGAGGGCCGGGGCTGGACGGTGGCAGGATCGACACTCTCGCACGAGCGAGGGGTGAACCCTCGCCAGCTCGTCATACACATGCAACTCATCGACGAGCTCCTCGCGCTCGCACTAGCGAACGGGGCTTTTCAGAACTGGCGGAACAAGCAACTACTCGCGCAGGCCTACACAGAGGTCCGTCTCTTTCAGGTTCACAACTGGCGCTCGCTGAGCCGACTGTCAAAGGGTGAAGACCCGGGTCCCGAAGGAAGCGCGCTGAAGCTCTACTGGTCCGAGATGTCGAAGCGTCTGCATCAAAGTGCGATGGAGATTCTTGGGCCAGACGCTCCTCTTTGGGCGGGGGCGACCGGTAATCCCGGAGACGGCGAGTGGCAGCGAAGCTGGCTCTACTACCAGGCATCCTCTATATTTGCCGGCACGAACGAGATTCAACGCACTCTCATTGCAGAACGCGTGCTCGGCCTCCCAAAGAGCTAGGCGATCCAGGGCGCCGGGGACCGACACCGACTCGACGAGGAAGGAGGAGCTGATGGTTTTTGAGACGATCCTCTACGACGTGGATCGCAACGTAGCGACGATCACTATGAACAGGCCTGAGGTCGCGAACGCTCAGAGCACGACGATGATCGACGAGATCGACGCCGCACTCGACGCCGCAGATCTTGACGAAGACGTGAGGGTGGTGGTCCTCTCCGGCGCAGGGAAGCACTTCTCGTCCGGTCACGACCTCAAGGCAATCGTCGGGGGAGAAAACGCCGACGAATGGGTGAAGATGCGTGAGACGCCGGAGGGAAAGTTCCACCACGAACAAGTTATGTACTACAACCGCTGCGTGCGACTTCGAAACTTCCGCAAACCGACGATCGCAGCGGTCCAGGGAAGCTGCATCGCCGCGGGACTCATGCTCGCGTGCATGTGCGACTTGATCGTCGCGGCGGACGACGCGCGCTTTTCCAACCCCGTCTTGAAGATGACCGGTGCAGGTGTCGAGATTCTCGTCGAACCCTGGGAGTTGGGTATCCGAAAGGCGAAGGAGTTCCTGTGGTTGGGCGAGACGCTCGACGCAGAAGAAGCGCTGCGCCTCGGCATGGTGAATCGAGTAGTGCCGGCTGCGGACCTCGCGAGCGTTGTCCGGGAACTCAGTAGCCGTATCGCACTCGTCCCTCCGATTACCGCCCAGATCGTCAAAGACACGATCAACCACAGCGCAGACCTCATGGGTCAAGGGGACTCTTGGAAGTATCACTTCATGGCTCACCACTTTGTCCACAACACCGACACCGCGGTCCGCGCCTTGGCGACCCGCCGTGAGAAGGGATCGATGAAAGACGTCCTAGCGGAGCAAAGACGTGTCGAACCTGACTCGGAACAGAGCTGAGGCGCGATGGACTCCGACGCTTCAAAAGGCCCGCTCGCCGGTGTTCGGGTCATCGACGTCGGTACGAGGATCTCGGCTCCGTTTTGTGCCGGTCTCCTCGGCGAGCTCGGAGCCGACGTAATAAAGGTCGAGCTCCCGGGCGCGGGGGACTTCATGCGCACGATGGGGCCGTTCGTTAAGACCGACGACGACGGGCCTGGATACTCGCTCGCGTGGGCGGTAGAAGGCAGGGGGAGGCGAGGGGTCACCTGCGACCTGCGCCGGAGGGAGGGAAGAGATCTCTTCAAGCGCCTCTGTACGCACGCAGACGTGTTGTGCGAGAACTTCCGGCCCGGGACGATGGAAAAGTGGGGGCTCGCTCCTAAAGACCTCGACCGATCGCTCGTCTACGTTCGCATAAGCGTATTTGGACAGAGCGGGCCGTACTCGCCGCGGCCGGGCTTGGACCGCCTCGGTATAGCCTACGGCGGCCTCTTGAACCTCACCGGTTTTCCAGACCGCCCTCCCGTACGCCCCGGGGTGACCGTGTCGGACTACTTGACCGGGGTCTTCGCGGCGTTCGCCGCGGTGTCGAGTCTCTACGCGAGAGACACACAGGCCGCCCACTTCGCGCAGACCGGTGATCGAGACGCGGACGAGAAACTTCGAGATGGTGAACCAACCGAGACGTCGCGGCGTGGCGCGGTAATAGACGCGCCGCTCTACGGGGCAATACTTCGCATACTCGAGTGGACTCTCGCCGCCTACGACCAGCTCGGCACGGTGCGGACACGCGAAGGTAACCGTCTTGGCCACTCCGCGCCGCTCGACAACTATCCGACAAGAGACGGCTTCTACGTGTGTATAGTCGCCGGTTCGGACGCGAACTTCCATCGCCTCTGTTCGGCGATGGACCGCGAGGACCTCGCAAGCGATCCCCGTTTTGCGACTCTAGCTGTTCGCGCGGCACGCGGAGACGAGATAAACGAGATTGTTGCCGCATGGACGTCGTCACTACCTGCGGACGAGATCGAGCGCCGTTGCGTCGCGAACGACGTCCCGGTTGGAACCGCTTACAGTGCAGCCGACATCTTCGAAGATCCACACATGAAAGAGAGGGGAGATCTCGTCACCGTCGACGACCCAGTCCTCGGACCCGTCGTCCAGCAGGCGCCTTACCCGCGCTTCGACGCCAAAGCGCCGACGGCTCCAAGCGGCGCCCCCCGTCTCGGTCAGCACAACACCGACGTCTGGTGCGACCTCGTCGGGTTGAGCGAGGAAGAACTCGCAGCGCTCATAGCGGCCGGAGTCGTCTAAGACAGCGCCGTCGATAGCGCTATCGATAGCGCTATCGCACTCACCCGACTCCGTCGTCCATCGTGTGAACTGCGAGCTAGATCGTCGCCAAATCGTCTCAACCCACAGGCTCACCTCCTCGAAGACAGCCGTTACCGCTCCCACGCGCGCCACCCGTAGCTCCCTGGCCATCTCCCTCACCAGGTATGATGACCCTAACTATCACGGTACCTGATATACTCTAACTCATGATCCGTGATATGCCACCAACAACGGTGTTCCCTACTGACGGCCCGATCCCTGCCGCCTCGATGGTCGGTCGAGCACGCGACGTGGCCCACCTCATCGAAGCCCTTCGCCAAGGTTCCAATCAGATCGTCGGTGGGCCGCTGTCAGCTCGCTTACCGCCGCCGGACACTACACGGTCAGCGTCGACCTGTTCGAACTTGGCGACCTGACTGAGTTTGCGGACATCATTATCCGCAAGACCGTTGCCAATCGTCCGCCTATCCGGCGTGCTATCGGCCAGATGAGGTTAATCGGGCGTTCTGCTCGTGATCTCCTCGTGCTAGCGCCGGTACTTCGCCTTCACCAAGAACTCGGTATGGAGATCGACGTAGCCTTTGGCGCCGGCGGCGCAGCGGTGCCTGCGGAAGAGAGGTTTGATGCCGCTCTCAAGTTCGCCTGTCGGCTCGCGGAGGTGGACGGCAAGCGGCTTGTGCTCTACGTGGACGAGGCGCAAGAACTCGGTGAGCGCAACCATCCCTTTGGCGATCCCGACCGGATCACGAAGCGTATGCGCTCGATTCTCCAAGATGCGCCTCACGTCGTCACGCTGTTTTCGGGGAGCCAGGAGCACCTCTTGCGCGACCTTTTCACGCCGAGGCAACGGGCATTCTACGGCTGGGCAGGCTGGACGCGCCTCGGACCTATCACTGCGGACGAATGGGGGGCGGGGCTTCGACAGAGGTTCGGGCGTGTCGGACTCGGCATCACCGAGACCGGGCTTGAACGCCTTGTCGGAAGAGGGGAAGGCCACCCGCGTTCGACGATGCTTCTTGCACAGCAGGCATCGATCGAGGCCGTCCTAGAGGGAACCACGACCGTTGATGACGCCGTCGTCGAGCTTGGGTGGCAACGGGCGATGGCGGCGGACTACGCCTTGCACCAGGAGATCGGCGTGGAACTCCGTGCGATGGGACGTCACGTTCCAAGGGTGGCCCGGCGCATCGCTGAGGGCCTTGGACCTTACGGCCAGAGTGAAGACCGCCAAAACACACCGGCAAGCGTCGCTCGAGCCGTCGATGTACTCGCGAGGTCGGGGCTCATCGAGCAACGCGGCGCAAAGGGGCGGGGCGGATGGGTCGTCATCGACCCGCTGATACGGCGCTTCCTCGCTGGTGTCTGACACAGCGTCGCGGTCTTCCCTGGTGCCGCGTAACTGCACGACGGCCAGTTCTAACGGTCAAAGCGCGCTAGTAAGATAATAGGGGATTTGTGGACTCTCGTAACGGAGGCTACGCCTACGCTGGCTGTTAATGAGGTCTGCGACTGTGTGGTCGCCAAGAAGTTGAAGCGTCTGTGGTCAGGAGCTGTCGCGTTTCGCAACCATCGCCTGCAGCGCACGCCGGTCCACCTTGTCCATCGCTGTATTGGGAAGAGCGTCGACCTTCATAACTTCATCAGGCAGCTTGTACTTGGCCAACTGTGACGATGCGAACTTCCTTAACTCTTCTAGAGTTGGCACTGCGGTCCCATCTTTAGCGACGACGACCGCGACCCCTACCTCTCCCATGACGTCGTCCTGCCTCCCGACGACCGCTACGCTTGCAATCCCGGGGTGCTCTGCGAGGACCGCTTCTACTTCCATCGGATATACGTTGTAACCGCCCCTCACGTAACGCTCTTTCGATCGCCCTGCAAGGTGCAGCCTCCCACGTTCGTCGATCCATCCGAGGTCACCCGTACGAACCGATCCATCTGGTGTGAACGCGGCGCCAGAGGCTGCGTCGTCTCCCCAGTATCCACGCATCACCGCTGGCGAGCGCAGGCAGACTTCTCCAATTTCCCCAGTCAACGCAGGGTTTCCACTTTCTGCGACAACGCTGAGATCGACGCCGTGCTGTGGTCTGCCGACACTTACTTCTGCGTCCTCTTCTGGGTCGTCAAGGGCGGTGCCCGTGCCGATGCCGGCTTCGGTGCACGAATAACGAACAGCCAAGCGAGCGTTGAATCGAGCCCTCGCCTCCTTGATAAGTGCAGGGGTAGCGGGACCTCCTCCGATTACGATCGCGTTCACGCAGCTCAAGTCGAAGCTGTCGAATTCGTCGTCTCTGAGCATGAGCGCGAGCTGTGTCGGGACACCGCCGATCGCAGCTATTCCGAGCTTGGATATCCGTCTCAACGCACTGCGAGCGTTCCACGCGCTCGTGAGGTACTGAGTAGATCCGCGTTTCAAGTTCCCCGCTAACTTTGTCATCGGACCGAGGTGTGCGAGCGCAGATCCGGTCATCACTTTTCCTCCGCCACCCCACGCTTCACCGACGTCGCACTGGGTTATGAAAGAGATCTGAGTACCGCAGAACACGGCGCCCTTTGGGGTTCCAGTGGTGCCGGAGGTAAATACGATCGCGATCGGTCGATCCAGGTCGGGAGCGAGGGGCGCCACAGAGGTCTCACTCTCGCGCAACGACGTCAAGATCTCCCCCGCTTGAGAGTCTGCAACCTCGACCTCCTCCACCTCGACGCTCGATGGAGCCGTCGCGAGCTCGCGAGTTGAAACGAGTAGCCGTGCGGCGGAGGCTTCTATCACCGCCGATCGCTCGGCATCGGTCAGTCTTGGGTTGACCGCTGCTGTAATCGCGCCGAGCTTCGCGACGGCAAGGTATGCGACGAAATGCTCAGGTGAGGCAGGCAGGCATACCGCAACTACTTCGCCTTCTATAACCCCCCGTCGCAAGAGCCCTGCTGCCACCTCGTCCGAGAGTCGATCGAGTTCGTCGTAGGTGACACTCCAACCCTGGTCAGCGACTATCGCGGCCCGATCTCCGAAGCGACGAGCTGCTTCTCTCGCTGTCTCAGCTAACACCGTATCTCTGCTCGCGCGCACATTGGGTGCAGCTCCCGTCTAACCGGCAAGTCCGAGGATCACAGCTTTCGTCTCGGTGAACGCCTCAATCGAGTCCCATCCGCCTTCGCGTCCAAGACCTGACGCCTTGAAGCCCCCGAAGGGCGCGTTCGGCATCACCGTGTACTCGTTAATGCCGACAGTTCCAGCCCTTATCGCTCTCGCCATACGCATACCTTTTGCGATGTTGGTTGTATACACCCCCGCACCGAGTCCGTACTCTGTGTCGTTCGCGATTCGAAGCGCATCGTCTTCGTCTTCAAAAGGCATCGCTACAAGTACGGGACCGAACACTTCATCTCTCGCGACGCTCATAGTCTGATCTACGTCGGCAAAGAGTGTCGGGTTCACAAAGTTTCCTTTATCGAGATCCCCGCCCGGTCGTCCCCCACCGACGACGAGCCGCGCCCCCTCTGTGGGTGCGCGCTCTATGAAACCCAGGACTCGATCGAGCTGGCGTTGGTTGATGATTGCGGCAGACGTCGTGCTCGGATCGAAGGGGTCACCGTAGGAGACCGCCTTGGTGAGCGACGATGCCGCCTCCAAGAACTCGTCGTAGACCGACCTTTGGACGAGCGATCGTGTCTGGCATACGCAACCTTGTCCCGAGACGCCCATCGAGACCATTCCCATCGCTACCATCGCTGCCCCCGCTACGCTCTGTGCGTCCTCGAAGACGATGCTCGGGCTCTTGCCTCCGAGCTCCAAGGTGACTCGTGTGATGCGATTGGAACTCGCCTGGAGAATCCGTTGCCCAACTCCCCTGCTTCCGGTGAACGTCACCTTGTCGATCCCTGGGTGATTGATAAGTGCGTCACCGGTTGGGTCGCCTGGACCCGGGACCATGTTGAAAACCCCGTCTGGAACACCCGCCTCGGCGATAAGCTCGCTCAGACGCAAAGACGTCAAGACGGCGTACTCCGACGGTTTCAAGACGACCGTGCAACCGGTCGCCAGAGCAGGTGCGACCTTTTGAGCGAAGAGCATCATCGGTGCGTTCCAGGGAATTATTGCCGCGACGACGCCGACTGGTTCCCTAAACGTCATTACTTGAACGTCGGCCCCCGTTGGAGCTGGCTCGTAGCTCGGGTAGGTACTTCCTGTGATCTTGTCGATCCAGCCTGCGTGGTGGTCGAAGATGCCCGCTGCCATCGAACTAGACACGACCGACATCGAGCTGAACGCTATCGGCATGCCGTTCTCCAACGTCTGGAGGCGGTTGAGCTCGTCTGCGTGGTCGTCAATCAGTGAGACCAGCCGCTGCAAGATCGCTTTTCGGTCCTTCGCGTTCATCCGCGGCCAAGGTCCTTCGTCAAACGCACGACGTGCCGCCTTCACCGCCTCGTCCACGTCACGTGCCGAAGCGACGGCGAAAGTCGTCACCACTTCGTTCGTTGCAGGGTTAACCTGCTCCCAGGTTGACCCGCCGCCCGCGTCGACCCACTTGCCGTCGATGAACAGCTTCCCCGGGCGCACCCCAAGTCGATCCCGTTCCTCTAGCACCGTCATCGTAGTCATCGTCTCGTCTCCTTAACCTCTCGGAAGGCCGAGCACACGTTCGGCCACAATGTTTCGCTGTATCTCACTCGTTCCACCAGCTATCGTCCCCGCGAAAGATCGCAGATACTGGACCATCCACGACCCCCCCGAGAACGGCGCTACGAGCTCAGCGTCGATCGTCGGTCTTTCAAAATTCTCGTCGTCGACGTCACTCCAGCGAACCGGCCCAGGACCATCGAGGTCCAGCCCGTAGGCGCCCAGCACCTCCGCTCCTATAAGACACGCTCTTCTCTCTGCCTCACTCGAGAAGAGCTTCAAGATCATGTGCTCGGTTGCCGGCTCTCCTCGCGTCGCCTTCGCGAACCCCCGGTATCCGAGGCAACGTATCGCCTGAGCGTCCATCGCCATCTCGGCCAACGCGTCGGAGAATCGCGGGTCACAACCGATCTTTGAACCCATACCGTCGTCTCGTTCGGATAAGCGGCAGAGTCCCTCGACCGCTCGATCTGCAGTCGCGGCGTTCATAATCCACAACATCGCACGCTCGTGTCCGAGGGAGCCTTGCGCAAGAGCCCATCCTTTGTTCAGCTCACCGACCAGGTTCTCAACCGGGACCTCGACGTCGGTGAAAAAGACTTCGTTGAAGTCAACGTGGTGCTGATCGGTCAGCTCCGGAAGCGGGCGACACACAACTCCCTCAGAGGCCATGTCGATGATCAACACGCTTATCCCTTTGTGCTTTGGAGCATCGGGGTCTGTTCTCACGTAGCACATGCAGTAGTCCGCTTCGTGAGCGCCAGACGTCCAGACCTTCTGACCGTTCACGATGAAGCGATCTCCGTCAAGCTCCGCTTTGGTCGTGAGCGATGCGAGATCGCTGCCGGCGTTCGGCTCGCTCATACCGACGCACCACGTCAGCTCCCCTTTCAAGGTTGGAATCGCGTACACTTCTCGCTGCCGCTCGTCGCCGAAGTCTATGATCGACGCGGCACATATCGAGAGCCCTTGTGGATTGAGCCCCCTTGGAACCTGGCGCTCGGAGATCACCTCGAAGTAGGTCATCTGCTCCTCTGGCGTCGCGTTGCGCCCTCCGTACTCACGGGGCCATCCCGGCACTAACCAGCCGTCGTCGAATAGCTTGCGCTGCCACGCCTTCGCCCACGCGGGAAGGTGGGCAGACGATCGTCGGGCTTCGTTCATAACGTCTGGGTGAGGGAGGTTGGCATCCAGCCACGACTCGAACTCTCGACGGAATTCAACCAGAGACTCTTTGGAAGAAAGGCGCATCTACAAACTATGACACGAGCGTCATGGTGTGTGCGAGCCAGAGCACTCTCAAGGACTGCCAACCGAACGAAACGCGCGTCTTTCCGCAGCATGTGCCATCTTCTCGTATCCTGGTTGGAGCACCTCTGTTAGGTCGCGACCCCGCACTTCTATCACCCTCGTTGGCATCTGGCGCAGTAGGGCGCCTGGAACATCAGAGGTCTTCGGCCATATCCGAAGCCCTGATAGCTCTGGACCCGCCTTCCAAAACCCGACAACGCAGTCGGCGAGCGCACGTACAGCCTCTTGCTCTATAGGAGCAACACTCTTTTCCACCTCATCTTGATCCGTGTCGCCGCGAAGCTCGCGCAGGTGAGCCAGAAGGGCTTCACGATCCCTTCCTCGCCACGACAACACTAAGAACGGATCCCTGTCGAACGCCTCCGCGACCAAGTAACACACTGCCGCAACGTGCTTGCAGGGGTTAGCCCAGTCCGGACAGGTGCACTCGGTATTTAGATCACGAGCCGTTCTCGGGAACAGTGCCACCCCAGCGGCCGTAAACACTTCTTCTATCTCGTGAGGCATGTGCCCCGCCAGCATCTGGGCACTGATCCCAGCGTGAGTTACAAGCGACTCCGCTATTACGTCCCAACTCTTCGCGTCGACAGCAGGTGTCGCTATGCGGACACGGTAAGGCTTTGGCCGCGACCCTTGGACATTCGACTCGATCAACCCCTGTGAGATCAATAGATCGATCACCTGGCCTTGACGAGCGTAGCTGCGTCCACGCGACGAGCGTGCACCGAGCCCACTTTGCTCTAACGCGCCAAGAAACCGCTTGGACCACCACGACTCTCCAATAGCTCCACGGCGACTCTTTGCCGCCAAACCGCCTTCGATTCTTATCGGACTCGTCGGCTTGTAGTCGCGCCAAGAGCGTCCAGGCCACCACCCAGAACCCTCGTCGTCGTCAAACTCGTCGTCGTCGTCGTCAAACTCGTCGTCGTCGTCAAACTCGTCGTCGTCGTCGTCAAACTCGTCGTCGGTCTCGTTACGCAGTTCACGAACCAGTTCCTCGAGGCGCCTCCTCTGGCTCCTCGCGAAGGTCGATGACTCAAGCGCCTGTTCCAACACGGCTGCGAGCTTCTCATCGCTCGCAGCGGTCCGGCCCGATATCCTCTTTCTCGATTTGGCTCCGCGGGGTGCAGGCTTCTTTCTAGCTGCCATGAGTGCCTCTCACACGTCCGTCATAGCGTCGGCGGAAAGAGCGAACACCTCAGCTAGCTCATCGGTGGACATCTCTGTCAACCAGGCTTCACCTGAACCGACAATCCGATCGGCTAGATCCTTCTTTGCCTCGATCATCTGATCGATCCTCTCTTCGAGCGTGCCGACGCACACGAGCTTACGAACTTGAACGTCGCGAAGTTGGCCAATACGAAACGAGCGATCTGTCGCCTGGTCCTCGACGGCGGGATTCCACCAGCGGTCAAAGTGCACAACGTGGTTTGCTGCCGTCAGATTCAGTCCCGTCCCACCTGCTTTGAGGGAGAGGACCATCACCGGGGCAACGCCATCTCCTTGGAATTCCTCCACCATCGCGTCGCGTTGCTTGCGCGATACCCCGCCGTGCAAGAAGTCCACACGCTCGCCCAAACGATGCTGCATATGCTCTTGGAGGAGTCTCCCCATGCCGGCGTACTGAGTGAACACGAGCGCCTTCTCTTTGTTGTCGAGTACCTCTCCAATCACTTCGATCGTCCTCTCCAACTTGCCGGAGCGCCCAGCAAGAGCGGAGCCGTCCGCCAAGAACAGAGCCGGATGGTTGCACACCTGCTTCAGCCGAAGCATCGTCGCGAGCACAAGCCCCTTACGCTCCATCCCGTCGGTCTCTTCGATGCGTTTGAGCATGTCGTCCACCACGGCCTGGTAGAGCGTCCCCTGTTCGCGCGTGAGGTTGCAAAGCACTTTCATTTCGAGCTTCTCTGGCAAGTCGGTGATGATGGTGCGGTCGGTCTTCAATCTTCTGAGCACGAACGGACGCGTCATTAAACGAAGCCTCTCCGCAGCTTCTTCGTCACGGTAGCGTTCGATCGGCACGCCAAATCTTTCCCTGAACGACTTCGCCGATCCGAGCAGCCCGGGGTTCAACAGTTCCATTATCGACCAGAGCTCACCTAGATGGTTCTCCACGGGAGTGCCGGTGAGTGCAACTCGATGTTTGGCAGGTAGCGACTTGATAGCGCGAGTCTGCTTCGCCTCGGAGTTCTTGACGTTCTGGGCTTCATCCAAGATCATCCGAGACCACTGAAGCTTCGAAAGCGTCTGCCTGTCACGCGCGGCGAGCGCGTAGCTCGTAATGACCACATCGACACCTGTAACTTCCGCGACAAACGTATCGGAGCTCGCACGGGTTGCACCATGGTGGACGTGGACCTTGAGCCCAGGGGTGAAGCGCTCTGCCTCACGCCTCCAGTTGCCAACTACCGAGGTCGGACAGATCACTAACGATGGAGCCGGCGGAGAGCCCTTTTTCTTGCGCGTGCCGCTACGCTTTACCTGTTCCTCTCGTTCCGCTCGTTCAGCTTCGAGCAGCGCGAGCACCATCGCTGTCTTCCCAAGCCCCATGTCGTCTGCGAGACACGCGCCGAGTCCTAAGCGTCCGAGGAGATCCATCCACGCGACCCCGCGCTCTTGGTAAGGACGCAACTCTCCTTCGAACCCTTCGGGAGTCCCCTTGACGTCCAACGTCTCTTCGACCTCGCCTCGCAGGAGGGCGCCCAACCATCCATCGGCGTCGACCCCGACGACTGGGATATCTGGAATCCCCGCGGCTGAACCCGCTGCGACCTTGAGAACCTCGCCTACGCTCATCTGCGAGTCCTCTTTACTACCTCTCCGTGCGTCGAGGAACTTGACCAAGCGCTCGACGTCGCCGCCCGCCAACTCCACCCACTGACCACGTACCTGAACGAGCGGGACTTTCAACCGTGCAAGCCTGCGTAACTCCGCCTTTGTGATCCGATTGTCTCCCAGCGCGGCTTCCCAATCATACGAGCACAGTCCCTCGATGCCGAGCAGTCCGAGACCGCTCTGTCCTGCTGTGCTCTTCATCGACGCCCGCAGCTTCAGCCCCAAACGCCCGGCTGGGTTGCGCCACCACGCGGGCAGGAGCACGCCAAAGCCCGCAAGCTCGAGTCCCGGCGCTATCTCGGATAGAAATCTATGCGCGCCAGAAATATCGAGGTCGAGACCGGTCGGCTTGGCCTCCCTGAGCGCTAGAGCAAGTTCGGGATAGCAACGCAACGCGCGGCCCAACTCTGCTAGCAACCGCTCGTGTGGCGCGTCGATGGAACCAGAGACGTGGTCGAGGCGTGAGCCCGCCTTCCAGACTTCCTCAGCTGCCACGACGAGGCTCAAATCCTCCGTCGCCTGGAGTAGGAACTCCACCCGCCACAGTTGCGATCCGCCCGTAGCTTCCACCACATCCGCGTCATCCTCAGACGAGTCGCCTGCCGGCTCGACGAGACGGAAACACAACCTCCACGCACCCGCTATCTGGGAGGCAGAACTACGCCACTCCGAGACCAAGCGCTCTAACTTGGCCAACTCACCTCGGCGGCCGTCGACTTTGGGACCTTGGTGACCTAACGCTATGAGCCACGCCTCGGCTACTGGAACCTCTTTCAAAGAGTTCGAGCGTGTCGCTCCCAACGTCGACGAGAGTCGGAACGACTCCCTACACGCTGCATCCACCATCGCGTCAAACGCTTGCTGGGCGATCTCTCTTGGAGTGCGGTTCATGCCGGGCTCCCCGACTGCGCTCCCCTTGACGAGGTCCGCCTCCACCCTGCACGACGCAGGCAACGCGTTCGCTAGGAGTGCGACCCGGTCCTCGTCCTTGCTCCCAGCTAACCACGACCACTTCGCTAAAGCCTGACCGTCGCTATCGAGCACGAGGTCCGGGATCACCCGACCAGCCGCAACTACTTCGAGCGCGAGGCCGGCGAGAGCCCCAAGCACGGTAACCGCGGCGTCGATTCGAACGTCACCCGAGTCGACGCCGCTAAGAGCTATGAGCGCGTCAACTGCCGGCCCCGGGGAGAGTTCGAGCGTTGGAACCATCCAAGAGTCGAGTACCAGCGCGTCACGACCGGCTCGCTCCCCCCTCTCGACCGGCCCGTCGCGCGCGTCCCCGCCTGCTTCACCCTCGAACTCATCGTAGGAGTATTCACCAGTCGTGTCGCGAACCAACTGTGGCGACGGTTCAGGTCCGATCTCGTTGCTAGGCAACCACATCGGTACTCGAACTGTCGATGCCGTCGCGATCGCCGTCCCTGTCTCCAGGAGGGATAGCGCCTCGTTCAGCTGGTCGACAGATGCCGCAAAAGGGTGATCACGCGGCTTTGGATGCAGAGCCGGCTTTCCACGCCTTCGTCGCGCATTGAGCGGGCCGTTACTGTCTTCACCCCAGAGAAAGAGCGTGCCTCTAGAGGACCAGAGCGCGTGTAGAGCGAGCACCCAAGCAGGCTACCGCATCTTTGAAGCTATCCCCGCAGGATCACGACTCCCGCGTTCGCCCCTCGCCCGACCGTATGTGAGAGCGCAACTCTAGCTCCGTCCACCTGGCGATCCCCGGCGTCACCTCGCAACTGACGCACGAGCTCTACAACTTGGCCCAGCGCCGACGCGCCAAGTGGCTCTCCCTTGCTCAAGAGCCCGCCACTCATGTTGACCGGTAGGCGACCTCCGCGCTCGGTCGCACCGGTAGCAAAAAACGCTCCGGCGCCGCCGTCACTACACAGGCCGAGCTCTTCGTAGGAGAGAAGCTCTCGTGCCGCGTCCGTATCTTGGCACTCGACTACGTCGAGGTCTTCGGGTCCAACCCCAGCTTCTTCGTAGGCACTTCGAGCTGCGAGCGTCGTCGCAGACGGCAACGTCGCCTCGTTTACGAACGCACCATCTTCTCCACTCGCAACGACGTGACTCTCAACCAATCCCGCCATCGGCGTCGACTCTCCGAGCACCGGTCCCGGCAGATGCGAACGCAGGACCGCCGCCAGGAGCGAGACGCTTGAAGCGCGGCTTTCTCGAGTAAGCCCGGCGTTCGCGCCGTGCGACGGCGCCCTCGTTAGCACCACCGCCGCCGCTCCTTCGTTCGGGCTGCACAACATCCAGAGGTGGAGGGGCTCGCAGACAAGTCGAGAAGACAACACCTCTCCTTCTGACACCAAAGAGCGGTACATCGCGTCGCAGTTCAGTACCCCTTGGCTACGGTTCTTTACAACAACCCTGGCCAGGTGCTCTTTCGTAACCCCGGAAGTTTGCATCAACCTCTGAGCTCGAAGGGCAAAGTACGCCGGGGTTGCCGACATCCCTGACTCCTCTTGCCAGGGTTCAAAGAACGACGAGCGAATCATTCCCTTCGGCATCTTCTCGATCCCGAAAACGAGAACCGTCTCGTACTGACCAGAGGCGATCGAAGACGCCGCGAGCATCAAGGCGGCACCGCCGCTTGCGCATCCGGCCTCGACGTCGACGATCGGCATCCCGGTCATCCCGATCGCGCCCAACACCTTATGTCCCGACGCAACTCCACCATATGCAGTCCCGCAGAACGCCGCCTGAAAGCCGCCTCTTTCAACGCCAGCTTCCTTGAGGGCGGCCCTCACCGCTACGACTCCCATCTGAGTGAGCGAAACATCGGGGAATCGACCGAAGGGATGCATTCCAACTCCGGCAACCTCGACTCTATCCACGACTCCTCACTCCCCTCCTTGGACAGGTGCGTCGGATGCGTCCGCAGCGAACGCAAAGGTCACGACGTCGCGTCCGTCCTCATCTTGGTATACGGGAACGATCTCCAAGTGGACCGGTTCTCCGTAGGAAAGCCGAGCTGGATCCGACTCGGTGAGACGTGTAACGATCCTAATTCCCTCCGGTAACTCAACGACACCGAACCCGTAAGGCACCGCGCCTTTGTACCCAGGAGGCGCCGACGTAACGGCCGTCCACGCCCAAAGAGTGCCGTTGTTCGACAGCTCTATATCCGTGCAGCCGTCTGCGGAGCAGTACGGACAGGTCTCTTGGCGTGGGAAGTGAGGCTGGCCGCACTCGTTGCAAGAGCTCGCAAGCAGCCGCGGCGGATCTCCCATCTCGAACAGTCCGGCCGTCACTGCGATCGCGCGCTGTGCCAGCTTGCCAACCAGAGGTCCTTCGGACGAGACGCCCGTCATCCCGTCGTGATGCCGACAATTGGCTCATTTAGCGGCTGACCGCCCATCGAGCCGTAGAAGTGAGCGTCACCGAAGGCAAAGATCCCACCGTCTGATGCAACCTCCCAGTACCCTCCACCACTCGGGGTCGACGCGATCCCAACTATTGGCTCATTTAGCGGCTGACCGCCCATCGAGCCGTAGAAGTGAGCGTCACCGAAGGCAAAGATCCCACCGTCTGATGCAACCTCCCAGTACCCTCCACCA
>JAJYQJ010000030.1 GCA_021794655.1 Actinomycetes bacterium | reverse complement strand
CCGCATCTGACTCGACTAAGGAGTAGACGTACCATCAAAGCTGTCGATACCCCCGAGAGGGCGGTCAGGTTAACCCTGATTACCAACGTGGTACAGGCGGGGGTTGCAGTTGCCACGGGGGTGATTGCTGCTCGCGTTCTTGGACCGACCGGGGAAGGCGAGCTCGCAGCGATCCAAACGTGGCCAATGCTGCTGGCGACTATAGCGATGCTCGGCATCCCTGAGGCTCTTGTGTTCTATATTTCGCGCACTCCAGAGCGCAGTGGTCAGTTCGTTTCGACTGCAGTGACGATAGCGATGGCTTCGTCCTTGCTGGTGGGGGTTGTAGCTTGGGTGTTCTTACCGGATCTGCTATCTGCACAGCGTCCTAGCGTTATAGCGGCAGCTCGGGTGTTCCTCGCAATAGGTCCTTTATATGCGCTGGTTGGAATTCCCCACGGCGCACTCAGAGGGGCACGACTTTTCGTTTCTTGGAATGTGCTAAGGCTTTTTCCCAATCTGGTTTGGTTGGGAGTTTTGATCTCGGCGCTCGTAATAGGGCACGGAAACGCGATCGTGCTTTCCCGGCTGTTCTTGCTTGGAACTGCAGTTACAGGGTTCCCCGCGCTGATCATTGTACGCCAAAGGCTGCGAGGCAAGGCAGTTCCGGATCCTCACCTAGCGCCGAGCCTGTTGCGTTTCGGTCTGCCTTCCGTACTTACGACGCTTCCTCAAACCATCAACTTGAGACTCGATCAGCTCTTGATCGTAGCTTTCCTCCCTGCTCGCTCTCTTGGGTTATACGTTGTTGCAGTCGCGTGGAGCGGCGCGCTGGCGCCGTTGCTCTCAGCTGTTGGATCAGTGCTTTTCCCGCACGTGTCTGCCGAGCACGGCGCCGAGAGGCAATCACAGATGCTCTCCACGGCACTGCAAGGGGGAATGGTGGTAGCTATTGCTGGCTGCGTTGTGCTGATGGCACTTGCTCCCCTTGGAGTGCCACTGGTGTTTGGATCGAGGTTCGCCCGGGCTGTTCCAGCTGCGATGGTGCTGGTACCAGCTGGTGCAATCTTGGCCTGGGCTGCGGTGGCTAAAGAAGGACTGCGAGGTCTCGGGCGACCGACTGTCGTTCTCATCGCGGAAGTTCTGGCAGCTGTAGTCACGGTCGCCACGCTTCCGGTGTTGCTGAGCCGTTTCGGGATAGTTGGAGCGTCGGTAGCGTCGTTGCTAGGCTACGCGACGGTTGGCGTCTTCACAGCGGTCGCGATCAGCAGGATTGCTCACCTGCCGCTCAGAAGCCTAGTCGTTCCAACCTGGTCGTCGACGAAGTCGACAGTCCACCGATCCATCTCGTTACTGCGAGGTCGTCGACGCGGAAGGGATAGCAATGACTGATGATCTGAGAGTAACGGTGCTCAGTCCTTATCCGTTCCATATGGTGGACCAGGCTCGCCAGCTCTATAAGAACGGTGTTCTTGAACGCATGGTGACTGCTGTCCCGCGAAGTCGCGTCGGGCTACCCAGTGAGAAAGTCAGCACCCGGATGCGCTGGAGCGGATTGCGCCGGATAGTGGGTCGGGCGGTACCCAGCGCGGACCCGTGGCTCAGCCGCCAGGTGGTCCGAGACTTTGACAGGTGGGCAGAGTCTAAACTGGGGGCGCCGTCCGTAGTAAATGGCCTATCAGGGTTTGCAACCGAGACACTCTCTCGGACCTCTGCTCGTGGAGCCGTAGTGTTCTGCGATCGGGGGTCGTGGCACATGCTGGAGCAGAAACGTGTGCTGGACGAAGAGGCGGAGCGGATCAACGCAGCGCGTGTGCACTTCGATCCGTTCATGGTCGAACGAGAGCTTCGCGAGTACGAGTTGGCAGACCGTATCTTGGTCCCTTCCGAGCCGGCTAGGCAGTCGTTCATCCGGCGAGGTATCGATCCTGGACGCGTGATGAAGGTTCCCTACGGCGTCGATATATCGGAGTTCTCGCCACCAACAGGGGAGCGGACTCCAGCTTCTATAGTCTCAGTTGGAACTGTTGGGCTTAGAAAGGGGCATCAACATCTAGTGGATGCTTTTCGTAGTCTCAAGACGCGCGGCGCTACATTGACGCTGGTCGGCGCGATAGATCCGGGGTGGCAAGAGCGACTCGGGCTTGATGACGATGGGATTCGAGCTACTGGCCCGGTTAACAGAACTCGAGTTGTCGAGGAGCTCCAACGTGCCTCGGTGTTCGTGCTGGCATCGCTTGAGGAAGGATTGGCACTGGTGCAGGCTCAGGCTATGGCCTGTGGTCTGCCGGTTATAGCGACCGAGGCGACGGGAGTTCGCGAGTTGGTCACCGACGGAGTGGAGGGAATCGTGGTGCCAGCCCCGCCCGACGCTGAGACGTTAGCTGAGGCGATGGACTACATGCTGTCCGACCCTGCCCGTGCTCAGGAAATGGGAGCAGCCGCGCGACGCAGGGTCGAGTCGTTCGGGGGGTGGGATCGCTATGGGAGCCAGTTAGTAGCGGCCTTTCGGAGCTCTATGCAGCAGCGATCATGAGGCGTGCTCGCTTGGGTATCGTAGTCACCCACCCTATCCAGTATCAGGTTCCACTCTATCGCTATCTCGCAGCTCACTCTTCGCTAGAGCCCCTGGTGTTCTACCTGAGTGACCATGGACTCGAAGAGTCGTTTGATCCGGGATTCGGGCGGGAAGTCAAGTACGACGTAGCGTTGTTGGGTGGTTACGAGCATCGGATGGTGCGAAACTGGAGCCCTGCTCCGGCCGTAGGGAAGCCGTGGGGGGTGTTCAATCCGGCACTACCGAGCCTGATCCGACGCTCACGCCTGGACGCCTTGTTAGTACACGGCTACAGCAACATCTCGGCGTGGATCGCCTATCTAGCAGCAGGAGCGTCTGGGATTCCCTACCTCTTAAGGGGCGAATCCAGGCCAGACCAAGGAGACTTGAGTAGTGCCAGGCTGATGGTCAAGCGCAGGTTGATTGGACCGCTCGTACGCCGTGCTGGCGCTTGTCTCGCGATCGGGGAGGAGAATCGCGAGTTCTATTCCTCCTACGGCGCGGATCCAGACCACATATTCTTCGCTCCCTACTCGGTCGATACGGACTATTTTAATAGAGCGGGTGATAGAGGGCGTGAGGAACGGGGTCGCATGTTGGGGGATTTGGGTTTGCGACCGGAGTTCCCGCTAGTTCTCTTCGCCGCCAAGCTCCAGCCTTGGAAGCGGCCCATCGACGTCGTGATGGCGATGGATCGGTTGGACCAGAAGGCTAACCTCGTTGTTATCGGTGATGGGCCGCTTCGAGGAGATGTCGAGGAGCTGGCGTCTGTGCGGCCGTGGATGAGGGCGCTCGGGTTTATTAACCAGAGTGAAATTGCGAAGTGGTACGGGGTTGCAGACTTATTCGTGCTGCCGTCCGATCGGGAACCGTGGGGCCTAGGTGTCAATGAGGCTATGGCTGGTGGCGCTGTACCTATCGTGTCCGATACGGTCGGTTGCGCAACCGATCTGGTAACTGAAGATGTGGGTTGGATTTACCCAACCGGAAGTGTTGCAGCTCTCGCCCGCTCTATTGAAGAAGGGTGTCTACCCGGTGCGCTGACCGAACGCCGTGCCGCAGCGCAGCGACGTTCGGCGGAGTACGGGATCGCGGCGACGGCCCGAGGCATCGAGACCGCAGTTGCCGCGATCCTCGACTCATGACAGGGTCGCCTCGAATCGTTGTTGTCGGAGAACCGGCCGAGGCTGGGCTGCGGAGTTCACTGATCAGAGGGTTTCGCGCGAATGGTTGTTCTGTGAACGCACTTGACTGGGGTCCGTGGAGTCCGGTCTGGCTCGCCTCTGCAGCCTTTCGTCGGCCAATCTTCGCCATGGGCTTTCGTAGAGAGTTGCGCCGCCGGATTGACGTGTTGGCAGAGAGCGGGCGGCCAGACCTAGTGCTAGTCGTGAAGGGAGCGTTGCTCGACCGGACCTCGATAGAGTACCTTCGGTCGCGTTTAGAGAGTCCCGTAGTGTGTTGGAATCCCGACAGTCCATTCGATGACGCTATCTCGAACTCAGGTGCCGGGATCCCCCGAACGATCAGTTCCTACGACGCGTACGTCACGTGGGCCGATGACGTAGCGGAGCGCCTGAGTGCGATAGCGGCCCGGGTGCTTGTGATCCCTTTCGCATGGGACCCTGACATCATGTGCCCGGCCGCTGGTAGTGGAGTAGCTGCCGGTCGGATCGTTTTTGTCGGCACGGGATCGAGGGAGAGGGCTGCCAGCCTGGCCAGCCTGGCGCAGTTTCGCCCCCTGGTATTCGGGGCGGGGTGGCCAAAGATCGAAGGTGTGGATGTTAGGCCGCCAGTCCGAGGGGCCGAGTTTTGCGCAATCGCGGGCGAGGCCAGATGGAACCTCAACCTGCTTCGCCAACAGAATGCGCGCTCACACAATATGCGGACTTTTGAGCTCCCGGGATCCGGGGGGAACCAGGCTGCACCCGACACCGCCGATCACCGGGAGTTTCTGGGCAACGATGCGCGCACTGTGTTGTTCCAGAGCCGAGCGGAGCTCGAGTCGATCTTGGGCTCGGACCCTGACGACCTGCCCCCCCGATCTCCAACGTTGCTAGAGGGTCACACATACCGGGATCGAGTAGTACAGCTGCTCGGAGAACTCGGGATTTGTTGAGATTTGTGAGCGTTCTCACGAGAGTTACTGGGGGCTATGTTGGGCCAAGCGTAGTAACGTTTCAGTCTTGGTACATCGTGGCAGAAGAGTTCCAAGAGGAAAGGCCCGAGCCGTGACGACAGCAGGCGGGAAGGCGAAGGACGTTACGGCAACCACGCAAGGTAGCGAGGGTCACGTAGCTCCGCGAACTGTGTCGTTACTCCAAGATCCGATTAACAAAGGAGGCACGGCCACTGTTGTCAAGGCGTACGAGGCGTGGGCGGCGTTACACCGTCCCGAGTACCGGCCCTACTACCTCGACGATACACATGCCGGCGGTATTCTGCGCCTTCGGCGATGGACGCCGTCGGATACCCCCGTGCCCCGGGTCCTCCCGAGAGCACACGTTCCAATGTATCGAGCAGCAAGGTACAAGATGCGTGGAATCTGGAGCGACATCGAAGAGGTTCATGTGATCGGGGCACATGTGATCCATGGGTCGCTTGCTCCGGACCAGGCGCCCTCTCTCGTCTGGCTCGCAACCCTCATCGATGACGAGAGGCTCTCTGCATTGGAGTTCCAGACGAGACCACGTAGGTTGCTCTATCGCGCGACGCTGGGTCCCCTGAGCCGCATCGAGGCTTCGGTGCTATCGAATGCATCACGCGTCCTCGCGATGAGTCCCTATACCGCTGATCTAATCGTGGAGCGAGGGTTCGCTCCAGCAGCCCGTGTCGAGGTGCGAACCGTACCGATCGATACAGACGCGCTCTGTCCTCCGGCTGACAACGTCGAACGCAGCGGCTTGTTATTTGTCGGACGGGCACATGATCCGCGCAAAGGTTTTCCCCGGATCCGTGCGCTACTCGACGCGTCCCGCCCGGCCCGAGCTGCAGGGGTTGATGTGGTGTCTGCTGTCAGTCCTGGAGTAACAGAGGGCGTTCGATGGTTGGGCAAGGTCGAGAGCCTCGTGGATGTTTACCAAAAGGCTGCCATGCTCGTCCTACCTTCGTTACAGGAGGGACTCGGGATTGTCGCATTCGAGGCACTGGCGTGTGGCACCCCGGTTATCGCCTATCGCTGCGGAGGGCCCGATCGGATGTTGTTGGAGTCCGCAGGAGGCATCGTGGTCGAAGATGCGACTGGTTTTCGATCCGCTGTCGAAGAGTTGCTGTCGGACCCGGGGGCCCGAGCGGAGATGGGCAGTGCAGGACGCAGCTTTGTAGTGGACAACTTCTCTCTCCAGGACTTCCTCGCGGACAGGTCGTTGTTCGAGGTTCGTGTTCAATGAGCCTGCGCCTGCATATCAACGCGGTCGGTGCCGTAATGGGTGGAGCGGCACGTCATCTGCCCCCATTCGTTGGAGCCGTCGTGAAGGCTCGTCCCGATTGGGAGCTTGTTGTGTACTGTTCCCCTGACGGATTACCGCTGCCGGTGCCCGGAGTTCGGGTACGTACCGTGCAACGGAAGTCATGGCAGCGGATCGTTTGGGACTCCGTGACCGTTGGGCGTGTCGCTGCCCGTGATGGAGCAGATATCCTAATAAATTTAGCGAACTATGGACCGATCTTGTCGCCTGTTCCTTCAATACTGTATCAACGCAACCCTATTTATTTCGATCCTGTCTGGGTTCGAAGGATGGGGATTAGACATGAGATAGAGTCATTTGTCCGCCGGGCTATAGCGTTTTCTCAAATACGTGGGTCAGCAGCAGTGGTGGTGCCCAGTAACGCGATGGCAGCTTATTTGCGTAGCTGGAGGGGATGTCCACCAGATACGCGGATCGAAGTCATTCCGCATTCTGTGGACATTGGACGTTTTACATTTACTCCGGCCGCGAACCTGACCCGGAGTAGGACCTCGGTGAGGATTGTGTCGCTCAGCCACGCCGCACCACACAAAGGCCAGGAGTTGCTGATCGCCATGATGAAGGAGCTACGGGAACGTGGTATAGATGCTGATCTGGAGGCTACGATCAGTGAAGAGGATGACCCCAAATACGTAGCGTCGTTGCGCAACCTGATTGACGAGGCCGGACTTGGTCAGCATGTGAGATTCGTGGGAAGAGTAGACGCGGCTCAGTTCCTTTCGCAAGCAGACGTCATGGTACTGCCATCTATCACCGAGTCGTTCGGTTTCCCTATTATCGAGGCGATGGCATGTGGAGTGCCGGTCGTAGCATCGTCCATCCCTTCGACGACCGAGGTTCTCGGCCACTCGGGTTGGTACTTTCCAGTGGGAGATGCCAGTGCTGCTACAGATCAGGTCGTTGCCGTGCTGGAGCATGACGCGGAGAGTTTGCGCGCCCAGCTGCTCGCCGCGCACGACCTCGCTACGACATATAGCTGGGAGAGGAATGCACGCCAGGTCGTATCCTTGGTTGAAGGGATCGTATCTGCAACCCAATGATCCTCATGGGCTGGATGCCTCTTGCATGTCGCTGGCGTGTGGCGGACGTATGGAAGGGGTCTCGTCTTCGGGAGGTAGGCCGGAGGAGGAAACGCCGAGTGCCCATCTGGCGACAGGTGCGAAGATGATGACGGCCGGGATAACGAGCGCCCATCCGAGTATGCCAGACGTAACACCCCCTGTTACTTCGTAGGCGACAACCACCCCCAACGCAAACCCGTCGAATGCTGTTTGCGAAATGAGCCCCTCGCCGACGCCGAGCAGGCAACCGAGGAGAATTGCTATTCCAATGAGACCTTCGGGCCCGAAGTTAGCCCACGCTTCCACTTGTAACGGTGTATCAACCGCTGTTGAGAAGTCATTGGGACTAATTAAACCGTATTTGTGTCCGAACTCGTTTGCTAGTCCAAAGGTAGGCTTGTATGGATCCAGGATCCTCGGTACTAGTACGAACGGAAGCTCGGTATAGGACTTCTTATTCCAGTAGGGGTACGTGCTCGGTACGTGGAATTCAATGTAACCGAGGAGATCAGCCGTAGAGAAACGATCTGCTGAAGTGGTGAGCGTGTCTGGGGTGGGATGAAGGGCGATGTTGGCGGTGTCGCTTATGAGTGCATGTGCGGCGGCGAGGTGACCCAATGGGGTTAGCTCGGCCGCACGCGCTTGGGTCTTTGCCGCGTTTAAGACGACGAGAATTGGCATGGTGAATACCAAGAGCCACATTGCCAGGCGCGGGCGGAGTACGAGCGCTGTTATCATTCCTGCGATTGCAACTCCTGCAGCGTTGTAAAGTAGAATTATGCCGCTGGTGCCAGCCGCGAAGTCAACGATCGGCATTGTGACTACAACAAGTTTTTGAAGGGGGGTCAACTCTCCTTGGAACCAGAGGATTAGCATCAGAGCGAAGGCTAGGAGTCGGGCGAGACCGACGATATGGGGGATATCCCCAAGATGTCCCGCTACACTAGCCGGTAGGAACCGGGCCGATACGAGCCCGACGGTGAATAGGACCAAAGCCCGCCAAAATGTCGCACGGGGTGCCCGGATGCTGGTGACCCGGGACGTCCAATGGCGGATCCTGGGGAATATTGGGTTCATGCGACGCGTAAGGAGCCCAGCGGCAACAAGGACCACGACGTAGACCAGTGAACCCACGATTCCCATGTCGCGTATCTGGGTCGGGTAAATGACACGGAAGGGTGCGGATGGTCGGCCAACCAGTGCACCCATGTAGATATACACGCCTTGGACAGCGCAGAAGACTCCTAGTAGCGGAAATCCCGCGTGTTGTCGTGGTGGCAATAGCAACGGCAAGATGCATACGAGGAACGCGAGCACACCGACGAGGCGGTACTGGAGTGGCAGTACAGGTGGATTGGTCTTAAGTAAGACAATAGTGATGACCACGACAAGTCCACTTGCAGCAGAGCCAAGGGAGCGACCCGTTAGCCACGAGGCACCAATCAGCACCAGCAGTGAAATGGCTAGTTCCAGGTACCAGCTCTGAAGAGCAGCTAGTGGGAGAGTGCAACCAATTAGTATGAAAAAATATGCAATGTTAGAGGTCTGAAACCGGCCTTTTCGCAAGGTATCGGTCATGGGTATCCCTTCCTCGTCATAGTTTCAGCCTTGAGGTCTGTACACATCTCCTGCCATGATTCGAACAGCGCCCGGCGAAATCCCGCACGACCGTCCAGGAACCCACCGGCGATCAAGTAGATCTGCATAAAACGAAGTGCCGGTCGAGCAGGTAGCCGATCCCAGACATGCTGGCGTAGCCAGCGACGTCGTAGGTACGGTCGGCGGACCGCCTCACTGATGGTGGTCTTGGCACCGCGGTTCGTTCGAAGAGCAACGCGGGCCTGGGCTTCGAGGGTCGAGTAGTGGTTGTGTTTATCTATGTGATCCTCCCAGGAGTCAACATCGTCGTTCACCAGGTAACCGGTAAGCCTGCCGATGGTGGCACCGGGATCGAGCTTGAGGTGCTCGTTGACCGTACGATTCTCATAGCGACCGGCGTCGATGCGGAACAGCCGGGGCAGCCAGATATTGGCAAAGCCCCCCCACTTCAGGACGCGGCCATCGAATCGTATCTGGCGATGGAAGAGATAGACATCATGGTCACCGAGAGTTCCGTCGAGTACCCGTGTTTGGATGGAAGTAACGAGATCATCGTTCAACCACTCGTCAGCATCCAGTGAGAGAACGTAGTCGGGACCGTAGCGCTTCTCCAGGTAGTCAAGGGCCCAGTTGCGCTGGGAGGAGAATCCCTCGAAGGGGTGAACGACGACGTCTGCGCCCAACTCCTTTGCAATAGATCGAGTCTCGTCGGTGCTCTCCGAGTCAACTACGACCACATCAGATGTCACCTCGAGTAGCGATGTCACGGCGCGACGTATCCTGGGTGCCTCGTTGCGAGTCAGCACATAGCCAGCTAGGCGAAGCTCCTCAGGCATCCGTACCCTCTGGCCTCCTGAGCGAGATAAGGAGGGTTGGATGAAGCCCTCCGAAAAGGTTGGCGATCTTGACGCCCCAGTGGCCAACTTCGTGCGGAGGCGTGCCTCCCTCCTGTGGGATCTCGATGAAATAGTCACCGGAGTCGATGGAGCCCTTCACGGTGCCACTCGAGTCAACATCCCAGGAACGTTACTATCTCCCGAAACCCTGGAGGCTCGTCGAGGCGAGTGTCGAATAAGGTGGGAGTTCGCACTCCGAGAAGGTAGCGTCTTCTGCGTCGAAAAATCGATAGCCGTACGGGCCAAGCAGTTCAGCCACCTCGCCGGAGTGCTCCGAGCCGACTTCAATGAGCATCGTCGGGCCGATTCCCAGTAACCGTTTCGCGCCACGCAGAACCTCCAACTCGGCTCCTTCAACGTCAATCTTCAAGAAGTCAGGAGCTGGGCGCAGGTCTAAAATGCTATCGAGGGTCATCGTTGGAACGGTTACGTTGCTGCGAATTCCTCCGGTTTGGGTTGATCCGAAACCCTCGAGATGATTGGTCGAACGTGACCTCTTGGCGATATTGAATGTCGCGAGTCCATTGCGATCAGATACGGCGATTGGCAAGATTTCTATGGGTGCCATGCGCCCTGTGCCAGCCGCGGTCCTTCTGAGGAGTGAGACGAGCCAAACGTCAGGCTCCACTGCTATCACCTGGCCAGATTCGCCTGAGAGGCCCGCAGCGGCAACCGCAAAAAGTCCAACGTTCGCACCAACATCCCACACGATTGATCCGGGACGCACGCATCGGAGTACGGTCCTGAATAACATGGGATCGGCATTTCGAAGACTCGGGCGGAGGTAACGCAATCCACCCTCTGAAGAGGCGTAGAAGGGTAGGCGCGGGAACGGATCGGGTAGCCGTCGTCGCACAACCACGCGATGGGACAATGTCTCTGCTAAGTTACGCAACGTCACGGCAACCTCCGATAATAGCGATGTATCAGTATCAAGTCGTCCGACGTGTCGTGCATAACAATCGCTGAGTGGAAGACACGCAGATCCAGCATCGGTGTCACTATCCTGTCATAGTCCGTAAAACCACTGCCGGTCACGACCACTCCAGACACCATGACAGAGTTCTGGGCAGTTCGCCGCCAGCCGTGATCGAGTGCGCCGTGGCTGGATGAAGCCCCTCTGAAAAGGTTGGCGACCTTGGCGCCCCAGTGGCCAACTTCGTGCGGCGGCGTGCCTCCTGTGGGATGTTGATCAAATCGTCACCGGAGTCGAAGGAGCCCTTCACGGTGCCGCTCGAGTCAACATTCCAGGAACGTTGGTATGATGAAGTCGGTTCCAGGAGTAGACGATGTCGAAGCTCGCATCGGGGAATGGAAGATGTTCTGCATCAGCAACCATGAGCCCAGTTGTCAGTCCATAGGCTCTGGTGCGTTTGTTGGTCCAGTCAACGGCACGGGGTGTGAAGTCCAAACCGACAAGTCGCGCGGGCTTCGACAGAGCCCACTCGACGTGGTCGGAACCCATTCCTACGCCAACTTCCAGGACGTCTTTGTCTTTGCCATCGAAACGGGCGAACGGACGGAGATAGGGCTCGAGGCGATAACGCGTTCGAGAGTGTACATCGAACTGTTCGTGGATCGTGTCACCAACTGCGTAGATTTCTCCACAGGAGGCATCGTCCCAGAATTGACGCACATCCTCCTTGGCTTTCTCCACCTCTCCATCGTAGGTTATCCCCACGTTTCAGGGGAAATAACCGTCACGGATACTGTGAAGAAGTCTGAGTCTTCAGTTGTGCTCCTGGTTCCATGAGTGAAGGCAGACGAGAGCCCACGCGGCGAGAGCAGCGTCTCTGCGACCACTAGCTGCGGCTCGGTAGATGCGCAGTGCCGCAGCCCGCTCAACCAGTCCCGTTTCCGCGACCGCCTCGATCCGTTGGCCCAGCCGGTCCCCCGGCTTTCCCTGGAACCACGCCCGAGCTGGTCCGCCGAAGCCGCTTTTCGCTCGGTCGATCACCGCGTTAGGGACGATACCCCGGGCCGCCTCACGCAACGGTACCTTCGTGACGCCGTGACTGATGAACGTCTCGGCGCTGGCTGCAAACGTAGCGTCGGTGACCAACTCGTCGAGCATCGGGACTCGTACTTCGATGCTCGCGGCCATCGACGCCTTGTCCACGTAGGCGAGGTTGAGATTCGGGAGGAACTGTGCTCGGTCGAAGGCCAGTGCCTCAGTGAGGCTCGCCGTTTCCAACCTTGGTGACTGAGCGTCGAGCTCATCGAATGCTCCCTTCGCAGCTTCAGGTACGAGGCCCGCGAGTTCACCAAAGGTGAGTTGAGCCATCATCCGCCAGTAGTGCGGCGGGCGCCTATCCCCAACGGCTCGAAGTAGCTTTTGGATATTGCGCCTCTTGCCATATGCGATACCAGGCCGAGCACCGTATAGAAGCGGGGACGCCATAGCTAGAGCCTTGCGCAGTCGCGATGGCAGTGAAGCCGCACTTCGTCCACGACCCAGGTTCTCGTGCCGTGGATATCCTGCCCACAGCTCCTCTCCTCCGACGCCCGATATGAGGACCTTATCGTCGCTCGCCCGGCAGAGCCTGTAGAGAGTGATCGCCGCTGGGTCCGCAACAGGATCATCGAAGTGTGCACTTAGAAGATCCACATCGCTCTCCGCATCGACGTCGATCTCCACCTCTCTTAATCGAACCTCGTCCAGTTCTCGAGAGATCAGACGGGCATAGCCGACATCATCTGGAGCGACCTCCAGGCGTTGGGAAGACGGGTCATATCCTGCGGTCAGTGCGTCGAGTTCTTTCGCGCCGTAGTGCTCAGCCATCAAGTAGGCGAGCATCGTCGAGTCAAGGCCGCCCGAGAACAGTAGACCGACCGGTACGTCGCTTAGAAGCTGGCGATCAGATGCAGACTTCAACGTCGTGAACAGCGCGCTTGGATCCAACGGGAGGTCCGCGGGTTCTGCGGGTGACCAGTAGCGCCACGTACGGGTTGTCGCTCCGTCAAAGGACAGAGCGTGAGCAGGCGGGAGCTTGTGGATGTTCGTCCACGGCGTGCGAGGGTGCGGAATCCACAGCAATGTGAGGAACTCGGCCACCCCAACGCGGTCAATGCTGCGATCGAGGTCAGGCTGGAGGGCAAGGATGGCTCTCGGCGCCGAGCCCGCAAGGAGCGTTCCGTTGTGCTCGGCCCAGTACAGCGGCTTTACCCCGACGCGGTCACGTGCAACGAGCACCCGCGCCTCGCGTTCATCGACGATCGCGAACGAGAAGATACCCTCCACAACGTTCAAGACCTCATCGCCCCATTCGACGTAGCCTCGCAAGAGCACTTCGGTATCGGACGTCGAGCGGAACTGGTGGCCCTTCGCTATTAGCTCGGTTCGAAGACCCGGGGAGTTGTATAGCTCTCCGTTGTAGACGACCGTGACTCCTCGCTTTGCGTCGTGCATCGGTTGTGCCCCAGCGGGCGAGAGATCCTGGATGCTCAGGCGGCGATGAGCGACTCCAAACGGCAGCCCCCCATCGGTTACCGCTCGCTCGCCGGAACCGTCCGGGCCGCGCGTCGCCAGCGTGTCAGCGGCCGCGCGCAGAAGTGGCACCGTCACACGAGCGCCGAAGACCCCAACCCAGCCGCACATCAGCTGAGCACGGAGGGTGGAATGACGCCGCACATGCAGATCAGGCTGAGCACCGAGGGTGGAATGACGCCGGACATCAGCTGAGCACGGAGGGTGGAATGACGAGGACTCGACAACGCACGGGTAACCGTTGTCGAATGTCGAGGGACCAAATGCGTCCTGGTAGCACGTCTCATCTGTGCACTAGGTCGGTGAAATAGTCACCCGAGTTATCCGAGTCACCCGAGTCGATGGAGTCGATGGAGTCGATCGAGGTCCTCACGGGCCCGCCGGAGTTAACATTCCAGGAACGTTACTATCTCCCGACATCTTGAAGGCTCGTCGAGGCGAGTGTTGAATAGGGTCGAATAGGGAGGGAGTGCACCGAGCCGACTTCAATAAGTATCGTCGGGCCGATTCTCAGTAACCGCTGCGCGCCGCGCAGAACTTCCAGCTCGGCTCCTTCGATGTCTATCGTCAAGAAGTCAGGAGGCGGGCGGGAGTTGCAAATGTTATCGAGCCTCATCGTTGGAACGGTTACGTTGCTGCGAATTCCTCCGGTTTGGGTTGATCCGAAACCCTCGAGATGATTGGTCGAACGTGACCTCTTGGCGATATTGAATGTCGCGAGTCCATTGCGATCAGATACGGCGATTGGCAAGATTTCTATGGGTTGGAGATGGCGAGTTCGATGCCGCACTGGCGGGCTCGGTCAACGGTTTCTTTCAGATCTGGGTGGTTTCTCGGCCATTCAACATCGAAGACGCACCAGATCTCGTCGATCTCGCCGTCCTCGTCAGCGGCTCTGCTGCGGGCATCGATCGCCATGGAGACGAGGGTCTTTGGGACGGACCCTCCGTATCCGGTTTCGACTCGGAGATCGACAGCGGCCACGTCGCGTACTGCCGGCTGCCGCTTCAAAGCTTCAAGGTACTCCGGTTCGGTTCGTTCTCCTTCGCAGAAGATCAGGAGCGTTTTCGTGGTTGTCGAATTGCGACGCGACGTTTGAGCGGCCGGTCCCCGACTCTTCCCCGTTTAGCGAACATCATGCATCGCTCGAAACCAACCCCAAGGCCTGGCGCAGTATGAACTGGTCAAGCTCAGGAACGGCACCGAATCTCCCTTGGAGATAAGCCTTCTCCAGGTTTAGTGAACGACGGACCTTGTCGCCGCCGAACTCCGCCAGCGCACTCAGGGTCGTCGCGCCGCTCTCACCCTTTTCCGTCAACCACACCTCATCACGGTTGAGGTAGTTCAACAGACTGGTGTCGTGGGTGGTGAATATGAGCTGCGCCCCGAATGGATTGGTCTCGAGGTCTTGGAATAGCTCGAGCAGACGGGCTGACAGCCGGGGGTGAAGGCTCGCGTCGATCTCATCAATGAGCAGGATGCGACCACTTCGCAGTGCGCTCAAGGTCGGTCCGATGAGCTGGAACCAGGTCCGCGTACCTGCTGACTCTTCATCGAGGTCGAACGGCATGTCTACGTCTTGGCCAGCAACGCGATGCATGAGTCTTAGGTGACGTTGTGGTCCGCGAGGAGGCAGCGTCGACGTGTACGCTTCGTCGGCTTCGTCTTGCACGATCTGCACGTCGTCGATCCCGAGATCGGCGAACCGCAGGAGCGCGAGCGCCGACTCGCGAGGGTTCGACAGCGCGGAGTCAGGGTCGTCGAACAAAGACGACTGCATTGACGGACCTCGCTCGTCGAACAGCCGCTCTGTGCGCGAGATACCCGGCCCGCCAGGCATAAGCCCGCGGGGCCATTGGGTTCTACGCCGTACGCCGAGAACTTGGATCCCCGCGAGAGCGTGCCCGAAGGGTTGAACCTCTGGTTCGTTGAATCGCATCGCCGCCGAGAGTGCCAGCGTGGTCGGCGTCAGCAGCTCTCTAGTTCCCGCCAGAGTCCCGAGTCCTCGTCTGAAGCGGATCTCCAGATCCTCTCGCTCAAAGAGGACGCGTCGGCGCCGCTCCGGGTAGCTGTAGAGACCCTCGAAGAGCACGGCGGAATCGTCAACGTCGACCCGGTAGGCGTACCGGACTCCCTCGATGACCATCTCGACCTCGTACGTCGAGGGTGTTTTCGGTCCCTGGCCGAACTTGAACGGCTCACGGGGGATGAACTCATCCCACGCCCGAAGCGACCGCCCGACGGCCCTCGAAAGCCATGCGATGGCCTCCACTAGATTCGACTTCCCCGACGCGTTCGGCCCGTAGATACCGGCGATCGACAGCACCCGTTCGGCGAGCAGCTCGAACTCCCGAGCTGCGGCTCGATCCTTGTCCACGGCGATCATGGACAGTTCGACCGGATCCAGGATCGACCGGTAGTTGGAGACTTCGAATCTCAGTAGCATCTCCCTCTCCTCACAGATATCCTACACGTTAAACCAATTATACGTCGAATTATGACGACATACGTCATGAGCGTGTATTATATGCACATGTTAGACGTTCCACCCGATATGGCGTTGTTTCCAGCCTGTGGCAGCGTGGACACCTGCGAGAACACCAACGGGGTGTTGCGTTGACCACTTGAACTCGCCACAGTTCAGTGATTGGCCCGCGTGCCTTGGCAGCTGGTGGTAGCCAAGATCGCCGAGCACGCCATAGTCTCGGCGGCGATCCCAGAAGTTGCATATACGGAACTAGCACTGCTATAGTTGCATATATGGAATACATGGGGCGAGTAGTACGGAGGTGGCTGGAGGATTCCGGCCTCCGGGCGGCGTCGGTGGCCCGCCGGGCGGGCGTGTCGGCGTCCACGCTGCACCGCGTCCTGCACGACAGCGTCGACCCGTCGGTCGGGACGCTAGAGGAGATCGCACTGGCTTGCGGTTTCTCTCTCGAACTTGCGACCACGCAGGCCAGCGACCGTTTTGCCTCAGCCGCAGCGCGTTCTCTGCTCGAAGACGGCTATTGCCCGCCGGACGACCCAGCTGTGGTTGCATGGGAGCAGCGCCTCCACCGGTGGGCGGGAGACGACGATCCCATCGGGCTCGTCCAGGCGGCCGCCGCCGCAGCATCGCCGCTCCATCGAGAGGACGCTGTGCTATTCGCTGGTGAAGAGACGCTTGCTCGAATCGCATCTGCTGGTGACGCCTCGAACGGCCGTTGGGCACTCTCAGGACCTGCCGGTCTGGACCCCAGCGCACCGCCTGTTTCACTCGCCCCGCCGGTTACCATCTTGTGGTGCGACGACCCACGCCAGGCGTCTCTAATGCTCACGGAGTCGGCGCTCACTTCCACCAGACAAGTCCACAGAGTCAGCGTGGCAGTGGTCGGGGCTGAGCCTGAGTTGTTCTTCGACGCCTTCTCTGTCGGCATCGTCCGGTTTGTCTCTCCGATCCAGATCATCATCGACTGCCTAACTCAAGGCGGAGCAGCGGCCAAAGCGGCGCTGAACGAGGCGTCGTCGTGGTGAAGCCATCGAAGTGGGCCCGCGGGTCGAACCAATACTTGAAGCGCCCCCACTCAGCGCCTGAGTCGAACGACCTCACCCTGGACGAGCTAGCAGCGGACCCCGAAGCAGAGCGGCAGATACAAAGGGGTGCCACCGGCGTCTCCTGGTCGACCTTTGATGTCGGGCGAATCGAGCACGCTGCACGTGACCGGTCGAGATACCGGTTTAGATCGCACCTCCCCGACCTCATCTGGAACGCCGCTGCACTGGAGGGCAACACTTTCACGCTGCCCGAGGTTAAGACGCTATTGGAAGGGGTAACGATCGGCGGGAAGCGACTCCACGACGAAGAACAGATACTCGCCCTCAGCGCTGCGTATGGCCGCCTCGATGACATGGTGGGAGATGAGACCTTCTCTCTCTCGAAGGAGGTTTCGGATGAACTTCACGGTCTCGTCGCGGTACACGAGGCAATCGAAGTAGGGCACTTTCGTGGCGAAGGAACGGTGCAGGGCGGTGGCACCGTCCGCCTCGCTACCGGCGGCAGTGTGCCTGGGACCGAGCATGGGGAGGGTGGGGCGCTCCTGACCGGGCACTTCGACCGCCTCGTCGACTACCTCCAAGACGTCGGCGACCCACGCAGGCGAGCGCTCATTTATTTCGCATCGGCAACCCGGCGACAGTTCTACTTCGATGGGAACAAGCGGACCGCTCGTCTGATGATGACGGGGGAGTTAATGTCGCACGGTTACGACATCGTGAGTGTGCCGTACAGCCGGAGTCTCGAATACAACAACGCTCTCGATGCCATCTTCGAGCACGACGACGCCACCGGCCTCCTCGGATTCCTCGGAACTTGCACAATCCCCGATCGCTAATCGGGCGCTGCACCGCACCTTTAGCCGCACGCCGACGGTTAACCGAGATGTCGCCGACCGGCTCGCTCGGCGAACGCATCCAGGGCGGCAGTGACGTCTTCGGCCACCCATCGGCGGTTACGTTTTCCACCCGATACCTCAGCGAGTATTCCGGTCTCCACGAGATGACCAATTGCCCGATCGGCAACTGGTTGACGGACCCCGAGAATGTGCTGGACCAACGGAGAGTCAACCGCTGGTTGTCGAAGGAGTAATTCAGCGAGTCTCCACGCCCCAGAGTCCGACCGGGCCTTGATCCGTTGATGCCAATCCCCCTGGACATTACGAATATCGTCGACAAGACGGCGTCCATTGTCTATTGCAGAGAATGACGCCTGGGCCATATGTTCGACGATAGGTGCCGGGTCACCTTCGCGGTACTTGGTCAGAGCCTCGAAGTACCGTCCGGTATCCACCAGAAGACCGGCCGACACCGGCACAGTGACCCTCGTCGTGAGCCCTTTGTTTTTCAATAACGCATGGATGATGGCACGCCCTACCCTTCCGTTCCCATCAGGAAACGGGTGGATGGTCTCAAACTGGGCGTGGGCAATCGCAGCTTGGACGAATGGCTGGAGGTCATCACGAGCTATGAATCTCACCAGATCACTCATGTTGGCTGGCACGCGCTCAGTTGAGGGGGGCACGAACTTCGCGCTGTGTGGACTGAATCCACCGACCCAGACCTGCATGTCGCGCCAATGACCGGTCCATTCTGGGTGGGAGCCTCCGAGGAGCTCGGCGTGCATTTCTATTATTGCATTCTCATCGAGGTTTCCGGCGAGCCGGATGGCAGCGTTCATGGCGGAAGTGTTCGCAGCAATCAGCGATGCGTTGACCCGACTCCGGTCACCAATCTCCGCCATTGCGATTGCTTTCGCCCCAGCGGTCAGTTCCTCAATTTCAGACGACGCAGCCGACTCTGATCTCAAGAGGATCGCCGAGAACGGTGCGATCTCAGACCCGACTGCCTGATCGAATCGGGCAATCTCCGTTGACGCGTCATCGGCCTGCAATGCCACGTCGGACGGCAACCCCACACCCATCAAGTCAGCAATCTCCGGAACGACAGTGGCCCGGTACGGACCTCGGGCAGCACGCCGCTGGTTCCTCGACTCGACGGTGCTGTAATCGGCATTCCACGGCAGGCTTTCGTACCCCACGGCAGGCCAGGCAATAGGCTCCTCTCCGGTCAGGACGACGTCCGACTCCGATCTCGAACGGGCCTTGAATTGCCCGCCGGACGGGACGGCCCTCGGTTGGCGATGTGTGTTCATAGCTCCATCTTACATACACTTAGCACACGATGTGTTTTCATGGTCCACGGGCCGGAAGTACGCCGTGCTGGCAGGCCCGACCTACTTGCCGCGTGGTCCGGAAGAGAGTCCGCTGAAGATGATCTCCGCACTCTCTGGCCGCTGTGTGGGGTAACCATTCGTAATCATTCAGACCAGGGTCCCGGCAAAGTCCCCGACACACCGCTTCTGACCTGGCCGAACACCTGAGCCCTCCCGAGCGAATGACCTGGTCGAGCCCGACTTTGCTGACTACCGTGAGTGCCTCAGTGAGGCTCGCCGTTTCCAACCTGGGTGATTGAGCGTCGAGCTCATCGAATGCTCCCTTCGCAGCTCCGGGTACGAGGCCCGCGAGTTCACCAAAGGTGAGTTGAGCCATCATCCGCCAGTAGTGTGGCGGGCTTCCCTTCCTTGAACCGTTGTTGCGGCCGCAATCCCCTTTCCGTGAGGGAGGGGTCAAGGCCGTCTGTGCTATCGAGTCCGCGTCGTTGTTACACCCTCGTTCTACCATAGATCCAGATGTCTGAGACCCGAACCGCTATCTGCCCAGTCACCCTCACCGGGGCCGACTATCGCCGGATCCACGACACCTGCCATCAGGCAGCCCTGCTCTGGGACCGGGCGGTGGACTGGGTCCACGCTGAATGGAAGACGGGAGGCAACCCCGACAAATACGAGATTCAATCCTTCCTCACCTCGATTCCCGAGGAGGACCGCCCTCTCCACGCCCACACCACCGAGATCCTTGCCCACGACCTCTACGATGCGATCAAGACCTCTTAGACCAACCGGAAGAACGGGAGGGTGTGACTCTCATCACGGCGCTACTTCCGCTGCTGCCTCTCGGAGCTGGTCCATGACCTTTTTGTTCTTGTGGCTGCGAGAGCCATACAGCCGGGCGGAGAACACGGTCACGATCTCGATGACATCGTTCGCCAGGTCTTTTTCAAAGGCTGCGTCCTCGCCTAGCGTTCACGATCACCACCTCGCAGGAGAAGTGCTCACACAGGCTGAAGACAAGCTCGGACCCGAAGCGAAGCAGCCGATCTTTGTGGCTGAGAACCAGACGTCCGACCTCTCCAGAGCAGATACGGGAGATGAGATGCTTTAAGTCCACGCTTGTGATAGTTGAGTCCGGCGCCGACATCGGTGATGACCTCGTAGGTCCAGCCATTTGCTGCGCAGTAGCTCTCCAGTAGTGCTCTCTGGCGGACGAGAATCGTCTTTCTGCCCGACAGTCGACACACAGCCATAGGTAATGGTAGTACGAGACGACGGAGCTACATGAGGAGCCAGATGGCGGAGCTTGGACAGGTCGTAGCGACGCCTCGGCCAGGGGTGCGTTCCACCGGCTCGATCTTCCCTTCCCTCTCCCAACGCCGCAAGGTGTCGGGATGAACGCCCATTTCACTGGCAGCGACTCCGATGGAGACAAGTGATTACGTATGAGTGTCATACCATCATTTACTCAGGAGTACGCAGAACCAGGGGAGCAGTTACGAGCCCCGATCGCTGATCGGGCGCTGCACCGCACCTTTCGCCACCCATCGGCGATTACGTGGCCGCCGATGGGTCGACCACTTGGCGCAATTCTGAAAATGCAGGATCAGCCACAGCTCGAAGTAGGGATTAGAGATGGCGAATTCGATGCCGCACTGGCGGGCTCGGTCAACGGTCGGTGAGTTCAAGTGCTTTCGCTGACCACGCTCACGTAACTCTCCCCAGACCTGAACTCGAAAAGCGACTCATGTCGACCCCGATATCACCTATGAGGCAGGGCATTGCACCATTGGTTGCACTATCTGTAGTTGTCTGGTATACAGTAGAAGGTGTGGCCCAGCGGTTCGACCCAGATCTCCTTGGTGACGATGGGATCTTCGAGGTCGACGCGCAGGTTGCGCACCTGTTCAAGCACCCCCACCTTGGCGTGGACGACATCTATGACGTGTGGGCCAGCAATCCACTGTTCTACCCGGCAACTCCACCGGCGCACTGGCTCATGTGCGCTGAGATAACCGGTCGGGTTCTCGTGGTTCCATTGGCACCTGCTCGAGATGGCGATCCATCCCGGTGTCGACCTATTGGCTGTTACGAGGCAAGTGCCGCGTTGGCAGCCCAGTACCGGAGGGACCGATGACAGAGCGACCGATGATCCCAGACGAAGAATACGCCTTCTACGCCCATCCTGAGAATCAAGTACCCCAGGGCCCTCCGCGTCGACGTACGACACGGTTGAGTGCCGCGATTCCCGTTCGCTTCCCGCCGGAGCTGGTCGAGGAGATCCGCCGCCGAGCGACCGAGGATGACCGTTCGGTCTCCTCGTGGATCCGTCGGGCCGTGGAGCATGAGTTGCAGCGTCCGGCCTGACCCGAACGCGCCCCGCAAGCCCCTGGCTTCAGCTATAGGGTCGAGGGACGCTGGCGGCGAAGCCGCTACATGGTCCACCTCCAGTGATACACCCTCGCCGTAGAGTGGCAATGATGCTAAAACAGGCCTACCGATCAAGGCGAAATTTTGCTGCGCAGTAGCTCTCCAGTAGTGCCACCTGGCGGGCGAGATCGTCTTTCTGCCCGACAGTCGACACTCGGCCATAGGCAATGGTAGTACGAGACGACGGAGCTACATGAGGAGCCAGATGGCGGAGCTTGGACAGGTCGTAGCGACGCCTCGGCCAGGGGTGCGTTCCACCGGCTCGATCTTCCCTTCCCTCTCCCAGCGCCGCAAAGTGTCGGATGAACGCCCATTTCACTGGCAGCGACTCCGATGGAGACAAGTGATTACGTATGAGTGTCATACCATCATTTACTCAGGAGTACGCAGAACCAGTACTCTCCGACTTACTGGCCCGTGCGGACCTCGGGGTGCTGGCGAGAGGAGAACTCGATCTGCGTGCGCACTGACGCGCTCTGTGAGCCTGTAGCAAGCAATTCGATCTTCCAACGCCGCGTCGTATCGGTCTGTTTGGGCTTGGTGACATCGCCGAGTTCCATGCGGGAGGACCGTAGGATCATAGAGAGTGCTCGACCTTTGAGAACGCGGTCCACGGCCTCTTCCATGCGCCAGCCTTCGGACACGATGAAGTCCAAGTCAATATCGTTCGAGTACCGAACGCTCGAGAAGAAGTAGCGAAGGTTCGCTCCGCCCTTTAGTACGTACCGGTCCGGTCCGGTCTGGTCCCGACCGAGAGTACCCGAAGAAAGGACAGGTGGAACCGTTCTATCCATCGGGCATCCAACACTGGGTCCGCCATCAGAATTCCCTGAGAAGACGACCGGCGTCTTCAGCCGACAGTAACTTGTCCTGGCCTTCAATCACAGCAGCGTGATACCAGATATGGATACTGACGTCCATAACTAGTAGCGTTATTAGGCCGGGCAATGGCGTTCGTTCACCTCACACTTCTGTCCTCTGGGACCGCCCCGCCCCGTCCCGCCCCGTCCATCTCCAGCGGGTAAGAGATCCTGGGTGCTCAGGCGACGATGAGCTACTCCAAACGGCGTGCCCACCGGCTGTCGCGGTCATGTCACTTCCGCTACCGGCAAGTAACGGGACCCCGAGGGATAAGAGCACCTCCAGCGTGCGGTTAGCGGCACAACACTACCGTTGTCGGTAACGTTGCGCCTTGACTCACGACCCGGGCTGTCTCTGGAGAGCACAACACTACCAATTACGGTATAGTTGTGGCACGAGAAGGAACGGAGAGGGCCCATGGCAACCTACCGAGACAAGGCACGTGAGATCGCGTTGGGGCAGTACGGCTTCATCTCCACCGATGATGCCCAAGAGGAGGGGATACCGCCTGGGGAGCTTGCGAAGCTGGCGGCTCGAGGTCGGCTGCGGAATGTCGCCTATGGCCTGTACCGTTTCGACGACATCCCGTCGACGCCCTACGACCAGTTCTACGAGGCCGTGCGCCGGATCGGAGGCGACGCGCACCTCACGTCTGACGCTGTCCTTGCTGTGCACAATCTCGCCCAGGTGAACCCCCGCCGCATCCGAGTGGGCACATCGCGGCGGTTCCGAGGCAAGACACCCGCCTGGCTCGAAGTCGTCCAGGAGCAGGTGGGACCCGAGGAACTCACCGTAGTCGAGCAGGTGCCGACCGTGACCCTTCGTCGAGCCATGCGGGACGCGCAGCGCTTCGTCATGACCAACCGGCTCCTGGAGGCGATCCCGCGGGCCGAGAATGCCGGGCTACTCACCGAAGTCGAGGCGGCCGAGCTTCGCGACGAGCTGGCAAGCAGGTCCCCATGAGCCCGAGTTACGACACTGCACCCCGTACCTACAACTCGCTGACGGCTCGGCTACGCAACATCGCGGAGGAGGGGCGTAGTCCCGAGATCCGCCTCGTCAGCATGCTGAGCGTGACGGTCGTCGCCCAGATGCTCCCCAGCGGGGTGGTGGTCAAAGGCGGCACGGCGCTCAGCTTGCGCGGTGGTCCCGACGCCACTCGCTTCTCGCGAGACATCGATGCCATTCGGCCAGGAGACTGCGACGCGGAAGCCTTCGTAGCGGCACTGCGCAGCCGCCTTGCCGAGGGATGGAATGGGTTCACCGGGACGATTCGCCCGGGCCGGCATGCGGCTCCGGTGGGCGTTCCCGAGGAAGACCTCATGCAGCCTTTCGAGGTCAAGCTGTCCTACAACGGCAGATCGGTGATGACGGTCGACCTCGAGCTCGTCACGGACGAGGATCGCAGCGCGACAGCCGCCGTCGACGCGATGGCCCCCGAGATCGTGCGGCTGTTCACGAACCTCGGCTTCCCGGCACCACGGCCCGTCCCGGTACTGACCAGCGAGTACCAGATCGTCCAGAAGCTGCACGCCTGCACCACGCCGGACGGCAACGGGCAGAACGGCCGGTCCCACGACCTGGTCGACATCCAGCTACTCAGCCAGCTCGAGCCTCCGAACCCGGAGACGCTGAACGAAATCGGCCAGCGCGTGTTCTCGGCTCGTGGGCACGGGTCGTGGCCGCCGGCGGTGGTGGCGTGGTCAGGCTGGGACGAGAAGTACCCGGAACGAGCGGAGGGCACCGACGTCCTTCCCCTCGATGAGGCGATTGCATGGGCCAACGGTCTCATCGCCGAGGCTGTCGCTGCCGGGAAGCCGTAGCCTCGACATGCGCGGTCGGTCCAATCGACCACCGCGGGTCACGACCACTTGAGGCACCATGACAGGGTTCTGGGCAGCCCGCCTTCCTCGACGGTGATCGAGTGAACCGTCGCTGGGTGGAGTTCTCCGAAGCTCGATGCGACGGTACAGGTGTCGGTGTCGAGACGCCCGCCTTCGCCGGTGATCGAGAGCTGCGACGCGGCTATTGAGAGTAGATGCAGCCGGCTGACGACTCGGTGGGTGTTGCACCCTGAGATCGTATCGGTTATCTCTATCCTCCCGGGGCTGATGCGCCAGCGCCTTCGATGTAGCGGGGCGCCCGCGAGGCGCCGGTAGCCGTCGTGAGATGCGACGACTTCGACTATGTCTTCATGGGTCGAGACGAGCTCCAAGGACCCCCTTGCCCGCCGTGCTGCCCGGAAGGCGCCCCAGACCTCGGTCTGGTCTTTGCCGTCGATCTCGACGGTGTTGTGTGCGGCGGTCGATCGTTCGTACTGCCTGCGACTTCCGGGTTCGTAGGTGGAGGTCGCTGTGTCGACGATCGCTCGCTCGCCGTCGATCCACAGCTCGAAGGAGAGGCAGTCTGCGTGGGCGTGGGCCGGGAGATCGTCGGGGCACGGATCCCCGACGTCCAAGATGACCTGGGTGCGATCGTCGGGGCGTACGACGACGTAGCCGGAGGATCCAAGCACACTGACTGGCCTCTTCGCTGGTGCGCGGGGGTTCAGCGCGGCGAGGCGAGGTCGGCCGACTCTGGTCGCGTCGTTGAAGAGCGCGACGTCTCCGTCGGCGCCGACCAACTCCCCGAGCCAGGCGCGCATCGCCTCGACCGCTACGTCGAGTCCTCGCGGGGATCTCGAGTTTGCGGCGGTCAAGAGAGCTTGGATGTCGATTAAGTCTTGGAGGACCTGGCAGTGATACGAGGGCGAGCGCTCGAAGTGGCCGCCGTCTGCGAGGACTTGGATGGGTAGCTGTGCTTCGAGGTGGTCGACCCCGGTTGTGATGAGATTGCTTCGCTCCAAGAAGACGCCGGCGCCGATTAGAGCTTTGATGTTCTTAACGAGGTGGTTGCCGCCGACGTCTAACTCGAGGTGGGACGCGACGTATCCCGCGTGCCAGGCGATCTCTTGGAGGTAGTTCGCTTCGAACTCGCTTCCCTTGACGAGGGAGGCGAACGTTGCACACATGACCCAGAGCCGCAGCGAGGCGACGTAGGGTGACCAGGCCTCGCCTCGAGCGTGGCTTACCGAGGAGCACCACGACTGCCACAGACTAGCGAACGACTCTCTTGCCGATCTTGAATCGGAGGCCTGGACGAGAGCCCACGCCCACTCGAAGTAGTGGAGGTTAAAACGCCACAGGAGCGAGGCGTCCACCTGGCGCCAGTCGGGAGGAACGCCCAACTCCCGTGTCTCGTTCAAGAACGTGAAGGTCCCCCGAGCGATCTCAGCGGCTTCTCCGAAGTCGCAGGCGTGATCGAGCGGGGTGAACGACGCGGGCCATCCAGGGGTAGCTGAAGCGGGCGGGGCGAGCGGGCGGGTTACGAGCTCTGGCCGGCGACGTTCGAGGAGTCGAAGGGCCCGCAGCCTGATCCTGTGCGCGACCTGGGCCGGCCGCAGCATCGTCGCCGTTCGAACAAGAAGCGCGAGTCCTTCTATCCGTCCCTCTACCCGCTCCCCGAAGCGGTCCTTTGAGCGAGCTTCGCGGTCACTACTGGAGTTGCGTTGGGAGCTCACCTGAGTAGCGATGCCTCTTGTGTGATCCCGTCCGCGAACGAACGCGGTGCGTAACCCAAGGAGAGCGCCGCGCTGATGTCGAACGCCTTGTCCTCGTTGAGGCGCAGTACCTGTTCTCTCCGTATGCGTGGCCGAGGAGCGAGGCGTTCGTAGGCGCTGACCGCGGCGACTGCTGGAGCGAGCGGGATCGGGAGGACTACGGGACGTCTCTGGACGGCTCTTCCTGCGGTCTTAACGACGTCGCGCAGCGTGAGGGGTTCGGGTCCAGCGACGTCGTAGTCGTGACGGACCGTTTCATCGGAGTCGACGGCGGTGACGATGAACGAGGAGAGGTCGTCGACGTGGACCGGCTGGATCAGGCGATGTCCTCCCCCTGGCAGAGGTATGACGGGACATCTACGAAGGAGCGTAAGGAGCCTGGAGAGGTTCCGATCACCGGGGCGGCCGTAGATCATGGTCGGGCGAACGATCGTCCAGTTAAGAGTGCTCGCGTGGACGGTCTCTTCTGCTGCGACCCGCACGGTTCTTGACGCGGCGGGAAGCGAGGTGAAGATCGCGGTGGTCGAGACGAACAGTGCCCGGGCGATGCCGGCGTCTTCTGCCGCGGCGACGATAGCGGGCGCGTGGCCGAACCCGAGCGATGCGAGGTTGACGAGAGCGTCTGCGCCGGATCGGCGCAGCGCCGCGTCGAGCCCGGCCGGGTCGTCGAGATCCCCGTCGATCACGTCGGCGCCGAGTGCGGCTATCACGTTCGCACTAGGAGCGCTACGTGCGAGACCCGTAGATCGG
>JAJYQJ010000088.1 GCA_021794655.1 Actinomycetes bacterium | reverse complement strand
AGGACGCGCTCCAACGTAGGGCACGAGCCCACGGGCGCTCGACCGAAGAAGAAGTCCGAGAGATCCTGTGTGACCGGTGTGGGCAGGACCGGCGGGACCGGTTCGGCTTGGGTCGACGATCGCGTCTCGGTTCCGCGGCGAGGGAGTCGAACGCGACTTCGCCGAGTTCCGCGGCCACCCTAGGCAAGGGGCGGACCTTTAGGATCCATGATCCTGCTTGACACCAACGTGCGGTCGACACTTATGCGATCCGAGCCCGAGGCCGTCGTGGTCGACTGGCTCGACGCCTAGCCGTCGGAATCGATCTGGACGACGTCGGTCATCGTGTTCGAAATCTGGACTGGCCTGGGGCCTCTTGCGGCGTCGCGTCGACGTCGGCATCTCGAAGGTGCCTTCGAGCGGTTCTTAACGAGGACCTCGACCAACGAGTCTTCGTCTTCGACGTTGCTGTAGCAGATGCCGCGTGTGATGTTGTCGCTCGAAGCCAGCGGCCGGCAAGGTGGTCGAGATGCGGGACGCTCAGATAGCGGGATAGCGCTCGCACGAAAAGCGACCGTCGCCACCCGTAACATCGGACACTTCAGGAATCTCCGTGTGCGCGTCGTCGATCCATGGAGTTATACCGGAGCGAAGCGGTGACGCTCGGATCTTCCGGGTCCACGATCCAGACCACGCTCACGTAACTCTTCCCAACTCTTCCCAACTCTTCCCAACTTGCTCATCGGAATCCCGCACCTGTGAGCAGCTCGCCGAGCAGCCATCCGGGGCCGAGTCCGGCCTGACGTGGAGGTGGGATTGTCGTCTACGCCGGGGATCGTTGCTGCTGAAGATGCAGCTACCACCTGAGGCCGCTGGAGCGAAAACCGATAATCGGAGTGTGGAATAGCGTGTTTAACGGAAGATCGGCAGATACATCGCTTCGCAAACCTCGACACCCTCATTGGTACGGTCAAAGGCGGGAAGTTCGCAGAACAGAATCTGGCGACAACAGAACACATCGCTGCCCTTACGGCGCGACGCGACGGGCTCGTTAAAGCGGTTATCGACGTCCGATAGTCGTGCCGACAAACCGTGTGGTCGACCGTACTGTCATGATCACCGCTATAACCACCGCCATAACCACCGTGTGGGTTCGGTATATTCGCAGATTGCCACTAATATGCTAGCATTATGCGACGTGAGGACGATCTACCTTCGCAACGTGCCGGACGAAGTCGTCGAGCGCCTGGAGCGGCTGGCCGCCCGTGACCGGATGTCCGTGGCGGCGGTCGCGGTGAGAGAACTCGAGGAGGCGTCGCGCCGGGTGGACAACCCGGTGCTCCTTGGCGCGCTCCCGGACCTTGAGATCGATCCCGTCTCAGTCGTCGCCGACGTGGACGCCGGGCGCGCCGAGCGATGATCGTTGTCGACGCGTCGGCGGCGGTCTCGGCGTTGCTCAACGCCGGCCTTGCCCGCGAGGCGCTCGCAGAGGAGCAGGTGCACGTTCCTCACCTGATCGACCCCGAGGTCGCTAACGCACTTCGCCGGGGAGTCGCTTCCTCGCGAATTGGCGCCGGTGATGCATGGAGTGCGCTCGATCGGTGGCGCCGGCTTGGCGTCTCGCGCTACGCCGTCGTCCAACTGTTCGAGCGCGTCTGGGAGCTTCGGGAGAACCTCTCGGCTTATGACGCGTCCTATGTTGCGTTGGCCGAAACACTTGGCTGCGCACTTTTCACCGCGGACGTCAGACTTGCTCGAGCCCCAGGACTTCGTTGTCCGGTGACGGTGGTCCCGCGGTAGCGAAGTAGCGAAGAGGTGGCCGAAGTGGCGATTGCACGATCGGGCCAGCACTTCTGCTCGCCTTCTTACTGTGTCGTCCCCTGCGGAGGCGCCCGGATCGACCCCGTGAAGCAGCACGCCGAGAACCAAAAGGCAGTGGATGGTAAGGAACGGACCCACGACGTAGACCAACTTGAGTGTCACTCAGGGAGTTTCTCCTCGCGTCCTTGGTCGACGTGACCCCGTCGAGAGCGGAAGCGGTGGAAAGGCGACGTCGATATCGGCAAAGATTGTCGTATGGAGCGAGAGACTTCCCGCCCGGTCGTCACCGTCTTCCGGTCTCGGTTGCGCGAAGACGCCGAGGCGAATGGCTACGGAGAGCTCGCCGCGCGCATGGAGGATCGCGCCCGAGCGATGCCGGGCTTCATCGACTTCAAGACTTTCACAGCCCCTGACGGTGAGCGAGTATCGGTGATCGCGTTCGACACGATCGCCCACCAACACGTCTGGCGGGACGACGCGGAGCATCGCGTCGCGCAACGACGAGGACGTGATGTCTTCTATAGCGAGTACTCGATCTCGGTCTGCCAAGAGCTCGACTGGCGAAGCTTCCAGGGCGAGTAGAAGCTCTGATGCGGGTGTTCCTCGCCGGGGCGACCGGAGTCATCGGTATCCGGCTCCTACCGTTGCTCGTGAGTGCCGGCCACGAGGTGGCGGGCATGACCCGCACGCCCGAAAAGACGACCCAGATCGCGGCTCTCGGGGCCACGCCTGTGGTCTGCGATGTGTTCGACGCCGTAACGCTCCTCGAGACGGTCAAAGCCTTCAGGCCAGATCTCGTCATGCACCAGCTCACTGATCTTCCCGACAAGCGCGACGAGATCGCGGGCTACGCCGAGCGCAACAACCGGATCCGCACCGAAGGGACGCGCAGTCTCCTTGCTGCCGCCGGTGCGGCTGGTGCACGCCGGTTCCTCGCGCAGAGCATCGCGTGGGTGCCGCCGGGGAACGGCGAAGCGGTGGCCGAGCACGAGCGTCAAGTCCTCGACGTCGGCGGTGTCGTCGTTCGCTACGGCCAACTCTTCGGCTCTGGGACCTACTATCTCGACGACCTCCCTCCGCCGCCTCGGATCCATGCCGACGACGCCGCCCGTCGTACCATGGGGCTGCTTGACGCACAGAGCGGGACTGTGGTGCTCTGCGAGGAGTAAGAGAAGAAACCGGCATGACCGAAGAGGAGCTGGCCCAGCTGTTCGACCTTCGGCGGGCACCGCCGGAGTGATCATCGTTGTTCATGCGAGCGTGCTCGTGGCGGAGCTACCGCGTCGGCGACGTCAGGAGCTGTTCTCCCATCCTGGCTTTCCAATGCCCGGTTGCCGCGGAGCGGTGGGAGGTGAGGCAGCACGAGCTGCAGCAGCGTGTCGCCGGGTTCGCCGAGATCGCTGCCGACTGATCGCTGCCGACTGGGCACCGGCCGCACTTGCCCTAACTCCCGACGCTGCGATCCTGCCAGGCGACGACAACTTCCTTGGCCGAGGCTGCCCCACGCGGACGGTCGAGACGCTGAGGAGCGAACTCGGGTCACTCGGGCCAACGTCGGAGCTGCGCGAACGCGTCCGCGACGCCCATCTTCCACCCATGCCGGTCTTATCTGCCTATACTTATGGCTATACATGAGTTCCCACTGGCTGATGTCCGCAACCGGCTCTCCGAGCTGGTCTCCGACGTGGAGAAGACCCACGCTCGGGTCATGATCACCAAGCACGGCCATTCGGCGGCCGTGCTGATCTCACCAGAGGATCTCACCAGAGGATCTCACCAGAGGATCTCGCCGCGATGGAGGAGACCCTCGACGTCCTCTCCGACCCGCAGGCCCTCGCCGCTATCAAGGAAGCGGAGGCAGAGTTCGATCGCGGAGAGTTAACGACCGGTGAGGAGATGGCTCACCTGTTGGAGGAGCGCCGGCGCCGCGAGACCGGCGTGGCGTGAGCGGCGGGTACGAGCTACGACTCTCTGGAGCCGCCCGACGTGTCCCCGAACACGAGTTGCCGCTCCCGGTTGCCCTCGCCGTGTGGGAGTTCTGCAGCGGCCCCCTTCGTGAAGAGCCGGGTCGCGTGGGCAAGCCGCTCGGGCGCGAGCTGGCCGGATACTTCTCCGCTCGGCGCGGCGCCTACCGGGTCATCTACCGGCTCGTGCAGGAGGACTCGGTCGTTCACGTCGTGAGGATCGAGCACCGAGCCAACGTGTATCGACGCCGCTGACCTCCGTTGCCTGTTAGACGCGAAACGCGGTTAGTGCGAAGAGCGCTGAAGCGTGGACGCGTCGGATGCAATCTAGGGTGCCGGGTGTTCGTGTGGCCGTGGCGATCGACGTCCGGGCTTCCGGGCGATAGCGATACTCGGCGGTGAGAGGCGGCTGTTGGCTGTGTGTTGCGATGGGTACGGGGGCGAGGGGGTGGTTTTAGGCCGGCGAGAGGCTAGGGTTGTTAGCGAAGTTAGATCGTCGACGTCGAATAGTCTTTCTGAAGGTTGCTGGATGTGCGATGCGAGACGGCTGGCACGACCTTAGAGAGGCGTTATGCAGACCATTTCAGGAGCTTCGTTGACGTCGGAGGCGAACCGAGAAGAGTTCGCGGAGCTGTCGCGACTGGCGCGAGGGCGAGGCCTGTTGGAACGTCGCGGCGGCTACTACGCGGTGAAGATTGGGGCGACGACGGGGGCGCTAGCTGTGCTCGTCGTGGCGGTGGTGGTGGTCGGGAACAGCTGGTGGAACTTGGTAGTTGCGGTGGGCGTTGCGGTTGCGCTGACCCAGGTTGGTTTCATCGGTCACGACGCGGGGCACCACCAGATATGCCGACGCCGGCGGGATAACAATGTTATCGGGCTGATCAGTGCGAACCTGCTGACTGGGTTCAGCTTCGGGTGGTGGTTGACGAAACACAATCGTCACCATGCCCACACGAACCGTCCCGGGAAGGATCCAGACGTCGACGCGGGAGCGTTTGCGTTCACGGACGCTCAACTCGAAGAGAGAGGGCGGGTCGGAAAATCGGTTGCGCGGATCCAGGCGTTCTTGCTGGTACCGTTGCTGTTCTTGGAGGCGATGAACATGCACGTGTCGAGCGTGGTGGCACTGATGCGTCGGCGAGATCGGAGAGCGGTCGTGGAGGCGGGGCTGCTCGCGGTCCATGGGTTCGTCTTCTTCGTCGCGCCGTTCTTGATCATGTCGCCGGTGAGGGCGGTGGTGTTCGTGGCGGTGACGCAGCTTCTAAACGGGTTCTATTTGGGAGTGAGTTTCGTGACGAACCATGTCGGGATGCCGACGCTGTCGGGCGGTGATGATCTGGGGTTTCTACGGCGCCAGGTGATCACGTCGCGGAACCTGTCGGGGCGCGTGTTTACCGGGTTCGTGTTCGGGGGACTAGATACCCAGATCGAGCACCATCTGTTTCCGACGATGCCGAGGGCGAATCTAAGAAGGGCGCGCGAGCTCGTGAGACCGTTCTGCGCGGACCGTGCGATTCCCTACGTCGAGGAGAGCCCGTTTCGTGCGTACGGTGACGTACTGCGTTATTTGGCGGCGGCGGGGGCCGGCCGATCCGTCGGGGGCGACTAACGAGTGTTGGTTGTGGCCGGGGGCGGGAAGTCGGCTAAGAGTTCGGCGACCAAGAAGGCGAGGTCTAGAGACTGGCGAGCGTTGAGCCTTGGGTCACAGGCGGTCTCGTAGTGCGCGTGGAGTTCGTGGTCCTCTAAGTCGTCGGGCCCGCCGAGGCACTCGGTGACGTTCTCGCCGGTGAGTTCGAGATGGATCCCGCCGGGCCACGTGTGGGCTGCGCGGTGAATGGAGAAGTAGCGCGAGATCTCTTCGAAGATGTCTTCGAATCGCCTGGTTTTAAGACCGCCGTCGCTCTTGAAGGTGTTTCCGTGCATCGGATCGCACATCCATAGGACGCGGTGCCCCGAGTCGTTCACCGCGTCGATGATAGGAGGGAGGTGGTCGACGATTCGGTCGCATCCCATCCGGCTGATCAACGTGAGGCGGCCGGGGTGTCGCGCCGGGTTGAGCCGATCACACAACTCGAGGACGTATTGAGGGGTGCAGTTGGAGTCGATCTTGCACCCGACTGGGTTGTTGATCCCCGAGAGGAACTCGACGTGGGCGTGGTCCAACTCCCGCGTCCTGTTGCCGACCCAGAGCATGTGCGCGGAGCAGTCGTACCAGTCGTCGTCGTGGGTC
>JAJYQJ010000068.1 GCA_021794655.1 Actinomycetes bacterium | reverse complement strand
GGGACAGTCGCTGTGCGTAGAACCTCGCTGCTCGTTGGTGTCCCGGCTGGTACTACGATCATATGTTCGATACTACACCACGGGTGTATCAATTCGTGCAACGGTGCTCACTCATTTCGCCGTCGGCTTTGACCCCTCCCTCGCAGAAGGGGGTTGCGGCCGCGATCCGCTCAAGCCTGTAACATCCACGTCCGAAAGAACGGATCGTCTACCGACCACAGCCCGCCGTGCTCGACGGCGAGCTCGGTTGCCTCCAATACAGTGAGCACCTTCTTCACTGAGGAAGCATTCGCCACAGATGCGCGCGACACGAATGCTGCGCTGTACGGAGCGCGTTCGGTTGCCTGCGCCAGTGCGATGAGCACCTTGCGCTGGTTCGCAGTGAGGCGGCTCAACACGCTTCCATAGTTGCTCGCCTGGTGGGAGATCGCTTCTTCCATCCCCCGGTCGACCTCCCCGACGCCGATCCGTCGATCGGCCAGTGCCCAGGCTTCGTAGGCCAACCGCTGGATGTCGTTTGGCACCGGGTAGGTAAGGCTGAGGATCTCGTTCGCCGCGTCATCAGTCATCGGCTTTCGGGATGAGGCGGCCCGCCCCACCAGGTATTCGAACATCACATCCCTCGGCAACGGCTCTAAAAAGATCGGCTCGGTCATCCCGAACAGTGGTGAGCCGCGTGTCAAGAGGAGGTCCTCCATCATGTGACGGTCGGACCCGGCAACAGCCAGGCACACCCGCGGGTAGGCATCGGCCAACGACTTGAAAAACCCCGCCATGGAATCTCCGATCGAACCGACCTCCTGGAACTCGTCGAGGATCATCACCGTCGGCCGGTTGGCGGTCATCTGGTTGAGCAGTGCATAGACCTCGTCGATGGTGCGCAGATATTCGCCATCGGACAGATGCGGGCCTAAGGTGAAGGTCGGCTTACCGTCGGCGCCCATCGACATCGAGGGAGCGAGGCGGAAGCGACGGATAAAGTCGGCTACCCCGTCCTTGGTGCGGCGCCACCCGCCGGGCACTCGATAGATGCTGGTGACGAGGGCGCCGGCAAGATCGCCGAGGCCCGGAGTCTTCAATAGTGAGGCCGACACTACGGCGCCGCGGCGGCTCGTCCTGATCCGCATCGCCGCCACGTCGAGCAGCGACGTCTTGCCCCAGCGGCGCGGCGAAATGAGAGAGAGGTTGATCGAATCGACCATCCGTGCTGTTACCGCGCTCAGCTCTTTCGTGCGTCCAACGAAGTGCGCTCCGGAGACCGGCGATCCATACCGGTACGGGTTGTTCTCTGAGTCCATAGTCGACATTATACCACCGGGATAATGTCGACGGTATAATCCGAAGAGTACAACTTTGCGAGAGAGATCGGCTGGGACTCGACGCTTGCCGGCAACTCCGTAGCGGTTGCGCTATTAAGTTGAGCGATAACGTTAGCTGTCTCGTCTGTCATTACTGCCTGGTGTGGATCTGGTCGACGTCGTGGGTGCCGACGAACCATGCCAAGCAGATCCGCCGTGCGGTCTACGCCTGCGAGAGAAAGGAGGACGACGATGAGTGAACACGAGTTCACCCTCGTGATCAGCGGAGACCTGAGTGACGAGGAGGTCGCCCGTGCTTTGTTCGAAGCCGGTTGCGACGACGCTACCTTCGCTGTCTCCGACGGAGTCGGCTACGGCGAGTTCATCCGCGAGTCCCCCTCCATCTCCGCCGCAGTGATGAGTGCCGTCCACCAGGTGGAGTCCGTGCCGTCGTTGCGCGTGAGGCGCGTCGAACCGGACGACATCGTGACCATGGCAGAGATCGCGGAACGTCTCGATCGTTCGCGAGAGAGCGTCCGGCCCCTCGCCGAGGGCAAGAGCGGTCCCGGTGGCTTCCCGGCGCCACTTTCCCACGGGCGCGAGCGCAACCGGCTCTGGCGATGGTCAGACGTCGCGGATTGGCTTGGCAACAGTGAGCCGCAAGAGCGTGAAGCCGCACCCTTCGTTGCCGCGCTGAACGCAGCGTTGGAGCTTCGTCATAGTGGGAACCAGCTGATGGATGAGACGGCAGTTAAAGAACTCCTCGCGTTTGTCTGATACCGGTCCCCGCATCGAGCGTGGTTGAATTGGCTCACTGATTCCACCCTGATCTACGTCGACGATCACTTCCCGGCCGCGACGACCCTCGGGCATCCAACTCTCTACCGGCGCCGACCGAAGAGGTGAACCCTCGACCATCCGGCGTCCAATGCGGCTCCAGAGAGCACGACGAAGGCGACTTGAGCCGAGGATGTGAATCGCGGTTCACCGTAGAACATAGCGACTACGAGAACGACTAAGACGATTACACCGACGAGTGGCGAGAGTGGGACCTTCTTCCTACGAAGAACGAAGATCCCGACGATAGCGAGAGCTAGGAGTACATACTGGCACCAAACTTGGGCACGAGCAGCGGTCAGATTCCACGTGTCCTCTCCGCCCTTGTTCAGTTGAGCCTGTTGAGAAGGATCGTAGAACCCCCAGACCCTGCCTTCGCGTGCCCAGATGACGGCCGGAATTCTAGATACGTGAGTGAGCGCGAAATCCTCAGCCTTACGAGTGGCAGCTATGTCGTAAGTGGCGACTTCCCCTGACGACGCGGCTGGAATCTTCGTGCAGCCGATCGACCAATATCCTGTGAGGGGCCCGTAGTACGTCGAAGGACAGTTAGATCCTGCCAGAGTCCCCCCTCCTTGCGAGGACAAAGGATTCGGATCGTGAAACCGTATTACGTTGCTAACCATCCACGGTGTCATGACGAAGATCATCGCTGCAGTCGTCGAAGCCGCGAGCTTCACCCGCTGCCTACCAGAGAGCTCGCGGAGCCAGGCAATAAAGGGCCAGACTGCGAGTGGCACGAGCAAGACCAACTCACTTCTAGTGAGTGTGGCTAGCCCGCACGCTACTCCCACCCACGCCGCTCGTGAAAGAGTTGGCCTCTTTATGAGGCTGTAGGCAAGTGCTGTCGCGAGCGCCACCAAGAGCATCGATAACGGCTCTGGCATTATCGTCGACCCCTGCAGCCAGAAACCTGGATAGATAGCTCCGAGTCCAGCTGCGATGAGCCCTGTTCGATCTCCGCCGATCTGTCGACCTATGAGGCCAGTTGCCGCAACTACGAGAGTACCTATGACGGCGACGAATATCAGTTGTTCACCATAGGTCATCAGACGAGCGATGTCCATGCTTGAGAGCACGAAACTGAAAAACGGAGGGTGGTTGGAGGACTGGTGCGACTGGCTTAGACGCCAAGTACCCTTCGCGAAGTCTAACGCATTAAGCCTATAGTAATACGTATCTGTCATACCCGGGTTGCGGTGCCACTGCCACAGCGTCGCGTAGATGACCCTGACACCAAGAGCAACTCCAGTTACTGCCAATAGTGCGTACCAGAACCTCTTTGTGGCGCCAAATACTGAGCTTGGTTCCCACGACGTAGCTTCGGCGTTCAGAGGTGACCTACCTCCGTGGACGTCGGTAACCGTCGCTTCTGGCATCTCACGATCTTTCCATAGATCGCCAGCTAAGAGGTGTTCAAAAGTGGTGCTGCGACGTCGTTGCCGGTAGCCTTTGGCATGGCCGTGAGACTGATCGTCGTTGGTGGCGGAAAGATGGGATCAGCTCTCGTCTCGGGTCTGATCTCGGCGAACTGGGCTGAGGCTCGAGAGCTCGCAGTCGTCGAACCCGACGACGGCCGTCGAGAGGTACTTGGGGCACAACACGACGGCTTGGTCCTATTCGACTCTCCACCTAGAGACCAACTCGCAGACGACGGCGGCGCCGTCCTCGCAGTAAAACCAGAAGCCGCCGCTTCGGCCTGTAGGTCGCTTCAGGCGGCCGGCATAAATAGAGTCCTCTCTATCGTCGCCGGGTTGGCGACCCAACGGATCGAGTCGGGCCTCGCTGAAGGTTCGATCGTCGTCAGAGCGATGCCGAACACCCCCGCGCTCATCGGCGCCGGAGTAGCGGCGATCTCTGGGGGTACGAACGCGCGCTCGATAGACCTCGACTGGGCAGAGTCGATCCTCGCCGCCGTCGGGAAAGTCGTGCGGTTGCCCGAACGTCACCTCGACGCGGTGACCGGGCTCTCCGGATCGGGACCCGCCTACTTCTTCTTGGTCGCCGAGTCGATGATCGAAGCCGGGGTGTCGGCGGGGCTAACACGGGACGTGAGTCGGACCCTCGTCGTAGAGACGCTCCTTGGATCCGCCCGGCTCCTCGCCGAGACCGGCGAGTCCCCCGAGGAGTTGCGCTCCGCGGTCACCTCTCCTGGAGGAACGACCGCCGCGGGGCTGAGAGCCCTCGAACAAAGGGCGGTGCGCTCCGCGTTCTTGGAGGCCGTCTTGACGGCGACCGAGCGCTCCCGCCAGCTCGGCCACTGACGAGCGCTGCTTTATAGTTTATAGCGTAGAGTCAGGGCTGAGAAGGGAAGTTAGAGGAGCCGATGAGCGAGCGACTAGGCACGAGCTACACAGAGTACGCGGCCGGTTCGATCTTTGAGCGTTCGGCAGATTCGAGGAGCGGAACCGTCTTCTTTCTATCGGACTTCGGGCTCCGAGATGAGTTCGTCGGGGTCGTCCACGCGGTCATCCAACAGATCGCTCCGCTCACGACCGTCATCGACATAACACACGGCGTCTCTCCGTTCGACGTCCGCGGCGGTTCGTTCGCCCTCGAGCGTGCCGCTCCCTACCTCGGCCCTGGTGTAGTCCTCGGTGTCGTAGACCCCGGCGTAGGTAGCGAACGCAGGGGTATCGCGTTGGAACTCGAGGAGTCGACCGGTCCGCGGTTCTTCGTCGGACCCGACAACGGGCTACTCGTCGCGGCGGCTCGAATCTGTGGACTCGTCGCCAAGGTCGCGGTTATAACCGGGTCGCCGATAACACCCTTCGGCGCCCCGATCCCAAGCGACTTATTCGTCACCTCGGAAACCTCACTCGATCTAACCGATCTCGGCGACCTCTCACCACTCACGTTTCACGCGAGAGACCTATTCGCGCCCGTCGCGGCCTCCCTCACTCTCGGCGCTCGACTCGAGGATCTCGGAGAGCTCGTCGATCCAAGAAGCGTGATAACCCTTGCACCCGGCGTCGTCGACAAGGGCACTCTCCGAGACGGTAGGCGTTACCTGCGAACGGAGGTCACTTGGATCGACAGGTTCGGCAACGCTCAACTCGCCGCGGGCTCCGACGATATCTCGCGCGACGCCGATGTGGTCCCGTCGGTCGAGTTAGTAGCTGAGTCCTCCGAGACGACGAGCCTCCCGGTGACGCTCGTTCGTGCCCGGGTTTTCAGCGACTTGGCGGCGGGAGAACTCGGAGTACTCGTCGACTCGAACGGCCACCTCGCGATCGTCTGTGGCGAAGCCTCTGCGGCCGAGAAGCTCTCGCTCTCGCAGGGTCAACTCGTAACACTCGCCTATTGAAGCGTTGTGTCCCACTTCTTGCTGACAGACTGGGAACTATGGTCTCGAACATAATCGAACCGTGCAAAGGTGGGCCGCGAGTCGGCCTACTGGGTCGCCTGCGAGTCAGATATGAAAGTGCTCGGCATAGATTGGAGTCGACGCGGGTTTTCTGGGGGGTCGTCGGAGTTGCAACTGCGATAGGGCTTGTCGTTCGCGTGCTCTACACGGTGTTGTTTCAGTGGAGTCATCCTCCCAGGTACCTGTTCAGTGATGAATTCCACTACCGCGTCAGAGCGGCGCTCTTGGCGAACGGGTACGGGTTCACCACTCATGTCTACCCGACCATGGTCACCAAGCGCATGGTCCAAGAAGTTGTGTTGGTCGCGAACAGCGCTCGTGCCGTTCTGGAGCCTCTGTACTCCCACGGATCCGCAGCCGTCGCGGCGGCGACCTATCCACCGCTCACGTCGATACTGTTGGCCGGCGCAGACCTAATCGGCTTGGTGACCTCCAACTCCCAGATGCTGATCATGGTCGTCATAGGAACCCTTACAGTCTGGGTAATCGGTGCTACGGGACGGCGGGTGGCTGGACCAGGCGTCGGAGTGCTCGCTGCGTTTATAGCGGCGCTCTACCCGGTGTTTTGGATAGAGAGTTCCCAGGTAGAGCCAGAACCCATATCGATCCTGTTGGTCACGGTCGCGTTGTACTTTACCTACCGGATGTACCAGACAGCGAGGCCGCTCTTTGCGGCGGCGCTCGGAGTCGTCTGCGGCATCGCGATACTTACCCGCACGGAAGCTCTGATGCTCATCCCCATACTTATTTGGGCGACCGCGTTGTTCATCCCTTCATTGGCGCGCCTGAAGCGACTCAAACTCGCTTGCATCGGTACGGCCGTCGCGCTGTTAGTCATACTGCCATGGGCGGTGTTCACACTGACCGCGTTCAATCGACCTGAGTTCTTGAGTTCCAACGGCGGCCCGACACTTCTCGACGGAAACTGCCCCGCTTCCTACTACGGGCCAGATATTGGACTACCGGGGTTACAGTGTCGACTGAGCCCTTCACAACAAGTCGGAGACGAGTCGAACCAAGACTATCTAGCGCGCTCAATTGCGTTTTCCTATTTCGAGTCGCACCTCTCGAGGGCGCCGATCGTCTTCGCCGTTAGATTCGCGCGCTCGTGGTACCTCTACGCCCCAAATCAGGACGTTCAATGGGAGGATGGACCGTACAATATGAGCCCGTCGGTTCAGTACGCCGGGATTGTCGTCTTCTGGATCCTCCTCGTTCTGGGTACCGTCGGCGTCGTCGCTCTCCGTCGAAGACGATCGTATATGTGGCCACTACTGGGCGTCATCATCCTCTACACCGCCGTTTGTACGTTCATCCTTCCCTACCTGCGGTTTAGATCGATCGGGGACGTCGGGTTGGTCCTACTCGCCGCCGCCGGGGTAGACGCAATTCTTGCGAGGAGGACGAACGCATCGGCGCCAGGAGCGTTACAGGAACAAGATGCCCGCTCTCGTGCTCGCAGTGATTGAGATCTGCGAACGTCGGCCTTGTTGGTCGCTGACTTCTCGCTGGCTTCTATAGAAACGAGAGAACGGTAGCGGTCACGAAGACGCTCCTACGCGACGGTCGTATCCGGCCCAGAAACTCTCGCGCAGGGCGTGCTTCTGGATCTTTCCGGTGGCGGACTTCGGGAGTTCGTTTACGAAGCTCATTTGTTTAGGGACTTTGTAGCCCGCCAAATGCTCCCTCAGGAGACCTCGCAGCTCTTTTTCCAAGATAGCGTCATCGTCGTGTGCCAACGCCGACTTTACGACGAACGCCATTACCGCCTCACCCCACTTAGGGTCGGGTATCGCGACTACCGCACACTCCAACACTTGGTCGCTGCGGTAAAGCACCGCTTCCACCTCGGTGCTGTAGACGTTCTCGCCACCGGTAATGATCATGTCCTTCTTCCGGTCGACGATGTAGACGTAGCCATCCTCGTCGAGGTATCCCAAGTCTCCAGTGTGGAGCCATCCGCCACGCAACGTCTCGGCCGTCAGTTCGGGCTTGTTCCAGTAGCCCGCCATGACGTTAGGGCCCTGGGCGCATATCTCACCTATCTCGCCAGGTGGAACGGTGTTGTCGTCGTCGCCAACGACTCGCATCCGATCAAAGTGCTGCACACGGCCGCCCGACCACAGCCTCTTTCGCTCCGCTTCGGTCGCATCAGCGGAGAAGCCCCTTCGGTAGTCGCGCTCCGATAGGTATGTGAAGTGTTGAGCAGCTTCGGTCTGTCCGAAGTACTGAACGAAGTCGCACTGCCACTCCGCTGCAGCTCTGTGAATTACATCGGGGTTGATCGGTGCTCCCCCTGTGCCACAAAGAACTAGGGAGGATAGATCCCGTGGCCTGAGCCTGTGCTCTTCCAAGAGCATGTTCAACATCGTGGCGAGCGGGAGGGTCTTGGTCACCTTCTTCTCTTCAATCAGATCGAGACATTTCGGCGCCGAGAAGTTCATTATCACGACCATGCAGCCTAAGAGGGAGTACGCGAGAGCCATGTTGAGGACGACATGAAAGAGCGCTCCGGTCACCAGGTAGACGTCGTCGTGAGTAATGCGATCAGCGATCCCGAGTTGGACAAACTGAACCAAGTTGTTCCGGTGAGTCAGCATGACCCCCTTGGAGTTACCGGTCGTACCTCCCGTATAGCAGATCCAGCAGACGTCGTCCTCTGTAACGTTGACATCGGCTGGTTCTTCGGGACTCGCTGAATCGAGCAGGATCCGATAGTCGTTAGAAAAACCGTGGCCGTCTCCGAATCCAACAACCGTGACCTGTCGGGCGAGATCTGAAGACTTTGTAATGGATACGACGGTATCGGCGTACTCCGCGTCGCAGAGGAGGACCAACGCTTCTGAATCGCGAAGTACGCCCGCGATCTCACCCGGGGCAAATCTGTAGTTAACCGGTGCGTAGATAGCTCCCAACTTTGCACACGCGAAAAACGCCTCGAAGCATTCGAGTCGGTTCTTAGCCAACAGCGCAACCCGGTCACCCTTTTGCACGCCGAAGGAGCGAAGGACGCCCGCGAGGCGATTTACGTTGCCGTTGAGTTCGCTCCAGGTAAGAGACGCTCCATCTTCGTCGCAGAACGCGACCTTATTGGGGTATTTCTCACTGTTGAGCGTTGAGATATCTCCAGTGAGAATCACACCGGTCTCTCAAACCTATTTGAAAGTGAGTCGTGCCTCACCTCGCCTCCAATGCAAGATATGCGATCCCCGATCCCCGAACTCAGTTAAGACGCTATCACAACCGACGTGTCAGTGCTGGTCAGACGGTCTCGAACTGCCGGTGGACCTCAAGGGTCCGCTACGCCGGTTATAGGGTCGCTTTTGACCCGCGCCTTTCACCGCCCGACAGGGATCTTGGACCAACTGAGACCCGAGGAGTGCCCAATTCCATGCGATAATCCGGTGATGCGTAAAGCGATGAATGGCGAAGTGTGGGGAGTGGTCCTCAGGATTGGGCCGCGAACTTCTCTTGAGCCCCGCGACGGTGGTTAGCGTTCTAGTCGGGCCTAGGTGGAGGTTGTCTGTATCGCCTCGCTCTCACCTCGGTCGGGTCCCGGGTTGCGGCTGTGCGTTTAGAGATGTTGTTCGCGTCGATCGCCGTCGACCAGCTACGAGGTTGTGACCGGCGCGTCTGTGGAAGCGGGCAGCTTCTGGACGGTCTCGCGGGTCACGCCTCTAGTCCCAAGTCGGGACTCCAGGACTCCTCGCAGCGACGATACTCGTGTGTTGTGGCCGCGCCAGGTCGCGCTCGGCGCACTGTCTGGAGTTTCGATTGACACAGAGTTACGGGAGAATGCGCGGAGAATACGCGGCGCCCGAGGATCACACGTATGGGGGTTCTGTAGTGAGTGACCCACCGGACGGGAGAGAAAAATCGGTGACGGACCCGACCATGGAGAAGAGTCATCGTTCGCTGTCGCTCCGCTATCGCCCCGAACTGACCGGGTTACGCATACCGCTCGCGTTGATCATACTAGTCAAGCACAGTGACAACGGAGTGTTCCCTGGGTCGTGGGAAGTGATGCAGGTGTGGTTCGCACTGAGCGGCTTCCTTATTACCTCGATAATGCTTCGTGAACGAATATCGACTGGAAAGATCAGTATTGCCAAGTTCTATCAACGACGTGCACTGAAGATTTATCCGGTCCTGTGGATTGTAATCGCGTGCATGTATGTCTACGTCGCGTTGGTTCATGTTGACAATGGATGGTATCGGCTGAACGGCGACGCGTTGGCGTCCGTCTTTTTTTATATGGACTATCTAAAGGCCTTGGGCCACGAGGCATACGGCGGATTTTTTGGACCACTCTGGGCGTTGTCGGTGGAGGAGCAGTTCTACCTACTATGGGCTCCGTTGCTGATCTTTTCCACGTGGCGCTGGGGGCGTAAGGGTGCGATGTGGATAGCGATTGTCGGTGTAGTGGCAGTTACGATCAACAGGGAGATCCTGTGGTCTGTTCTCGGTCCGCTTCAAAGCACGGGGATCAGGATTCTGTTCGCCTTTGATACGAACGCTGATGCAATATTCGCAGGGTGCGTTCTCGCGATTCTCTTCTCGTGGGGGATGCTCTCGAATTTGGGTCCGCGTTCCAAACGCGTGCTAGCAGTGGCCGCGGCTATATCCACGGCGTATTTTGTCGCGGTACTGTTCACGATCGATGTTGGCATGCCGGCCCCGTACGTCTGGGGAATGTCGGTCTCGATGATCGTGGCCTTTGTGGTGATCGCCCACATCGTCGCCAGTCCCGACGGCGTGTACTCCCGTGTGCTGAGTATTAGACCAATTGTGCACCTTGGGGACATGGCGTACATAATTTATGTGGCCCATTGGCCGATCTACTCGCTGCTGAACCACTCTGTAGTCCCGTCGTTCAATGAGTTTGAGCTGTTATGTGTTCGACTCGCCGTAGTTCTTGTGTTTTCCGAGATCGTCTGGCAGGTGATGGACAAACATGTAGCGAGATTCCGACGGAGATACTTCTCGCTTGATTCGGCGCATTGAACCACTCGCGGCGCCGACCGATCCACTCGCGACATCGGTGTTCGCGACCGTTGGCTGGTAACCACGTTTGGAGATCGTGGCACGAGGATGCAAAAGACAATATGCTCAGAGACTGAGATCGCTGGAGCTGACCGCATCTGCGGAACGGTATTCCATTGCTCAAGAAGGAGTGAGGACGGTGATTCAAGCACGCGAGAGGTTGGATGACGCTAGAGCACGAATGGAGTCACCGCGGGTTTTCTGGAGTGTCGTCGGTGTAGCCAGCCTAGTTGGCCTAGTCACACGTCTTGCTTATGCTCTCGTGTTCCAGTGGAATCACCCGCCGGGGATATTCAGCGACGAGAGCCACTACCGGACTAGAGCGGCACTCTTGGCGAACGGGTATGGGTTTACCACTCACGTTTATTCAAGTATGGCGACAAGACACCTCATCCAAGAGGTAGTTATTGTCGGAAGCACCGTTAACGCCGCATTGGCCACAATACATCCTCATACGTCTGCGAGCATCGCGGCGGCAACCTATCCGCCGCTCACCTCGATACTGTTAGCCGGTGCAGACTTGATCGGCTTAGTGACGGCCAACTCCCAGATGCTTCTCATGGTGGTCGCGGGAACTCTCACGGTCTGGGTAATCGGTGCTACCGGGCGACGGGTAGCTGGGCCAAGCGTCGGAGTGTTAGCGGCGTTGATCGCGGCACTCTACCCGGTGTTTTGGATCGAGAGCTCCCAGGTCGAGCCTGAACCCATATCGATCCTGTTGGTCGCGATCGCGCTGTACCTTACTTACAGGTTGTATCAGAGTCCGGGTCTACTCAATGCCGGACTTCTCGGCGCCGTGTGTGGGATCGCGGTACTGACCCGCACGGAGGCGTTGTTGCTCATCCCGATCCTGTTGTGGGCAACGGTCGCGTTCCTGCCCTCGATTGGGCTGCGTTCGAAGTTGAAGATCGCCTCCGTCGGGACAGCTCTCGCGCTCGTCGTGGTTGCACCGTGGGCCTTTTTCACCTTGACGGCGTTCAATCAACCGGAGTTCTTGACCTCCAACGGCGGCCCGACGCTTCTCGACGGAAACTGCCCGGCTTCTTACTACGGGCCAGACATTGGACTTCCGGGTGCGCAGTGTCGACTGAGTTCCACGCAACAAGTCGGAGACGAGTCCAACCGTGACTACCTAGCGCGCTCTATTGCGGTTTCCTATTTCAAGTCGCACCTTTCGAGGGCGCCGATCGTCTTCGCAGTCCGATTCGCGCGCTCGTGGTACCTCTACGCCCCCAATCAGGACGTTCAATGGGAGACGAGTACTTACAACGTGAGCTCATCGGTTCAGTACGCTGGGATTCTAGTCTTTTGGATCCTCTTGGTTCTGGGATCCGTAGGTATCGTCGCGCTCCGTCGAAGACGATCGTACATGTGGCCGCTACTGGGCGTAGTCCTTCTCTACACCGCCGTCTGTACGTTCATCCTTCCTTACCTGCGGTTCAGATCGATCGGAGACGTCGGGTTGGTCGTACTTGCGGCCGTAGGCGCCGAGGCGATACTCGCGGGAAGACTCAAGGGACCCAGTGCGACGCTTGCCCAAAGCGTCAGTGTTGATCGAGACGTCGCTAGTCAAGAGGTTCCACAACTCGACACGTCAACAACGTCCTAACTGACTGTGGGACCGGTTAAACGTGGACCGTCGGATGAACTGTGCGAGCCGTCTGTCTCTCCTGTTGCCGATAGTGACCGTGCGTCGGTGAACGACGGTCGCGCGGTTAAAGAAGCGGTCCGTCGTATCCCTGAAGCGACGGTCGCACGGCTACCGATCTACCAGAGGATCTTGTCAGAGTTGATTCGAGACGGAGAGTCGTCGGTATCCTCCAGTCAGCTTGGGACGTTGGCACGGGTCAACGCTGCGAAGGTGCGAAAAGACCTTTCGATGCTCGGATCTTTTGGAACGAGAGGCAGCGGCTACAACGCAACGTTCTTGATGTCGCGGATAGACCGCGCGTTAGGCGCCGATCGAGACTGGCCGGTCGTCGTCGTCGGCGCCGGCAACCTCGGACGAGCACTCGTCAACTCGGCAGGCTTTTCATCGAGAGGCTTCCATGTCGCGGCGCTGTTGGACTCGGACTCGAAGGCGGTTGGCCAAGAGGTCGGCCCCGTTCAGGTGAGACACGTCAGTGAGTTGTCTCGAATGGACGTGAACTTCTCGACCGCGATTGGTGTAATAACGACTCCGGCCGGTGCGGCCCAAGAGATAGCTGAGGCTCTGATCGAGGTTGGGGTCCAATCGATACTCAACTTTGCCCCAACGGTCCTCTCGGTTCCCTCTCACGTCATGCTGCGATATGTCGACCTCTCGATCGAGCTCCAGGTAATGAGCTTTTTCCAGTCACACGATATCTATTCGGAAGACATCAGATTCGGAATACGAGGCGGCCGTGCAATCTAAGTGAACCCGGTATCGCCTAACATAGGCATTGGAGCTGATGGGTCAGCTCAAGTTCTACGGCTAATTTCACTCTTGCGCCGAGCGACTGAGGCGACGTGGAAGGACGCGATGAGCGTGATTGGCCAATAGTAGGGAGACGTTGTCGACTTGCCTGTCATAGTTGTTGGAATCGAGCACACGAGGGCCCCTCTGGATCTTCTAGAGAGGGTTACGGTGTCAGACGCCGATACCGCAAAGGTCATAGCCGAGCTCAGGGATAACCCGAATCTAGAAGAGTCCGTGCTCGTCTCGACCTGCCTGAGGACAGAAGTCTATGCGGTCGTCGATCGATTTCACGATGCGGTATCGGACGTGAAACAGATCTTTGCCACGAGAGCTGGATTCACGTTCGAACAGGTCGAGGAGTACACGAGCGTCCGTTTTGATGACGAAGTACCAGAGCACGTGTTTTCGGTGGCGGCAGGCCTGAAGTCCGCCGTCGTCGGGGAGTCAGAGGTCTTGGGTCAGATACGCCGTAGCTGTGAACTCTCACAACAGGAGAAGGCGTGTGGTCCGGTGCTCTCCAACCTGTTTAGACACGCTGTCGAGACGGGGAAACGAGTCCGCTCCGAGACCGGGATAGCGCGAGGTACGACGTCGTTCTCGAACGCCGCAGTTGAGGTAGCTAGGGATCGTCTCGGGGGAACTCTCAGTGGGAGCAAGGTGCTCGTCGTCGGGGCCGGTGCGATGGGCTTTGGAGTCTCGAGAGCTCTGCTCGACCAACCAGTCGACGCCGCCCCCAAGGAAATCGTCGTCGCGAACCGGAGTCGAGAGCGCGTCGCTCAACTGGCCGATCTGTTATCTAACTCTTCAACTGGCGGCGAAGGCGGCGAAGGCGGCGAAGGCAACGAAGGCAACGAAGGCAACGAAGGCAACGAAGGCAACGAAGGCAACGAGGAAACGTCTGCCCGACCGTCGATGAGGGTTACCAACATTGATCGGGTCAGCCACGAACTAGGTGATGCTGACGTCGTTTTCACTGCGGTCGACTCTGATCGTCTAGTGATAACCAAAGAGATGTTATGCGACACCACCACGGCTGAGGGCGGTCGTATCTTGGCGATAGATCTCGGCGTTCCCAGAAATATTGACCCGTCGTTAAGAGGAGTTGAAGGAGTGACCCTTTTGGATATGGACGATCTCGGAGCGGCGGTTAACGAAGCTATGAGTGGTCGTGAGGAAGAGGCGGTGCGGGCACGGGAGATCGTGGTAGAAGAGGTGTCTCGATACCGCAGTTTGATGCGCGAGAGAGGGGCTACCCCGACTGTTACCTCGTTCAGGGCTCGTCTGGAGCAGATTCGAAAGACCGAACTGGACCGTCAGCGGAGGCGGTTGTCGAACTTCTCGGACGCGGACTGGGAGAAGATCGACGCTCTAACGCGCTCGATATTGGCGAAAGTTCTCCATGAGCCGACGGTTCAATTGAAAGACGCTGCCGGGACAGCTAGAGGAGAACGCCTGGTAGAAGCGTTGAGAACGCTGTTTGATCTCTGAGTGACCGGCCTATGTGGACAAAGCTATATTCGTCCTAATGCCGACACGGTTTGAGCGATCGCGTTCCACTCTTCGGTTAGCGTCGCGTCGTTCCCCGTTGGCTCTGTGCCAAGCTTCGCTCGTCGCAGAGAGGCTTTCTCGCGTACTCAGCGAGGTTGAGATCGAAGTCGTCCCTGTTCACACAAGGGGCGACACGTTAATCGATGTCGCACTCGATCGCATCGGGGGTCGAGGTGTGTTTGTGACCGAAGTCCAAGGTGCGCTCCTTAGAGGCGAAGCGGACGTGGCAGTTCACTCGGCAAAGGACCTGCCTTCTGGAACGATCGACGGTTTGAGAGTCGGCGCGGTCTTAGAAAGGGGAGATCCGAGGGACGCACTCGTAGGGATGTGCCTTTCCGAGCTCCCATCCGGGGCGGTCATAGCAACTGGGTCAGCGAGGCGTCGCGCACAGCTCGCGAACCTGCGGCCTGACCTGACCTTTGCCGACCTCAGGGGGAATATGGCGCGGCGTGTCGAAGCGGCCGGATCGGGTGCGCACTGCGTGGTAGTCGCCGCCGCGGCGATGTCGAGGCTCGGCTGGAACGATCGAGTTGCCGAGATCTTGCCGACGACGGTCCTGCTCCCTCAGGTCGGACAGGGGACGATCGCCGTCGAGTGTCGCGCAGATGACTTTGTGACTGCGGAGTTGTTGGCCGAGATCGACGACCGTGACTCGAGGATCACGCTGAGTGCGGAGAGGGCGTTCTTGGACCAAGTATCGGGGAGTTGCTCCCTGCCACTCGCCGCGCTCGCGACCGTCGATCGTCGAGGAGAGATAACACTGGACGCGATGTTACTCAGTGGCGACGGCCGGGTCATGGTCAAGATATCCAAACGCGGAAGTGACCCCGTCAGCCTCGGAGCAGAGGCCGGCAACTACGCGATAGATGAGTGCGGGGCTCAAGCGATCGATGGCTTCGACGTCGGGTTGCCAGGAGTTAGAAAGTGACCGTGTACCTAGTCGGTGCGGGACCTGGTGACCCGGGACTTCTCACCCGCAGGGGTGCGGAGCTCTTGGCGAGGGCAGACGTCGTCGTCTACGACCGCCTCGTCGATCCCTCCGTGTTGGATCTCGCGCCCGATACGGCCGAGATGGTCGACGTCGGCAAGCGGCCAGGTGACGACGCGATGAGGCGTCAAGAACACATCAATCAACTGCTCGTAGAGTTTGGACGTAGGGACGCGACAGTTGTGCGCCTGAAGGGAGGAGACCCGTTCTTATTCGGAAGAGGCGGGGAGGAGGCCCAAGCTCTCTCGGATGCAACTGTCGACTGGGAGATCGTTCCAGGTGTCCCCTCTGCGTTCGCGGTACCTGCGTACTCGGGAGTTCCCGTAACACACAGAGGGACCGCGAACAGCGTTACGGTCGTGACCGGACACGTTGGTGACTTGGCGCGTCCACGAGGTGTGGACTGGATATCGCTTGGAAAGGCGGGTGGAACGCTCGTCATACTGATGGGGATGGAGCGAAGAAAAGAGATTGCGTCCGAGCTTCTTAGGGCCGGACGAAGCCCGGACGAGCCGGTCGTCGTGACCCAGTGGGGCTCCACTCCAAGAGAGCGCCACGTGCGCACGACGTTAGCTGATCTCGGCGACGTCGAACTGGGCTCTCCTTCCGTCATAGTCGTCGGGGCGGTCGCGGGATTGGAGTTGAAGCCGCCCCCCCGTCCTCTAACAGGGCTGAGCGTCGTGGTGACGCGGGCCTCTGATCAAGCAGGTCCGCTCGTCTCCGCGCTCAGCGACGCGGGAGCTCGAGTGATCGAGTTGCCGATGATAAGAATATGCGACGCCCCTGACGGTGGATCGGCTCTCTTGTCAGTAGCGCGAGACGTCCAACGCTACTCATGGGTGGTTTTCACCTCGACCAACGCGGTCCACCGCTTCGTTCCACTACTCCGAGACGGCCGGTCTTTGGCCGGCGTGAAGCTGGCCGCAGTTGGAAGAGCGACTAGGGACGCTCTAGCTCGGTACAACTTGGTCGCAGACGTCGTACCGGCGACCCAGAGTGCACGAGCTCTCGTCGACGCGTTGCCGGACGCACCCGGCGGCACTGGGTTAGAGCGACTCGTAGACGGCTCGGAGTCTGGAGAGGAGAACAAGTCAAGACGAGTGCTCTTTCCAAGAGCCGAGATCGCCTTGGATACGGTTCCTGAAGGGCTGCGCCGGAAAGGTTGGCAAGTCGACGAAGTAGTCGCCTATACGACATCACCTGTCACACCGGTCTCCTTGGATCAGGCTAGTGCCGCAGCGGACGCAGGGTGGGCTATCTTTACCTCTCCGTCGACGGTTGAGAACTATCTAGCGGCCCGCGACGACTCCGGGGCGTCTCTGGTGGTACCGGCACACGTGGTATGCGTCGGAGGTACTACCGCGGCGGCGGCTCGAAGAGCCGGCCTGGACGTAGCCGTGGAAGTTGACAGCCTGTCTCCGAACTCCATCGTGAAGGGAATAACGAACCACCTGGGACCGCTCGCTTAGAGCGGAGGATGGGCCTGCCAGATGGCCCGAGTTAGATGACCCTTCCCCAGGGCGACCGGCTGATCGCCGTCAAATAGCGGTATCGTGGATCTCGGCAACGTGTGCGGCGAGTAGCTTCGAGGAAGGGCTGGAATCTTGGAACCAGGAGATAGAGTTCAACCTGGTGGCGACGGGGCCGGCACCGAGGCTGCTCGCGAGGCCGGAAGCGAGGCCGGAAGCGAGGCCGGCAACGAGGCCGGTGGTGAGGTCGGCGGTGACTTGAAACAAGGCTCGCCCCCCGCTCCGAGATCTGGTGCTCACGCTAAGTCTGGGAGCTTTCGCGATCACTTGGTTACACGCAGCACGCAGCTAGCCGCTATCGCACTCATAGTGGCTGGACTGCTCATTGCTGGAAGCATCGGTCTGTTCTACGTCCACTCCCACGACCAGGGTGCGGCTCTCGTCCACAGAGTCGAGTCACTCGTCCACCAAGCTCAGTCCAACCCGGCGATCTGCTCGAATCACTCAACCACCACGACGAGCACCGTGCCTCTTGGGGCGGGTAGTTCGGCGCTTCCAAGCCCCGCGGTCGGAAGCGGCTCCCTTCCAGCCGGTGGAACGAGCGGGCTCGCCCCAGCTGGCATCTTAGAGATACCTTCCATCGCTCTTAAGGCGCCGATCATCCAGGGAGAGAGCAACGCGCAGCTAGCAGTTGCAGTAGGGCACGATCCGCTCAGCACGTGGCCTAATACCACCGGGGGAACGGTCGTGCTCGCAGCGCACGACGTGACTTGGTTCTCCCACATAGACCAGTTGCGACCCGGGGACACCGTGAGCGTCGTCGAGCCGTGTGTCACCTACGTCTACCGGGTCACAACGGGACAGGTCGTCTCCGCTGGAACACCGGTTATCTCGACAGCGCAACCCCGCCTAGTGCTCGTAACCTGCTATCCCCTCGACGCGCTCTTCTTGACGTCGAAGCGCTACGTTGTCGATGCCTATCTCGAGCAGATCCGCCCGACGGGCACGAAGCCACCGGCTATCCCACCGTGGGCTCCGCCATCGGTGTCCGCACCCGCTGCGCTCCTCGCACAAGGACTCACCCTTAACGAGAACCCTGCGCCGGAAGGAAACCTGATCCTACAAGGTTCGGTTTCGCCCGCCTGGCAGCAGAGTCCAGCTCCGTTGGAAGACGACTACGCACTCTTGGAGCTTTACTTTGGGGCGCTTAAGAGCGCGGAGCAGAACCAGCCGCTCTGGTGGGCGCAGCTCGCACCAGGTGTGCCGTTCTCGAACGCGGTAAGCCTCGTAGGTTCGCGGGTTGCGGGCTATGGAGCACAGCTGAGCCCGGTGCTCACTTTGAACGGCGAACGACTGACGAGCGTAGAGCTGACGACGTATCCGACGGTAGTTGGTGGACTTAGACCTGGTCCTATGCAGATCCAGATGACCGCGGCGGTCCGGAACGGACAGCTCGTAATTACTGGTTGGAGCGTCCAGAGCGTGAAGTGATGGTCACTTGTGTGTTAGGGGTCGAGGGATGGCCGGCTTGAACCGGATCGGTAGGATCTCGGAGTATCCGTACGGGTAGAAGTCTTTGAAGTTCACCAAGTTACCCTCGAAGTAGACGGGGTTCGCTGTGACCTGTGTGCCTCTGATCCTAAAGGTCGCGACACCGTTGCTGTTCGTGAGAGCGCTGACTGGCGTCTGGCCGATCTGGGAGTTGTTCACCACGGCCTCGCTATAGATGATCCCACGTTGTGCGTAGATGATCTGGCCCAGGTAGACGGGTATCTGGGCCACCTTGACCGGTTGGTTGAAGCGGTTTAAGACGTGAGCTTGGACTACGATGGTTTTGCCGACCGGCACGATAGTACGTACCGCGTCGGGTTCCAAGAAGACGTGCCAGGTGTTTGGCAGGTACGCGGCGCTCGCACTTACAGTGCCGGGGTTGTCTGTGAACGCGACCATCTGGAATCCACCGGTGATCGGAGGCTGGGAGCTGAAGTCTGGAGACAAGAGGTTGTAGACAGCCGAGCTGTGCGGGGGTAGGACGCGTGGTCCGCTTCCGACTAGCCAGAACGCACTCAGCGTACCGTTGGACTCCACGGTGAACGCGGGTCTTTGATAGTTAGCGGTGTTATTGGTGGCGCGGACCGAGATTTGCTCGACGGTCGCGAGCTGGCCGGTCGTAGTGATCGACACTATCGAAAGTGAGAGAGGCGCCGATATCAAGAGAGCCCCGGCAATTGCGACCGCGCTCGCCGCGGATCCGATTCCAGCTACCCAAGCCCAGTTGCCCCAGAGCGCCCCGACACGTTCTGAGTGACCGGCGCGACCTGAGTTATCCCCGGAAAGATCGTCGTTAGCGCTCGCACTGGGATCTCCCTGACTGGGACTGCCCTGAACTGGGTCGCCTTGGAGCAGCGGTTCGGGGAACGGCACGGGCCGCTCGGCGATAGAGGTGACCGCGACGAGTGCTGCTGGAACTAGCGTGACCAGGTAGCTTCCGTACGAACGCGTCGCAAAGAACAGTACGACCGAGGGAAGGATGAACGTCCAGCCTCGCATGAGAGGATAGGAAGCGCTGTAGGTTGCCCATATAGCGAGGAGGAGGACTACGGAGGCGATGGTATATGCGGTGAGAGAGCCGCCGCCCAAACCGAGAAAGAGGCTCAGCCCGATAAGGCCTTGACCAGCGGGTACGGTGTGTGAGTCGAGCGGAGTCAGGATCCCGTTTACCCAGGCGTGTAGGTTCATCGCGATATAGGGGAGGTTTGGCACGATGAACGCAGTCATCGCGATTCCGAAGTATCGTGAGGCCTGTCTAACTGCGGCGCGCGTTCCACGCCTCACCTTCACCTCAGCGAATATCCCGACGACGAGAAATGGGACCAGCACCCAAGGGGTCTGCTTGATTCCCATTGCGAGCCCGAGCGCGATAGGCCCTATCCACGTCTTCCAGCCGTACTCTGTCCCGAAGCGATTCCAGCGGTAGGCCGCGAGGATCAAGAACGGAACGAACATCGAGTCGGTTACGCCACCTACCGCGTAGGCGATGTAGACGCTCAAGCTTCCAACGATGATTGCAGCGGGGCGAAGGCGTCGCGGGAGCATCACAAACAGCATGACTATCGAGACGATCCAGGCGACAACGTTGAGTACTACGGCGAGCTGTGACGACCAACCGGCGACGAGGAACGGTAAGTAGAGCTCGAAGGCCATTGCAGGATACGACAGAGCAGTGACGGGAGAGCCGTTGAGCTTTAACGTGAATCCGTCGGGAGCTACGTGGAAAAGCTCCAAGGCGGGAGCCATTGAGTGAACGTACGGGTTGATGCCGTGTTGAGCGAGTTGAGCAGCGAACTGATCGAACGCGATCTCATCGGTGCCGTATCCAGGCGCCATGTAGATCTGCATGAACGCCCATATAGCGAGAGCTCCGAGTGCTACAGCGAGGGTCATCCACGGGAGCAGAGCCACAACACGAGGGTGCCTGAGTCCAAGAGATCGCGATCCAAGAGGTCGCGATCCAAGAGGTCGCTGTCCAAGAGATCGCCAAGGGGCCCAACTAGCGGCCAGAACCCCGAGCCCCCATAGCCCGAGTACCACGACGGCGACGCTGATCAGTGGGTAGATGTCTACGTAGCCGAACAACCTAAGAGCCCAGAGCAGGATGATCACGCCGACGATGGACCACAGGACCCGCTCACCCCATCTGTTCATCGGTTTCAAGGTCCAGGAGGTACGGGGTAAGCCTGTAGGTTTCCAAAACTCGTGGTACCTACCGCATAGTAGAGAATTGTTCCATCCGGGGACACCGTTATGTTGACGCTGTTAGTGGGTGCGGGAAGGACCTTAACCAACTGTCCATTAGCGGCGCGAACAATGAGGAGCGAAGCGTCTTGTTGGGACGCACTGGAGCTGAGAACGTAGAGGGTATCGCCGTTGGGGCTGATCGAGATGGCCTGCCCGGACGCCCCTGGTATCTTAAAGTTACCGGTGAGTGCCCCGTTGCCAGTGTTCATGCGAGTGAGGGTCCCATCAGAGGCTACCAGCCATAGGGACTGTCTATCCGCGCCAACGACGAGCCCGACAGCTCCACTTGGGGCGGGGAAGAGTGCGGTCACTCTAAGAGACGTTGCGTCCACGACAGCTACGTTATATGACGAAGGCGTCCTCACGAGCGCGTAGAAGAGCGTGTCGCCGTTGGAGGCTAGCGACGGTGTCAGGCTTGTGACAGGCCCAGGAGCTGCTATCGAGTCGAGGAGAGTTCCATTCGTTGGGTTGTACAGCTCTACTGCCCCGGTAGTCGCGGTAGCGGTGGAGACTGCGAGCTGGCCAGACTGTGACTCGACTACGTCTGTAGCACTGGCGCTCACGCCGACGGTTGTTTCAACGGCGCCGGTGTGGAACTCGATATCTGTAAGCGTCTTGACGCTTTGAGTGCCTGCGAGGACCCACACGGTCCCGTTGGGCTGGGGCTGGGTCGTCGCGATCAGTCCTGCTGGGGTCGGGATGATCTGGGCAGGAACGAACGACTGGGAAGACGAAGACGTCTTTGTCCCAGCCGAGTTGCTGGTGCATCCTGAGAGGGTTATGACGACTGCAATCAGCGTGATCCAAGCTGCGTTTGCCGTAGCGGACCTCCGGCGCTTTGACCGTCGCAGTCGTCGTAGCGCGCCATGGCCGCGGCCGCGTTGGAAGCGGTAGTGAAACTCTGGCACTTTGCCTTAGCGAACCCCCCTCGCCGGTCCGTTAGGACCTGGCGAGACGTTCACGTCAGCGAGCTGCCGAGCTACGTCGGGTTGACCACACGAGGAGGCTGATACCTACGAGAAGCAGTAACCCTGCGAGCGAGCCCTCCAAGAGGAACGGCTTGCCAGTGGTGACCGTAGTCGCCCCTGGGACCGTGCTCGTGGTCGAAGATGCCGCGACCGGCGCCAGAACGGCTATGTAGGGGTCGCTGCTGATCGAAAACGAGAGGTTCCCGTTACTGATCGAAACTCCACTGATAGGACCGTAGGTGGAGTTGGAGGTGTTCAACCCTACAACCTTGTCTGTGGTATTGATCGAAGAAAGAGCGACAGTTACGTTCGCCGGAGGGTTGATGGTTCCCGTGTACTTCTGCCCGTTTTGCTCCACGATAACCCCGAATGCGAGGAAGCAGTTGTAGTTAGGAACACCGGCGTTTCCAATCTGGGGGCAGTTCCCAGCGGTGATGACGATCTGTATAGGCGAGGTGAACGAGTTGCTCGGAACGGTGACTGTTATGGTAGCGCCTTGAACCGTGCAGGTGACTGTGCCCCCGGTTGCACTCACGGTCTGGGTACACATGACGGTTCCAAACGTTCCCGGCACCGGTATCGGAGGTGGCGGAGGTCCGTATCCGGTCCCTGCACCAAACGCGGCGGTCGGCGTGAGCACTGCGACTGCTGCTACGGCGAAGACCACGAGTGGCCGCCATCCCAACTTAGAGATATTTTTCATTATTCCCCCTACCGTTTCCGGAAGTTTGACAGTTATCTATGCAGTTGCCTGTGCCGCTCAATCTGATGCCGCCGACTCTGGCATTTTGAAAACCAATGACGAAATCTTAACACTGGGCGGAGCAAGAATGCAAGCGAGAAGGGCCAGTTCCCAGCCGAACTCCCAATAAATTCCTAAAATACCTGCTTACCAGGGACTATACTGATCAACGTCGCCCAAGGCAGGTCGATATCGGACGGCTACCGAGCCGATCAGGCGCCATTAGCGGCAGCTTCTTACCGAACGGTCACTGGGACTCTAAGGACCCGGGCGGGTCTGGGGCCGGGGAACCCGGGGCGGCTCGGAGGGTTACCGAGGAGATCGAGGCGGTGGTTCCAGAGGGTACCCACACCCTGACCTCGATGAGTTCACCGGGCGGGGGGGGTAACGGGGAGACGCTAAAGGGTGGGACGCCCGAAAAAGTGTTCGAGTTCTGAACGGTCGTGATGTCGACCGGAGCGACGATAGGAGCTGAGGCGGTACCGAGCATGTTGAACCGCTCGAGGAGGGTTCCGGAGGCGTCGTTCCATACCTCGACGTTTACCGGCGCTGACGTCGTGGCATTCACGGTTACGTTGTACTGACCCGGGAGGACCCGCCAGTAGGCGCCGTAGATAGCGTACCCGCTCGGCGCGTTGCTTGCGACGTTCATGGACCAGTGCGCCGGCGGGCCAGAAGTCATCGGGTTTCCTATCGAAGAGTTGAGAGCCCACGCGGGTTCGCTGCTCGAACGAGACGGAAGTGTCACCGAGTTGGCGGTCCTAGGTGGAGTCCAGCGGAGAACCCAGATGCCCCCGCTGCTTCCGAGGAGGCTTGCGTGAAGGTCGGTCGCGACTTTTGAAACTGCTCCGAGTGAGCCCGATACGGGTACCGTCTCGACTCCTTCGTAGGCGGTGAGTATGAAGTAGACGATACGGGCTTTGATGGGAAAGCGCGCGCCGGCCCGGTAGGGATAGACGTAGTTTCGAGACGAGAACCGACCGACGATTCCCTGGGACGCGATCACTTCGGCGCCTCTGGGAACTGTTGCGACGGTGCTGTTCAACACGCGGAGGGCGGCTTGGTTCGTGTGGATCCATTCCGAGTCGGTCTTGGGGAGCCAGACGGCGGCCCACCCGATAGCGTTTGCGACGACGACTCCTGCGACTACCCATGCGAGCCAGGCCTTCTTAGCGTTGATCCACCCGAGTGCGGACGCGAGCCCGACGGCCAAGAAGCCGGTAGCTGGGAACCCCTGGTATCCAGGGGCGGCAAAAACACCTCCTTGGTAGCGGTTCAAGTTGTTCGACAAGAGCACGACGGTTGGGACCCCAGCTCCCCACGGGGTGAACAACCCGACTATCCCCGCAGCGGCGACCCCGCCGTAGATGTCGAGGCGGTGTTGGTAGAGGGTCGTAAGCAGGCGAGATGGATGGAGGAGCGCGCCTGCGACGATCTGAGAGAACCCAGCCGAAGTGTTCCCGTGGGGGCCGACGACGTAGCCGTAACCTTCAGCGAGGGTGTGGCTCTGGTCGGCGCCGAGCAAGACGAGGAGGACGGCCCAAAGCGCGGAGCCGACGACGATCAAGAGACCCGTTCGCAAGATCGCCCGATCGCGCCGCCCTGCGATAATCGCAGATGCCCCGACACCGATTGCGAGCGCTGCGGCGACGTCGCCGCAGGAGAGGAGCAAGAGTCCCCATAGGATGTAGCGGCGCTTTCCCCGTGCGACGTCCCAGGCGAACATGAGGGCGAAGAACGCCATGAACGCCTCCAGGTGAAAGTCCTGCGCGATCGACCACCAAGTCCACGGATTAGCCAAGAGCACGACGAGGACGCACGCTGCGACTGCGGCGGCGGGCATCGAAGCGTTCGCGCCGGCATCCGACCTAGAGGTCGCGATGTCACAAGCCCACAAGAACGCGACGAGCTCGGCGGCGACGGTGGCTAAGTCTTGGAGGGCGAGCATTGCGGGCCCGGATGGGAGTGGCGAGGTGAGGAGCGCGAGCGGCCAGAGGATCGCCTCACCGTGGTGCCCCCAGAACGAAGTTCGAGTGGTCGTGTTAAAGGGCGCGAGATTTCCGTGTGCGATGAGCCACCACGCTTGGTGGTAGATAGCGAAGTCCCACGTGAGTGCGAAGTGCCGGTAGATCGAGGCGCTGAAGATCAACATAGCGACCAACTGGAGTCCAAAGAGCACCCACCCCGCACGTTTTACGAGCGAGACCCCGCGCGAGTTGCTCAACCCAGCCCCGTCACTCAACCCAGCCCCGTCACTCAACCCAGCCCCGTCACTCAACCCAGCCCCGTCACTCGCGGTAACGTGAATACTTGAACGTTTCCTATGTTGGGACTGCCGACGAGAGCGTAGAGCTGGCTCCCGTCTGAAGATATCTGGATGCCGACGCAGTTGGCGGGTGCGGGAAGGACGCCGATAGTCGACTGGGTCTGGATGCTTACGACGCTTATGTTGGAGAGGGCGGTAATGCCTTTCAAGATGAAGAGCTGTTTCGTCGTCGGGTCCGAAACGATGTCTCTTCCAGAGGCACTTACTTTGTAGACGGTCGTCGTCTGCCCGGCGGCGTTTACCGTGGAGACGACACCGTTGGCCTCTAACACGTAGGCCTTAGCGTTGACGGGGTCAGCGGTGATAGCGACGGTGTCAGATGGCACCGGCAGCGTCCGCAGGAGAGTCCCTGTGGCGGAGAACTGCTCGATCGACTCGGTGCGTCCCACTTGGACGAGCGCGTAGGCGCCTCCCTGCCCCGCTCTTAGCTGGAGGATCGGGCCTGGCAGTGGCCAAGTTGCGGTCATCTGGAGAGTCTGGGAGTTAAAGACCTGGATCGCACCGCTCGTTGCCGTTGAGATCCCGATCAGGACTGGTCCGTCTGGGAGCTGGGCGACTGTTTGAGCGTTGGAGCTGACGGGGAAGTGGTTGACGAGCTGCCCGTTCAACAGATTCATCTCGTAGGCAGCCCTCGACGACGCGGGCCCGGCGAGCACCCACATCGCCCCCGACGGCTGTGGGGCGCCTCCAGCGAGCATCCCTGCGGGGGCTGGGAATATTGCGACTGGTTTGACCGCTGGCGCCGACGTTACGGCGCCTCCGCAGCCGGCCAACGCGACTGCAACGATCAACGTGGCGATCGCGACCGCACAGGTGCGTGATCTGTGAGTCGGTCCCCGGGTCAAGATCTTTCCAAGACGGTGTGCCAAGGATCTAAGAGTACCGCTTAGCGGCGAGGTTCTCGTTTCGCAGGTTCTCTGGAATCTTCAGGTAGGCAGGGCTGCGATAGCCGTGGCGATGCTCCCAGTACTGAACTGAGGTAGTGAGAACGCCGATCCCGTAGCGAACCGAGCGACGAAAGTTGATCGACGAGGACTCCGATTCGTAGCGAGTCGGGCACGAGAGCTCGCCTATTCTGGCCCCTGCGGCCATCGCCTGGACGATCAGCTGGTTGTCGAAGACGAAGTCGTCTGAGTTGCGGTCTAGTGGAAGTGTCTCCAATAGTTCTCGGCTATAAGCGCGAAGCCCGGTGTGGAACTCCGAGAGCTTTGCGTTGGTCAAAACGTTTTCGAAGAGCGTGAGCACTCGGTTGGCGATGAACTTGTATCGTGGCATCCCTCGAGCGACAGCACTCTGAGCCAGAATGCGTGATCCAAGGACCATGTCGTACTCTCCGTAGGCGATCATCGAGGCCATTGGAACGACGAGACGTGGTGAGTACTGGTAGTCCGGGTGGAGCATCACGACGATGTCCGCACCGTGGGCCAGAGCATGTTTGTAACAGGTCTTCTGGTTTCCCCCGTAACCGCGGTTGTAGTCGTGGAGGATTGGATTCAGCCCTAGGCGCCGGGCCTCGTCGACGGTGTCATCGGTGCTGGCGTCATCTACCACGAGCACCTCGTCTACTACCTCGCGGTCGATCTCGTTGACAGTCCGGCGCAGCGTAGCTGTTGCGTTGTAAGCGGGCAGGACAACTGCTACTTGCCTCTGGTTAATCATCCCGTTTTCCCCCTGGCTTGATTCGGTGAGCCAACCTAGTCCAACTGTCGCCACTGCTGTCCACAGCGGCACCTGACTCCAGCTTTTCCCTTGCTTGGGTTGGAGCCTTTATACTACTCTCAACTGGCTCACGTCGAACTCGCCATTGGTTGTCTGACCCCGTGGAAAGGTTCTTCGTCGTAAACCCGATTCGAGGGCAATCCGCTATGATCTACGAAACCTGCCGTTATCGCACGGCTTGCGCTCAGAGGGGGCTATCTATGGTGGAGACTAACGAGAGGCGGGGGAGGGCAGTTCCTTGAGTATTTTCTATGCGATTGCTCTGTCAAGTAATCCGTATCGCTGTATTATTCAAGCGTAGTATGGGACATTGCAACGGAGTCGAACTGCGCTCTACTCGGTTATGAGTAGGCGTAAGGCTCTTCCTGGTATCTCTCGCGCGCGAATCGCGTTGGTCGTTATCTCCTCCTACGACAGTAAGTGTTTCGAGGCGGCGATGAAGGAGTTGCCCGAGTGGCTGTCAGGCATGATCGGTGGAATTTTCGTGCCGTCGATCGTTAGCCCGGTCGGTTTGGATGGTCGCGGATCCTCGGATCCCCCGATGAGTTCTATTGAGGCCCTCGCGGTGGCCGCGTCCACCCCGGTGACAACCGTCGAGTTGCAGGTGGGGGATGCGCTATATGGATCGATACAAAAATTAGCGTTTAGATGGGCCCTCGAAGAGAATTTTGACATTGTCGCAATAGTGAATGGATCGGGGAATTTTCCCATGGGCTCCCTTGCTGCTCTCGTGAAGCCGATCATCGTTGGGGAGTGTGATGTTGTCAGTGCCTCACGGGTTGGAGACGGCATTGTGTCGAAGGATGTGGATGCTCCGTGGTACAAGCGTTTTGGTAACAGGGGTCTGTCTGACCTAACCAACAGGCTCACAGGCAAGTCGTTCGACGATTGGCACTGCGCGTATAGGGCATACTCGTGTCGGGCGTTAGATGCCATACCGTTTGACCGTAACTCGGACGGCCACATATTCGATTTCGAAATGATGGTTCAGCTCTTGGAGGGCAATTTTGCTGTTAGTGAGATCCCCGTAAGCATCGTAGCTGACAACGCATTTAACTGGATCGAATGTGCCAGTTTTGCATTTGCTGCGATCATAAGCATCGTGAGATATCGCAGCCATAAGATGGGTTTTGGGACGGGTAGCACTGCTTTTAATAGCCTAGCGTATGAACTGAAGTTCAGAGAGAATACATCTCATGCAAACCTTCTTCAGTGGATCGGCGAATGTCCACCTGGCAGCGTGCTTGACGTTGGCTGTTCCGATGGCCGCTTTGGGGAGCTGGTGGAGTCCATGGGTCACACGGTGGTTGGAGTCGACGGTATGGAACTTCCGGGCGTACGGACCCGTATCTCGGAGTTCTACGAGACAGATTTGGACCAAGGACTAGCCGAGCTACTCGGCGGTAGAAGATTCGACCTAATTGTCGCGGCCGATGTCCTAGAGCATCTTCGAACTCCTGAGATGCTCTTGGCTGAGCTGAAAGCCCTACTGTCAGAAGACGGGATAATTCTTGTAAGCGTTCCGAACCTTTCTCACTGGTATGGTCGTCTGAAGGTTGGTAGCGGCATGTTCTCCTACGATCGTCGCGGTCTATTTGATGTAGGTCATCTCCGTTTTTTCACGCCGGTTAGTTTTAGGCGCACTGCCAGCTCTGTGGGATTAGAGATCGTGAAGACGGCCTCCACTAACACCCCTGTTGTCGACGTACTAACTCGAGGACGCCGTGCTGCTGGAGATTCTGGCCATGCTAGTGAAATAGGGGTGTTTCCAGTTGCTTTCGAGAAACTAGCTAAGTCACTCTTGAGAGTGTGGCCGTCTATGTTCTCTTATCAACTGCTTTTCGAGCTCCGTGAGACAAAACGAGGCAACTTCAACCGGTTTGACTTCATAAAGGTTGTCCCGGGCGACGGTCCCCAGGTTCAGAGTTAGCGGCACGTGACTACTGGTGTGCTAGACAACCCAGAAACTGACGTGCACAACCATGAGGACCCTCGGGTGTCTCCCTTGGCAGTTCAAACGAGGACGCTCAAGCTGGTGCGCAGGGTCGGGTTCATTGCCATGGGTATCCAACTGGCGATATGCATTATGTGGTCGAATCTCCTCTACGGTCGTTTCGCGTTGACGTGGGACTTTTCCGTGTACCAGCAGGCGATTTGGGAGATATGGCACGGTAATTTAAATCCCCCAGATACCGTCCTGACTGGAAACCTTTGGGGTAACAGTGGTCAGGCCTTCTTTTGGGGGTTGGCATTTGTGACGCGAATTTATCCCCACGGTCCCGTTCTGTTGTGGACCCAGGATATAGCTGTTGTCGCTAGCGAGGCCGTGGTGTTCATCTGGGCGATCGAGATCCTGCGAGACCGTTTGGGACCTACGCACAGCTGGATTCCATGGATCGGTATTTTTGTACTGCTCGTACTGTTCCTCAACCCTTGGACCTACTGGACACTCTCCTGGGATGTTCACTCAGAGCCCTACGGCACGTTGTTTGCACTCTTAGCAGCGCGCGCGATGTATCACGAACGTTGGAAATCCTTCGCCGTCTGGTCGTTTCTCACCCTTTCAGGAGGAATGATCGAATGTATTTACGGTGCCTGTATTGGCATTACGGGTATTGTGCTTGGGAAGAGCCGCAGGCGGCCGGGGATCGTGCTTCTCGTTGTCAGCGTCGTCTGGTTTCTTCTACTCGACTTTGTTTTACAGGCTGCAACGCACCTTCCTACCCCCGGGAGCGTCTATGGCTATCTTATACGGAACAACGGGTACGGGAATCTCTCACTGCTCGCTATCGGCCTTGGGGTGTTACGCAAGCCAGGTCGGATGATCCAACAATTCTGGGTAGAGCGGTCGAACATTTTTGCTGTTCTTTCGGCCGGCGGCTTGATCGGCGTGTTTACTAAATGGGGATTTGCCTTACCAGTCGTGTTGATAATATCGAATGTACTATCGCGGGCGTTCGCAATAGTGGCGTTCCAGAACTTCCCAGTGTTTGAGTTCGTGACCGTTGGAACGGTCTTCGCTCTTGCGGGCCTAATCTTGCGTGGTGGCCGTTGGAAAACCGCCAGTATTGTGGTGATTCTCGCGGTTCTCATGAATAGCGTGTTTTGGTTCTCGATCTGGGCTCCGCGCACACCATCTCAGTGGCTCCGAACGACTCCACAGGCTGCAGCCGTCCTTGATCGAGCTCTTCATGACATTCCACCGAATGCTGAAGTAGTTGCTTCCCAGGGAGTCGCAGGCCCATTTTCGAAACGGGTGCACTTTTATGTGCCTCTGATCAGTGATTGGAATATTCCACTCTATGGATCAAATGTGTGGTTCGTGCTCACCTCACGCCAGGGAATCGAGCTGGCTGCGCCGTCGGTTACTTATGCCGCTATCGGACAACTAGCTGGCCCTCTACACGCGCGACTCGTCGCTCACGGTAGCGACGTCTGGGTGTTTGATCTACACAGGACTCCAAATCTTCACTGGTTTCGGACCGGACTATCCGCGCCAGAGATCCCGGGATGGTTGGCGGTAGGACCGGCCGGCCGGCCGGTCCTACAGGGACCAGAAAGCACCTGGCACGCGGGATCGACGGGCACACGAGGCTATGTGGTTGCGTATGCTTACTGGGGCGAAAAGGCTGGCACGTACAACGCAAGGGTAACGCTCAACACTTCTGGTCCCGTGAATATAGAGGTGTGGAACACGACGTCAAATCAATTAGTAGCGCGGCGTACTCCTCCGCCGACTAATGGTATCAAGACGCTTGACTTCTCCTTTTACACAGGTGCACAGACTCCGAACCTAGCGTATTCCGGCTGGGGCCCATTTCAGATTCTGCCAAACGAGCCGATAGATCAGAACGTTTTTGAGGTTCGCGTTTGGTCACCTGGAGGCGAAAAGGTGGAAGTTTATAAGATCAAATTCGGATAGTCGGCATGTACCGTGTGTCGCGTGGTACTTCTATGGCAGGTTGGCCATGATGCCAACAAGGTGACCTGTGGGTGACCCGCTTGTGGTGGTGGGTCCGACATTTGGATCGAAGTAGGTAATAGCAAGTTTGTTGGCAGTGCTCAATTCTGGGTGAGGCGTGAACGCGTAACACCCGAAGAAGTTGGTCGGATTAGAGCAGTCTGGCAAGATTCCTGCTGTCTCCAAGTGCCATGGTCCAGCGGCGCTGGCAGCTGTCAGGACATCGTAATTACCGGTGCCAAACAACGTCGCCTCAATCATCACGTAACCCGCGCCGCTACTTGCGACCGCAACTGGTCCAACGGGAGCCCATCCGAATGAGCCGTCTGTCGTGAGTGGGGTGAGCGTGTAATTCGTGGAATTTGAAAGGCCTAATGTTGAGGTTGAGATCGTTGTTTCGTAGGCTTGGCCGTATCCAGGTTCACAAACCCCGGGAAATACTCCTAACGAACACCGGTCGGAGAACAAGCTGACTGTTTGGTTGCTGCTGTTGCCGCTTATAACAGGACTCCCTAAGCCTAGCGACGAAGGAAGGGCGACTCCAGTGGGTGACGGCGGGAACACGTCATTTGGTGCGACGTCCAGAGTGTTCGTTTGGTAGTTGTACTCAGCAAAGCCCCAACCTTCAACGCTAAAGCCACTTCGCGAGCTGCCGCCCACAGGCGTTTCTTGGGTCCAGGCAGATCCGCTGTCCTGGGTGGCAAAAGACCGGCCGTTCAAGTCTGTGGCTAGACAGAAGGAGGAAGCGGTCGTACACGATACCGACGTCAAGGCAGCGTTGGAGTCCACGGCTGTCTTCGACCATGTCGATCCGCTGAGTGTCCACGCGTTGCCTTGCTGATCTACCGCTTCACATGAGGTAGCAGAGGCACACGAGACCGAAGTAATGGTCGGTGCCCCAGTTGGGGTCTGGTCCGACCACGATGATCCATTGAAATAGATGAGAGCACCGTGACCGCTCGCCTTCGTTCCGGCGGCGTAACAGTAGTAACCTCCGTTATTTCCATTCGACCCACATGAGATAGAACCGAGTTGAGTTACACCAGAAATCGGTGGAACGCTGCCCTGGGGATTCCACGTTGGGCTGCTCTGGTTTGCATTTCCTGACACAACGACGATGCCCTGCCCCCCGGTTGTCGATCCTGCGGCCCAGCAAACTGCGTCCGAGAAGCACGAAATTGACGACAACGAGCCTACTTGGGTCGGTAGGTATGATGTATCGTTTGTCCATGTCGAACCGTTGAAGTAGTAGAGCACCGGCGTGCCATTGGGGGTGGAGGCTGTTGCTGGAGAAGTGCCGACAGCGTAACAGTAGCCTCCGTTGTTTCCATTCGACACACATGAGATGGACGTGAACGTTTCGACACCGTTCATCGGGTTGCCCGATCCTGGACTTTGAACCGACCATGTCGGACTACTCGAGTTTGCATTTCCTGAGACGACGATGATCCCCTGGCTCCTGGTTGTCGGTCCCGCGATTGTCGATCCCGCGGCCCAGCAAATTTCCGCCGAGACGCACGAGATTGCAGTAAGTGAGGAGACATTGAGGTCGTACGGTAACGCCTCTTGGATCCATGTGGAGCCGTCGTTCTCGGTAAGAAAGACTGCCGGGGCTGGCGACTGTGTGGCCCCGCTAACCGCACCGCCGATTGAGTAGCATGTATTAACGCTTGGACAGGATACTGGTGCGGTGGAAGGACCAGCGCATACATCGTTATAGGTCACGAGGACGTCCGAGGTCCCCGATAGCAACGCACCGCCGCTAAGCCATCGTGCAGCGTACGCCCCCTTCGCAGTGGCGCACGACCCTCCGCCCCCAGGCAGGTAAGTATTCGGGGCACCAATGAATTGGCCTGGTGAGGTCGTGGGCGACAGGGATAATGGCTGGCCCGGAGTTGGCACTTCGTTTAGATCCGTTGGGATTTGACCAGCTGTGTAACCACCTTCGGCCGCGGTCGAACCTGTCACAAAGCAGATCGGGCAAGTGTAATTATACCCAGAGCTATTTGCGACTGTCACCGGAGTATCTCCGAATAGCCACAGGTCGTTCCCATTTCCGAGAGGCACGCTGATGCCGTCGTCCCGCGCGAAAAACCTATTTGGCACGCGCTCGTTCTGCGAGAGCTCGAGCGCCGGAGTGGGCGAGTACGCCTCGGAGATAGCGTTCACAGGCACAGCGACGGCCGGTGAGCCAGCCAAGATGACATCACTGAAGCCGGTTCCATTGGATCCGGCCTGTGCGTTACCAGCGGAGGTTGAACCTGTCGCGGTACAACTGGAACATGATGTTGAAGACTCACCGACGACGACGGTTGAGCCGTCCGGAGTAACAGCGATCGCACCAGCTGACCCGGTTGATCCACCCGTGGTCCCCCAGGCGTCTTGCACCACTGATCCGGCGTTTGAAGAGGTTGGAAGGGTCACAGTGCTTACCGAGTCGCCACTCCCAGATGACGAGTAAGCGTTGCCTAGGTATGCGTAGCCGCCTGAAATAGCGATGCTTTGAGGTGAGGCACCGCCAGAGCTGACGTTGATAGTCGCATTAGAAGATGAGGGGATACAAGGGTACGTGGTACAAGTGAACGCACCGCCAGCATTGATCGCAATAGCTTGAATGTTGTCGCTGCCGCTGTTGACTACCCAAGCGGTTGTCCCATCGGGCGTGATAGCGATAGCTACAGCGTTGCTGAATACAGATCCGCTTCCGATTGGGGGAGCTACACACGGGGCTGGCGAGCACGCTCCGCTCGTTACCAGCGGACTATTCGAGGTCAGTGCTACCGGATAGATGCTGTTCGTACTGTTGGATACGACGAGTGCGGTAGATCCATCGGGCGTGATTGCAACTGCTACAGGGTTCGATCCCACTTGTAACGCATTTTGGAAGGTTGCCGTGCCGGTCGTCTCGTTCACCGACACCGGGATAACCCATCCACTGCCAGACGAGTTGACGTCGTCTGTGATGAGACCTCCATATGGGCCAATAGCCGCCGTGTATGGAGCGCATGTCGCCTGGGTCGGACACGTCGTCACCGATTGGGCGTTGGTCATGGACGGACTACTCGACGACGCTCCGGTGATCACGTTCACGTTGCCACTCGTCGAGGTGACGAGCGCTGTCGTCCCGTCCGGCGTGACGGCTACTGCATGGGGGTCTGTGAGTTGGTTAGATGAGGTGTAGGAGAACTGGCCAGTCACCGCACCGGTCGCGTTGTTGTAGCCGGTGACCTCGTTAGACTGGCTGGCCACCCAGGTGACTCCGGAAGCGATTGGCTCGATTCCAGCCGCCTGGGCCGCGGACGCGGAGATCCCCGCCATGGCACCCACGGTTCCAGCAAGGACGGCCAGGGCCATGAGGAGACGAGAAGAAAATCGTTTTCCAAACGCGCCACGACTTACCCTTGAATATGCGGATACCGATCTGGTCGAAGTCTTCATGTACCTCCCCTTCCACAGGACCACCGCGGTCTATGTTCAGTTGGCGCATGTTACCCCCCCTTTTTTGCAATCTCGCAACAGCTTTTCCACTTGACAGCGCTTTCTCGGAAGGGTTCAGCTAGCCACCTGGAACTCTTGGATGTTGCCAACGGTCGGAAGTCCTACGGCGTCAAAGATCGTAGTTCCACCCGGGGAGGGGACGAGGCCTACGCAACCAGCGGGTGCGCCCATGACCGTCGTGACCTGCTGTGAGACGACGTTTACGACGCCGACGTTACATCCAGCAGCAGTGCTCTTCATCGCATAGAGAGTGGTGCCGTCGCTGCTAAGTGCGAGCTGCACCCCTGTCGCGCCGACCGGGAAGTGGCCGAGGATAGTTCCATTTTGGACAGAGACGACTTGGACCACTCCAGTTGGCTGGAGGACGAACAGCTGTGACCCGTCGGGGTTTGGAACGACCGACACCGCACTCGAGCTGACGGGAACGGTCGCACCGACAGCGCCAGAGGTACTACTTACTATCGCGACGTTTGCCGCGCCTCCCGGAGCACCGTTTAGGACGTAGAACGTCGTGCCGTTCACGCCAACTGAAACTTGGCGAACTTGGGCGGGAACGGGCACCGAAGACGTGACTGCGCCGGTAAGTGGGTTGGCGAACTGGACCGCCCCGCCAGTAGGTGTCGCGAGTCCTATGGCAATCGGGCCGCGCTGGCCCTGTGCGAGCGATGAAGCGTTGCTGCTCGCAGGTACAGGCTGGCCTAGCTTTCCTGTCGCAACGTTTAAGCTGGTCAACGTCTTAGCGCTCGAGGTACCAGCGAGTAGCCACATCGTTCCATCCGACTGTGGCTGGCCCGCCGCAATGAGCCCCGCAGGGGCCGGAAAGATCTTCATCGGTTTCGTCGAGACACCAGAAGTTGCCGGAGTTCCAGAAGGCGTAGAAGCGCTACTGCCACATCCAGCAGCTAGCGCACCTGTCGCCAGTAGAGCAGCGACCAAGAACGCTCCTCGCGCCCTGCTCAAAAATTGCATAGTCCAGTTACCCCCTTTTACGCTCCAGTGGAGCGATGAAATGAATTCCGCCAGGTCAAGATGTACGACTATAGCTCCAAACTGGGTCCTATGCCATGTCACGGACAAGCCTCGCTTGCCCAGCCGGGGAACCGAGCTTGCCACGCACGAGGGAAGGACGTAAGAGGTGGCTGACTCTTGGGATCTGACCTGGTAGTCGCTCACAACTTGGAGTTTCATGCGATAATCTCGGGATGCTCGAAGCGAGGGTCGAGGAGGCAGAGGCAGTCCAATCGTCGGGAGCTGCCGATGGGTCGCAATGGGAGCTGGCGCCGGCCTTTAGCGCGTCAGGGAGGTTCTGGTGGGGGCTGTTGGCGCTCACCGTTCTGGCTCTTGCTACAAGGGTTCTCTATGCGACTCTTTGGAAGTGGCATTTTTCGTTTCCGACATTCAACGACGTCGATTTCTACCGGACCGAAGCTCTCAAGATCGCCGAAGGGATCTGGTATCCGAACTTCGCTCTTAATGCATCAAACCACCCTCCGCTGTTTGGACTGGTGCTTTCGGCTACCGACGTAGCTCGGTTGATGACCTATGGGGAACAACTACTTTTCGTGGCCTTCCTCGGGACGATCGTCGTGTTCGTAGTTGGCCTGATCGGGCGCCAGATTGCAGGAGATCGTGCCGGACTGATCGCAGCGGCAGTCGCTGCGTTGTACCCCGGGTTTTGGTTGCAGGGATCGAGGGTGATGCCAGAACCGCTCGCGATGGTCACGGTCGCAGTGACGACTCTCGCCTGTTACGGACTGATCAGAAAGCCGGCGTGGTCGAGGGCGGTGTGGGTTGGAGTCGGGTGCGGTCTCGCCGCTCTGACGAGGAGCGAGTTGGTGCTCTTGTTGCCACTAGCTGTGTGGCCGATGATTGGACGGCTCAGACAGCTCCCCATTCGACGGCGTCTTTGGCTCGCGATCGTTGCGAGCGTCGCGATGTTAGTAGTGATGACACCGTGGATGGCGAGCAACGTTCTTCGCTTTCACGAACCCGAGTTGCTCTCCACGCAGGCTGGGGTAACACTCGCAGGATCGAACTGCCCCAACACGTACTATGGGAGTTACATCGGCTACTGGTCTCTTCGCTGTGCGGAGCAGCCAGATCTTCAGAACAATGTCGCAGCATACGACATAGCGCTCGCTCATGTGGCAGAAAGATATGCACTAGCGCACCTATCGCGGCTTCCAGATGTGATCTGGGCCAGAGAAGGCAGAGCCTGGGGATTTTACAAGCCGTCTCAACAGGCTCGGTTGAACGCTCTTGGGGAAGACGGTTGGAACTTGACTGCAGCACATGCGCAGGTGTGGTTCCAGTACGTGATCGTAGGGCTCGCCGCAGCCGGAGTCGTCGTGCTTCGGCGAAAGCGAGCTCCGCTCTCGCCACTAGTGGGCGTTATCGTCCTCGACGTAGTGGTCGTAGCGCTGTTCTACGCGGACCCGAGGTTCTTGTCCTCGGGCCAGGTTGCACTCGTAGTCCTATCCGGTGTAGCGATCGACGCGGGAGTCCGGGAGATCACGAAGCGTCGCAGTGTTCGAACAGGGGCGATCGAAAGTGAACATGTCAAGCTCTAATGCTCCTGCGCAGGTCTCGTTGGGTGACAGGGCTAAGTTCACGGCAATATCGCTCGGTAACCGACCTGAGCTGACCGCGCTCCGCGCTCCGCTCGCGATTGCGGTCTTGATCTATCACCAGAACCCGACGGTGATAGTCGGGGCGCCGACGATGGTGACTATGTGGGCAGTACTGAGCGGGTTCTTGATCACCTCGATACTGCTTCGTGACCGAGCGATTCATGGGCGCATCGGCATCAAGAAGTTCTACTTGCGTCGAGCACTTCGGCTGTTGCCGCCCCTCTATCTGGCAATTATTGGAGTATATATCTACGCGGCGTTTGTACACGTCGGAGACGCCCGTCAACGGATCAACGGGGACGTGCTCGCAACCGTGTTTTACTACATGGACTACCGCCAGGCGTTCGGGCACGAACCGTTCCTCGGGTTCTTCGGACACGCCTGGAGCCTCTCGCTTGAAGAGCAGTTCTACTTCATGTGGGCGCCAGTCTTGGCGTTTCTCCTGTGGCGATGGGGACGCAAGGCCGCACTGTGGTTCGCGGCCGTAGGGATGGTCGCCGTGATCGTCAATCGAGAGATCATATGGTCCACGACCCACTATGTGCCGCGTGTCTATTTTGCCTTCGACACGAGGATGGACGCGTGGTTTGCGGGCTGCATCCTTGGGGTGGTCTTCTCGTGGGGACATCTCTCCGACGTGAGTGTGAACGGCAGGCGCTGGCTAGCTGTAGCCGGCGGGCTGTCGACCTTGACACTTGTGTGGATAACCCAGTACATGAGCCTGTACTCGGCGGCGCCCTACGTATGGGGTCTGATCGTTGTAGATGTGACGTGTGTCTTCATCCTCGCCCACGTCATAGCGAGCCCCAACGGGCGCTACGCCCGAGTACTGCGGTTACGGCCCATCGTTCATATCGGCGAGATCACCTACATGATCTATATATGCCACTGGCCGGTATACATAATCCTCAACCAGTCTGCGTTGCCGTTTCTCGACTCCTGGGGAGTGTTCGCTGTGAGACTAGCGGTGACGGTGGCGATTGCCGAGATGTCGTGGTTTCTAATTGAAAAGCGGCTCATGAAGCTGAGGGAAGGGCGTCTCGGGGTAAACGTCGCACAGAGCTGAAACTCTCTAGTTAACCAGGTGATGTACAGTCTTGCTGCGTGAGTGAGGCATACGCTGTAGGTCAGGTGCGAAGCCGCACGTTTGATACCGGGGCACAGCGCCGGCTTCGCCGCTTTACGGTGCCGCTGATCGCTCTCTTGGCTTACCTGCCGTTTCTTCTGGGAGCTCGCGGAAAAGTAACGTCTGACACGAAGATCTACCTATACCTCGACCCCGCGAGGTTGCTCCACCAGATCCCGACTCTTTGGAATCCCGACATGGGAATGGGAACGGTGAGCCATCAACAGATCGGCTACCTGTTCCCAATCGGGCCGTACTTCTGGCTCACGAACCAACTCGGCGTGCCTCTTTGGATAGCCCAGCGGCTATGGATGGGGTCGATCCTCTTCGCTGCCGGCGGTGGAGTCGTTTACCTGGCACGAAAGTGTGGCCTGAAGCCAGAAGGCGTCGCACTCGCTGCTCTCGCGTACGAACTGAGTCCGTACTTGCTCCAGTACACCGGCCAGACTTCGGTAGTACTTCTCTCGTGGGCAGCGCTCGGCTGGCTCGTCGGTCTCGCGATCTCAGCGTCGCAGAGCGGGCGGTGGCGCCCGGTAGTGCTGTTCGCACTCGTCGCGACCGCGGCGGGGTCGACGAATGCGACGGCTCTTTTCCTCGTCGGCCTCGCGGTCATCGTGTGGTTCCCGTTTGGGATCTGGGTCACAAAGGAGGTGTCCGTCAGAGACGCGCTCATAACGGTCGCGAAGCTATCGGTCGCCTCCTTGGTGCTCAGCGCGTGGTGGTTGGGAGACCTAATCGTCGAGAAGTTCTATGGATTCAACATACTGAGCGTTACCGAGACCGTTCCACAGATCTCGCACACCTCGCTCAGCTCGGAGGTGCTACGTGGCCTTGGATACTGGTACTTCTACGGTTCAGAGGTTGTCGGTCCATGGCACCTGCCTTCTATCGGCTACGAGACCTCTACGTGGCTCCTGATCGTCAGCTTCCTCATCCCGGCTCTCGCTCTCATGTGTGCAGGGATCGTTCGCTGGAGACATCGCGCGTACTTCGCGTCGCTCGTCGTCGTCGGCGTGATCGTGAGTGTCGGGGTCTATCCGTACTCACACCCTTCTGTGTTCGGGGCACTCCTGCGGGCGTTTACCTCTCAGACAGCTGGAGTCGGCGCCGCGCTGCGCAACCTCGATCGAGCTGGACCGTTGGTTGCATTGGGCGCCGCGATGCTTTTCGGGGCCGGAGCCGAGGTACTGATCGAAAAGTTGTCACTCATACGTCCAAGGACGAGCCATGTCGTGTTTGTGGTTCTAATAGGACTGATCGTTGCAAACCTGCCCTCCATCTGGGACGGCAACGCGTTGACGCCGACGTTCTTGTGGCCGGGCAAGGTCCCCTCCTACTACAACCAGGCCGCTGCCTACTTGAACTCAAGAAACAAACACACAAGAGTGCTAATCGAGCCGGGTAACGCGTTTTCGGCGTACAACTGGGGGTACACCGCGGACTCGGTTTGGCCGGCGTTACTAAAGAGGCCGACCGTCGAACGTCGCCAGGTGCCCGAAGGCACGACGCCTTCGGTTCAACTCCAAACCGCACTTGACGAACCGGTCCAACAAGAGATCTTCAACCCCGCGTCGTTTGCTCCGATTGCGAGGTTGATGAGCGCGGGAGATATGGTGTGGCAGTCCAACCTCGAGTGGCAGAGGAACAACTCGCCACTTCCTCGGCTCGCTTGGCTCATGCTGGGTGCGGGTAAACCCCCGCCAGGGCTGGGCAAGCCGGTATACTTTGGACCGCTCACACCCGACCACACTGCCCACTCGTATCCCTCGTTCAACGAGCAGAACCTCTCACTTCCAGCCGGTTCCCCGCTTCCACCAGCGTTGGCCGTGTTCCCGGTTCCAAATCCGAGGCCGGTAGTGAGGACAGAGTCGACCGCTTCACCTCTGATCGTGGACGGCAGCTCGAGCGGGCTCGTAGAGGCGGCTTCGACCGGGCTCTTGAACGCTTCGCCGACGATCCTGTACTCGGGTTCGCTCGTCAACAACCCGGCGGAGTTCAACGCGGCGATGAAGGATAACGCTCAACTCGTACTCACCGATACGAACCGTAAGCGGGCCGAGATCTGGACTTCGCTTCGAGGTAACTTCGGATATACCGAGACGGCCAACGAGATACCGCAGCCAAACGCATACGACGCGAGGTTGAACCTCTTTCCGGGGGCGCCAATCAGCGCGTGGAGTGTCTCGCAGCTCTCAGGAGTACAGTCTGTGACCGCGTCATCGTATTCGACTCCTTCAGCGCTGGATCCGAGCTTCAGGCCACAACGAGCGATCGACGAGAACGACTCGACCGCTTGGGAGATCTACGGGAGCAAGAATCCAGACGGCCAGTGGTGGCAGGTCAAATTTCTCAACCCGATCGTAGATAACCACATTAGAATTCTCCAGCCCTCTGGACCCAAGGCCAACAGGTGGATCACAAAGGTGACCCTCACGTTCAACGGTGGCAGTCCCGAGGTGGTCAACCTCAACATGAGATCGCGGGTAGGTCTCGGCCAGATGATCTACTTCCCGACGAAGACGTTCACAACGCTTCGCGTCACTATCGACTCTACGAACTTCAGTGGCGCGAAGAGCGCTAACTTTTATGCCGCAGCCCCAGTTGGTCTCTCCGACGTGTCCGTCGTCGGAAATCACGCGATCGATACGATCGCGTTGCCGACAGATATGCTGACCGCCGCTGGTCCGGCATCGATCAACCACAGGTTGACTATTCTCATGTCGCGGAATCGCAACACGCCGTACCCTCCAGCAACCGACTCGGAGCTCACGCTGACACGGACGCTGCAGCTGCCTACGCCAAGGACGTTCTCGGTGAGCGGAACCGCAGGGCTGTCCACGCTTCTCGCCGATCGCCAGATAGACCAAGCGTTGAGCGGGACGGACGCCCCCGGCGGAGTTGTCGCTTCTTCGTCGGGCTACTTGAGCGGTAGCCCCGCGAACCGGGCGTCTGCCGCCTTCGACGGCAACCTATCAACTTTTTGGAGCTCTCCGTTTGGCAAGGGCAATCAGGTCAACTCTTGGGTTCAAGCCCACCTCCCTAAGCCGATTACCTTTGATCACCTCAATCTGGCGGTCGTGGCCGATGGACGCCACTCCGTTCCAACGGTCGTCGAAGTAAGCACCCGTTCGGGTGCACGTATCGTGAACCTGCCGCCGATCGCGGATTTAAGACAGCGAGGCCACGTCGTTTCAGTGCCAATTAACTTCGCCCCGTTGCACGGATCCACGATACGCCTGACCATCAAGGCGGTAAGGTTTGAGTACGCGCCGTCGGTTCCCCCGACGCGGGGAGCCACACTCCCCGTCGCCATAGCCGAGGTCGGAATCCCAGGTGTCGCGGTTCCAGATCCCCCGTTGAACCTCCCCTCAACCTGTCGAAGTAACCTCCTTTCGATCAACGGGTTGCCGGTCTTTATACGTATCTCCGGCACTACCGCCGCAGCACAGATGCACGCGCCACTGCACTTTCAAGGGTGTGGACCAGATAAGAACGGTGTCCAGCTCAACGCGGGACCAAACGTCATCGTGTCCACCCCGGGAAACAAGACGGGTTTTGATATCAACTCCTTGGCACTCGACTCGGCGCCGGGCGGTTCAGCGATGCCGCTTAGCACGTCGGGGACCCTGCAGAGCGCGACTTCCCCGCCGTCTCCCGTCGCGCACGTCGTCGCGTCCAGCCAAGACAGCTACCGCGTGTTGGTGAAGTCGAGCGGGAAACCCTACTGGCTCGTCGTAGGCCAGGGCTACAACGCGGGATGGAGAGCTTCGATCGTTGGAGGGCCGTCTCTTGGCCCACCGCAGTTGATCGACGGATACGCTAACGGTTGGTTGGTCAACCCTTCGGCCATCGGAACCACGACCACCTTTAGAGTGACGTGGGCCCCGCAACAGATCGAAGACGTCGCACTTGGAGTCTCAGCTGTTGGTGGCTTCTTCGCGCTCTTGGTGTTCTTGTCGCCGTGGGCCCCCGAAGCGTCGAGTCGAAAGCTCCGGCTACGCCGGCGTCAGGCTGCAGGCTCGTCCATCGACGGCTGGACCCCAACCCTTGGATGGCCTTATCGTAGCGACTCACGAGATCACCGCGAACTGTCGAGGCGCACGCGACTCTCTGTCTCGGTCGCCTGTGGAGTAGTCGCCGCACTACTCCTCCCTCCCTTTGTAGCGGGGAGTGTCTTAGGTGTCGTAGCGATGTTGTTCGCCGCCGCGCTGACGGTTCCGTTCATGGCCGCGGCCCTCCAAGATAGACGCTACCTCCGGGTTCTCATGGCAGCTCCGGGAGTCACCGCTCTCGTCATGGGCGCCTACGTCGTCTTCGTCGAGAATCTCTCGCACGTCCCGAGTGGTTGGGAGTGGGTGACCACGATGGGGGTGGCCAACGTTCTGGGTTGGTTCGTCGTGATCTTCCTCGGCATGTCCGTCGTCGCCGAGCTCGCACTGCGCCCGAGGGCAACGTGCTCGGAGGGGACGTGACCATCGACTACAGCATCGTCATTCCCGCCCGCAACGAAGAGCTCAGGCTCCCGACCGGACTGCGACGCCTCTTGTCCATCCTGGAGCGAGACAGGACCGAGATCGTCTTCGTCGACGACGGTTCAAACGACCGCACCTTCGACGTCGCTAGCGATCTCTTATCCGATCTTCCCCACGTCACCCTGGTTAGATTCGATAACAACCGGGGAAAAGGTGCGGCGGTCAGGGAGGGGGTGCTGCGCGCAAGCGGGAGCGTCGTCGCGTTCGTCGACGCAGACATGGCGACAGATCCCAAGTTGTTGCGCGAGCTGTTTTCGGCACTTCAAACCCACGACATCGCGGTCGGATCACGATCCCTCGCGGCGTCGAACGTCCACTCACACAGTATCCGTAGGGCGTTCCTCGGCCGGGCGCTGAACAGACTCGTACGACAGTCGACGGGCATCCGCGTGAGCGACACGCAGTGTGGATTCAAGGCGTTCAGGGCACCCGTCGCGCGGCTCCTCTTCGCGGCGTCACGCGTCGAGGGGTTCGCGTTCGACATCGAGGTGCTCAACCTATCGTATCGACTCGGACTCTCCGTCGCAGAGATTCCCGTCGACTGGACAGATCTTCCCGGCGGCACCGTGAGCCTCCTGCGTGAGCCCTTCAGGATCGTCAAAGACATGATCCGCTTCCGGTCCTCATGGAACGACGCCGCCCCAGTTCACGCAGTTACTATCTCGACCGTCGCCGCGACGTTCGACAACGGTGCGTGCGAGGCGGTCTGTGACGCTCTCGGTCTTGATAGCGCGCTCGTTCTCCTCCAACTGACGGGCGTCGCAATCCTCTTGCCGGCGAGCACCCCCGAGCAGCGCTTCGAGCTGAGAGATCGCGCCGAGGCGGCCTACCCTCACTCCGGCGTTACCTTGGACGAAGTGCCCGTCTCTTCACTGATCGCTCGGTCGCGAGCGCTCGTGTCGCTCCCGCCGCGTCGCTTCCGGTCGTGAGAGAGTCGTGAGAGAGTCGTGAGAGAGTATCGATTAACCGTTATGATTTGACCGTGCCGTTTCCAGAGCGACGAATGCGACGAATGCGCCAGAGTGAGGCAATGCGGCGACTCGTCGCCGAGACCCGCGTGAGCGTCGACGACCTCGTAGCTCCTTTGTTCGTGCGAGACGATATCGAAGATCGGGTTCCGATCGAGTCGATGCCGGGCCAGTTCCAACACAGCCGGGAGTCGCTCTTAGTAGAAGCTAAGCACCTCTCCTCGTTGGGCTTGCCGGCGCTCATCCTCTTTGGAGTCCCGTCAAGTAAGGACTCGGTCGGTTCAGGGGCGTTCGACCCCGACGGTGTCGTACAAAGAACGCTCGGTGATCTAAAGGATGCTCTCGGTGACAAGATCGTGTTGATATCGGACCTCTGCCTCGACGAGTACACCGACCACGGTCACTGCGGGGTACTCGACGCCGACGGGAGGGTTGACAACGACGCGACGTTAGAGCGCTACCAACAGGTCGCCGTCGCCCAGGCGCGAGCCGGCGCCGACGTCGTCGCGCCGAGTGGAATGATGGACGGCCAGGTCCGCGCGGTGCGTAACGCACTCGACGCTGCGGGATACCGAGACGTCGCGATCCTCTCGTACGCGGCCAAGTACGCCTCCGCCCTCTACGGGCCGTTTCGCGACGCGGTGAACGTAGAGATAGCCGGCGGCGGTAGTCGGCGGAGTTACCAGCAGGACCCGCGAAACAAGCGTGAAGCATTCGAAGAGGTGTCACTCGATATCGGCGAAGGCGCGGACATGGTCATGGTGAAGCCCGCGATGACCTCGCTCGACGTGATCGCGGCCGTTCGCGATCTCGTAAACGTGCCCTTGGGCGCCTACTGCGTGAGCGGTGAGTACTCTATGTTAAAAGCCGCGTCACAACGGGGATGGATCGACGGGCCGGTCGCCGAAGTCGAGCTGATCACAGTCGTAAAGCGAGCAGGTGCGGACTTTATCGTCACCTACTCCGCCAAGGACCTAGCGGAGGTTATGAATTGATTCGTTACACGCGGTCGGTAGCCCTAGTTGTGATCTCGATTTTTTTGGGCGCATGTGGGACGCTCTCGGTGCCAAAGGCCGACGCCGCAAAGGTCCTCGTATCGATACCCGCGTCCAACACCGTCTACGGCATCCCCGGACTCGGTGGAGGCGTGATCAGGCCGCTCATCGTCGGCTCGAACCCGACAGCGATGACGATCTCTCCGAACGGACTTGAGCTATACGTCGTCGTCAACGGCGGCACGCAACTTCAAATCGTGAACCTCTTCACCCGCAAGGCCCTCGCCCCACTTCAGGTGGGACCCGGAGCCGTCTCCGTCGCAGAGGCACCGAACAACTCAGCGGTGTACGTCGCGAACTCCGCCGCGAACTCAGTCACCGTCGTCCCCCTCCTCGGATCCCCCCGCGTCCTCGGGTCGGTAAAGGTCGGCATCGACCCAGTCCAAGTCGTCGTCGCCCCGAACTCGATGATGGCCTACGCTCTAAACCACGGTAGCGGCACGATCACTCAGATCAATTTGATAACCGAGAAGGCGGTCAACACCTACGACGTAGGCGGGCACCCATCTTCGATCGCTCTCAGCTCCGACGGCGCCTTTGCGTTAGTTGCGCACCCGACAACCGGCACCGTGAGCGTTACGAACCTCCTCTCCGGCCAGGCGCCGGCAGATCTCACGGTCGGTCCCGACCCTACCTCGATCGCCGTTCGGCACGGCACCGCGTACGTCACCGTCGCCGGGTTGAACGAGGTGGTCCCCATAGACGTCGCGAGCGGCAAGGTTGGAAAAGCGATCCAACTTCCCGGTGTTCCGAACTCGATAGTTACGATACCGACCGGTAACAAGGCGTTCGTGACGTTGCCGTCGATGGACGCCGTCGCCGAGCTGAGCTTGTCCAACGGCAGCGGCACCGTCTTGAAGGTCATAAAGGTGCCGGGTACGCCCCAAGGGATCGCCTCTAGCATCTCCAATTCAACGATCCTGTGACACCGTCGCTCGGTGAGAGCGGGCCAGGAGCAAGAGCGGGCAAGGAGTAAGAGCGGGCTGGGAGCTGACCCACGCCATTCGCAAAGTCGGCCCGCCCGCCCCGGATCTTGACAACTCTTGACAAGCTTTCGCCTGAGCGGGATGAGTTGGGTCGTGAGTAGCGCGATTGACACCGCGGTCGACGCCTTCCGTGCCACCCTCGTCGCGCGCGGCGCCCTCGAGGGCACGGCGGCAACCGACGCGGCCGAGGTGGAGCTTGGCTGTCTCCAAGCTGGTGTGTCGGTCACGGTCGACTCCGTCGATCGTCGCTACGTACTCAGCGTGAGTACCTTTTCGCTGGATCGGTCCCACGCAGCTGAGCGAGTACTCGCCGGGCCAAACGGTAGACTGTCGGTGCGATCAATTAGTCCAGGCGCAACAGGCGACTAGAGTGAAGAGTTGATGACTGATTCAAACGCTACGACTCGAGCTGGGAGGGTGGTCAACCACCCACGGCTAAAGCCGGTGGCTTGAGGGAATCTCCCACAAGCCCAGGTTGACCAGACCAAGGCATTGAATAAGGAGGTGAACAAGATGTCTACGTTGTACACAAGCGAGAAGACCCACCAGCAGATGCTTCCTCAGTCTGCTGCTCTTAAATTCGTGTCAGCAGACAACCTAAAGGGTGTGGACGAAACGGGGCGCGAACACCGGGGTAACCCGGCAACTGGTGTACAACATCGTCGAGGGGAGACTGTAGAGGATCACCTTCCCCCACAGCGTCACTCGTCGAATCCGGAGCACTCCGGTGAAGACGAAGATCGGGGCCAAACGGCCCCACCCAGCATTACCGCGTCACGGGTGTTCGTGGTTGATAACCACGGTCACCCGCTCATGCCGTGTCATCGGGCGCGTGCCCGTAAACTCCTGCACGCCGGACGGGCCAGGGTCCACCACCTCTCTCCGTTCGTGATCCGATTGGTGGACAAAGTTGTAGAGCAATCAGAAGTACCCGGAGTAGACGTTGGTATCGACCCGGGGTCTAAGTTCACGGGAGTGTCGGTATTTCGAGTAGACGACGACCGAGTGCGTCACGGACTTATCTCCATTGGGATAGGACACCGTGGCCGGCTCATCCACAAGTTGATGGGCCGGCGCTCGGCCTACCGCCGCAGGCGCAGGACGACAAACCTGCGCTACCGCAAACCCCGCTGGGCAAACCGGTCTCCCGAGTCGTGTGCGAACTGCAAGAAGAACGCCCGCCGTGGGTCTCGCTACTGTCGCCCGTGCGCCAGTGATCGGCATTTCGTGGACAACGGCAATCGCCACACCCGCCTCGCACCGAGCCTGCAACACAGGGTGGATACCACGATGTCGGTGGTATCACGGCTACGCAGGTGGGCGCCGGTGGTGGCTATCCATCAAGAGCTCGTGCGCTTCGACATGCAAAAGATGGAGAACCCTGAGATCACAGGCGTTACGTACCAGCGAGGCGCCTTGGCGGGTTACGAGGTACGTGAGTACCTGCTGGAGAAGTGGGACAGGCAGTGTGCCTACTGTGGAGCGAGTGGGGTCGGACCTGCCTCGGTACCGCTCAACGTCGACCACATCGAGTCCAAGGCCCGTGGGGGTAGCGACCGGGTCTTTAACCTCACTCCGGCGTGTGTCTCTTGCAACCAAAGAAAAGGCGCCCACACTGTCGAAGAGTTCCTAGCCGGGGAGCCTGAAAGACTAAAGAAGGTCCCAGCCCAGGCGAAGGTCCCGCTCAGAGACGCTGCTGCGGTCAACTCAACTAGGTGGGCACTCTGGCGTGAGCTGGTAGCGACAGGGCTACCGGTCTCTACTGGATCAGGTGGGCGTACGAAGTGGAACCGAACCCGTTTCTCTGTCGCGAAGTCCCACACACTTGACGCACTGTGCGTGGGAGATATGAGCGGCGTTTCCTCCTATCCAGGAACGCTTCTTTCTTCAAAGGCGACCGAACGGGGCTCTTATTCCCGCACAACGCCTGATGCCTATGGGTTTCCAAGGCTCTGCTTGCCCAGTATGAAGGTTCACCACGGGTTTGCAACTGGTGACGATGTACGAGCAGTCGTTCCCAGAGGTAAACACAGCGGAACCCACGTAGGGCGGGTGGCTGTGCGTAGTTCTGGAAGTTTCAACATCAAGACGAATGGAGGCACCGTGCAAGGAATCAGTTACCGTCACTGCACGCTCTTACAACGCGCAGATGGCTGGGGATACGAACAGGACAAGGAGGTCGGGCCAAGGACCCGAGTGGGACTATCCCTCCGTTACGAGCCCACGGCTAAAGCCGGGGGTAACTCGTCCCACACCCACTTCTGATGAAACATCTGATACGCGCCGTGTCCGTGCGACGCGGCGCCTTGGTGCTCTTGATGCTCTCCCCCCTTCTCCTCGTTTCATGTGTTAACAGGACGGAGACGTTGCGGCCGGGGCAGACGATACCCTTTATCGGCGCGCTCGTCCTCGAGCGCGCGCCTGCGAAGGTTGTTCAAGCATCGGTCTTGCCTCTCCAAGTGAAGACAATCCACGCAGTCTGCGCGAACCCGTCGAGCTTCGCGACCTCGCCCGGTGGAACTGAGGTCGACGTCACTTGCCCAAGTCAAGGTACGGTGATTGCCATCAACGTCCAGGCACAGGCGTTGATAGTTCCACCGATTCGAGTCAGAGGGACCCCGACAGCGATAGCGTACGCACCGCTTGGTAACTACTTCTACGTGGTTAATACGAGTGCTGGTTCGATAACGCCAATTGAGGTCGCGACGCATCGCCCGCAGCCGGCGATCAAGGTTGGACCGAACCCGACTTCAATCGCGGTGTCACCGGACTCAGCGTATGCGTACGTATCGGTCTCCGGCGCAGACTACATAGCCGTCATCTCTCTTCTTCACAATCGCGTGGTTAAAGATATTAACGTTGGACCGGCGCCAGGAGCGATTGCTATCTCACCGAGCAACTCCCTCGCATATGTAGTTAACTCTGCAGCTGGGACCGTTGTACCGGTTGATCTCCAGCGTGACGTAGCGCTGCCACCGATCCAAGCAGGTGCGGATCCAGTAGACGTCGCGTTCAGTCCCGACGGCCAGACTGCGTTTGTGGTCAACAAGAGCGCGGGGACAGTGACGCCGATCAACGTCTTGACTTCGACACCGAACGCGCCTATCGCGGTTGGAACAAGTCCAGTATCGGTGCTCACGACCAAGCCGGGGGGAACGGGTGGAGGATCTCGGTGGTAGCGGTTCCAGGCGCCAGCGCAGTAACGGTTATCTTGAAGTACCAGCCTGCGATCCCTGGCGGACCGGGTCCGACTGGGGGAAAGTTCACGACGAAGGGTCGTGGAGTTGTCGAGGAGCAGCTTCCAGACGGGACCGTGCTGGGGATAATCTCTCTTCCACCGGGCTCTGATCCGGTCGCTGTTGCGTGGCGTTAGAGATCGATGGGTTAACGTTGGACGACTGTGATTGATCGGTGGCCATGCGCGTAGTCGCGGTCTCGTGGCGGGATCTCGCAAATCCAATTTCGGGGGGTTCCGAGATACTCGTGGACCGTCTCTTGTCCGAGATGCAACTTCGTGGTCACGAGGTCGCGTTGGTATGCGGCGGTCCCGTCGGTGAGCGGGCGTATCGTGTTGTAGAAGCTGGTGGTCAGTTCAGCCAGTATCTAAGAGCCCCCGCAGTGCTCGCCTCGCAGTTCAGAGACTTTGACGTCGTGATCGATGTAGCTAACGGCATCCCGTACTTCTCCCCGTTGTGGCGCAAGGGGGCGTCAATATGTCTTATGCACCACGTGCACGACGAGCAGTGGCGTATGCACTTCTCTCGTCCGACTGCCGAGGTAGGCAGAGCGCTTGAGTGCTACGCAATGCCACTCGTGTATCGCAATCGTCTCTTCGTCGCAGTATCTCAGTCGACTCGTGATGCGATGGAGAGGATTGGAGTACCGCCGACGTCGATACGAATTATCGAATCCGGTGTCGACGCGGTTGCGCCAGAGGATCTAGTCAAGGCTCGAAGCGAAGAGCCGACGTTCGCCGTGTTGAGCAGGTTCGTTCCCCATAAGCGAGTTGATCTCGTACTGCGGGCGTGGGCGCGAGTTCAGCCTCACGTCGGGGGAAGGCTTCTCGTTATCGGTGACGGGGCCGATCGCGATAAACTTCTCCCACTCGTCGGCCCTGGTGTCGAGTTGTTGGGACACGTCGGTGAAGAGGAGAAACGAGACGTTCTCTTGTCTGCGTCGATGCTCGTGCATACGGCGTTTCATGAAGGTTGGGGAATGGTCGTCATGGAAGCGGCGGCCGTCGGGACACCGGCGCTAGCGCTCGACGTCGCCGGGATCCGTGACTCGGTCGTCCACGGCGTAACCGGTGTGCTTGCGCCGGACTTGGACTCCCTGGTAGACGCATGGATAGCACTCGCGAAGGATCCGGCCCGGCTTCGACGGTTGGGGGACGCGGCGAGGAAACGGGCGTTGGAGCGTCCGTGGTCTCATACGATCGACAGGTACTTGGAGGTCTGCGACGAGGCGGTCGCACGCGCACACGACCGAGCGAGCCCCAGTCGAAGGGCGCGCCGCCTTCAACGAGACGGTCGCGAGGTGACCGCGAGAGAGCTATCGGACCTCCAAGTTGTTGTGGGGCCTCCGACGTATGGCAGACGTGAGGTCTTGAAACTGCTCGCGGCGTCGCTGCGTGAGACACGAGATCCAGAGGGTTACGCGACCGAGACCGCCCGCGACTCCCTGCGCCTGATAGCCCGTTATGCCCCGATTGAGTCCGCTCTTGTGGTAGACGTGGGTGGGAGCGGGGGACACCTTACCGAGGTGCTGCGCGAACACGGCGCGGACGCGTTCACGTTGGAACCCGATCCGGCCGAGATGCAGTGGCCGGGGAGACGGTTCACACACGGAGTGCAAGGGGACGGGCAGCACCTTCCGTTTAGGAGTGACTCGCTCGACGTGTGCTTCTCGTCGAACGCTCTCGAGCACGTCGAGAGTCCGCGCCTCTTGTTCGACGAGATGCTGCGTGTCGTGAGGCCGCAGGGGTGCGTCGTACTCGCTTTTACGAACTGGTTCTCGCCTTGGGGCGGACACGAGACCGCTCCGTTTCACTATGTCGGCGGCGAGTTCGCGGCGCGCCGGTACTTCAAGAAACACGGTCGAGAGCCGAAGAATCGCTTCGGTAAGACGCTGTTCAGACTCGACATATCAGAGGTCTTGGGGTGGGCGAGAGAGGCGGACGCCGATCTGGTCGACGTCTTTCCGAGGTACTACCCGAGCTGGACGCGTTCTTTGGTGCGAACTCCCCTGATCCGGGAGTTCCTGACGTGGAACGTAGTTATTGTGATGAGACCGAGATCTTGACCGGCTCCTCTGCCTTCTCTGATCCATCTACCGTTTTTGTGATAACCGACGGATCGCTCTCGATCCCGCTCCCGCTCTCGCGCTCGATCACCGAAGCTCGCGAGGTACTCGAGGTCTCTCCTGGTTCTGCCACCCGCGGGACCCGTTTTAGATCTCCGATTGGCACCCTCGTGAGTGCCCTTCCGATCCCGCTCGGATCGTCGCCCATCGCACGAGCGTACGCGTCCATCGTGGAGCGTGAAGCGTCACTTAGCTCAAAGGTTATCTCGACCGGCTTCGCGTTAGCGTCGCGCGGCCGAGTTGGATCCGTCTCGTCGCTGCCATGATCGATGAGTCCGGCGATGTCGTAGCGGAACTCTGAAGTTGGCGACTCGGCGCGCTCGATTGGATCCCAGAGTCCAGACAACGAGAGGACGTCGAAGCGGACCGCCTCGGCGAGGAGGTCCTCGTATCCCGCCGCCGCGGGATCTTCCATCAGTGCCTCTAAGGCGAGCTTTCCGATCTCGTCTACCGCCTCGATCACGGCGATCGCCCGGAACGTGTAGAGAAGGTTCATGCCTGTGCGGCCGCCGGTGAAGTTGTCGAGGTTCTCCAACGCGAACGCTTCGCACTCCTCACGGGTGTTAAAGAGCTGCTCTCTCGTCGCGGTCACGTAGTCCTCCCGGATCTCTCCGAGCCTTCCTGGCCAGGTCGACTTCGCGGCTCTCGTGATGAACGCGCCGAGATCTATGCCGATGCGTGACGCGATCGCCGTCGTCGCCGCCATGATCTGGTCGTTGTGGAGCAAGAAGAGTGCCAAGTCGAACTCTCGGCACCAAACGTAGTCTTCGAAGCTGAGGGTCGACGTCGCTACGCAGACCTCATCTATCTCGACGGCAGAGATCGAGTCTGTACCGACTTTGTATCGCCCGTGACCCCTTGGAACCGTACGGTACTTCGTTGAGATGCCGAATTGTTTCCTCATAGAGTCAGCGAAGAGCTCCGTTCCGGGAAGCAGGGCACACTGGAACGTGTTGATCCGCCCGAACCCCGCGTTGACGAGGGTGCAGACCGTTCGGACGTGCGATTCACGGGTGTCCCCTGGGAGCCCGAGTATCACGTCGCTGTACGTCGGTGTTCCACGTTCGCTCGACTGCTGGGCGATCGCGATCAGCCCTTCGGCGTCGATGTTCTGGCGGTTCACGTTTTCGAGCACGCTTTGTTCGAGGCTCTGGACGGCTCCGGAGAGCTGGATGGCCCCGTCGGTCAGCCGTATCGAGTCGAGGACCCGCTCCCTGCGATTCTTACCCGTCGTCACGTTCACCCGCGTCGGCCACCCGAAGCGGTCGCGACACGCCTTTATCTCGGCGCAAGTCACGCGATCTGGAGTGTACATAGCGAAGTTCGAGTCAGTGATGAGGAGATCGTCTCGCCCTCCGGCACGGATTACCGGTTGCATCCGAACTGCCATGTAGTCGATTTCAGAGACGACCCGGTCTTCACTAAAAGAGCTGAGTTTGCGATAGTAGTCACCGCCTTCGAGGCAGAACGTGCAGGTGAACGGGCACCCTCGATTCGTCTGGAGAGTCGGCGCGAGTTCCCCGTCGAAGAACTCGTCCAGCATGCCGCTCAGATACGGCGACGGAACTGTGTCGAGGTCGCGAATGCGTTCTGCGAGCGCGGTCGCGTGGAACTCCCCCGATCCGCCGCGGTCTATCCAACGAAGCGAAGGAACCTCGCTGGAGATGATCGCGTGGGTATCGACGCTCTCGCCCCGGTTCTTAGCTGACGCGACTGCGTCGAGCAGTCGAGCGAAGGCCTGCTCGCCCTCACCTTCGACGTAGAAGTCGATCTCTGGGTGGTTTGTAAGGAACTCCTCGGACTGGTGGGGTTCCTTGGGGAAGTGGGGACCGCCGAAGACACAAATCGTAGAGGGGGAGCGTTCGTGGACGATCCTCGCGAACGCGATCGACAGGGAAGAGTTCCAGATGTAGTTGCTGAATCCGATCACGTCTGGGAGGTCGTCGCCCTCGATCGCAGATGCCAACCGGTGTGGGTACTTGAAGAGGCGAACTGGTTCGACGAGGTTGCAGTGGTCTCTCGCGAAGCCAGCGATGAAACCGATTCCGATTGGCATAGTCTCGGCGGCGGGGCCGGACCCGTAGTGAGTGAGATCGGCCAGCCAGACGCGAAGGTGGTTCGCCGGGCGCTCACCGCCGATGGTCGCTGCCGACGTCTTCGAACGAGTCGGACCCAGGCTTACCCGCATGATCTATTATGCCCCGAGACGAGCCCGGTATCGCAACGACGCCGAGCTGTGCAGATCTTTCTTGGACCTGGAGGAACGAGAGTCACCCGCGCTGCCGACAAGACGCCTGCACCCGCGTGGAGTTGTGACGTTTCACCTGGTGTTATGGCCTTCTTGCCAGCCGTCATAGTTCCCCCGTTCGAGCCTCGTTCCAGAGCGTTCTTGAGCGTGTTTTGGCACCACGGTCTCCAACCTTGTGGCGACCGGGTCAACCGTCGTCTAACGGTCCGCGTCGACGACTCGCCGACCTGGTGAACCAGGGCTATTAGACCTCAACCTATAGTACCAGGAAGAGCGCGCTTTGGCTACAGGTTTGATCCACGCTGCAAGTCTAGCTGGGTTGTGGTCGTTTCCTGTCGCCGCCTGTCGTTGCCTGGTCTCGCCCGACTCAGCATCGAGGTCCGCTCGCGCGGCAGCACTTCTTGGTGGTGGATGAGTATTACCCAGGAAGGTATCCAGCTGATGCTTGACCGGTTTGGTGACCATTCTTGCGAAGAAGCCCGAACTTCGCCTCGAAGTGGGAATCTGGTTCACGTAGGGTTGAAGAGAACCTAGGATGGAGTTATGCCGAAGCGGTCAAGCAAGCTCCGTTACCTGAACCAGATGACAACCTCCACCTTGGCGTGGAGTGTCGTCCCCGGGGATAAGGACGATAACCTCTACTGGGACAAGAACGCTGCTGTCGTTGAGCTGGGGCGTCTCGGTGGCAATACAAGGGGTAGGGAGCGAACGGAACGGCTCTCCGCCGAGAATCGTTCTGAAATCCCTCGCCGTGCTGCCAAGACGCGATGGGACGAATTCTAAGAAAATGGCCGAGCAACTCCATACGGATCCGAATGAGTTAATCGAAGCCGAACTGCGTTCGCGAGCGCAAGAGGTCGAGCGTCTCATGGAAGCCAATCTCTTGACATATGTTGGTCCGATTGATGAAGCCCACGGATCGTCGCTCAAAGTCGCGGTAGAGGCGATCAAACCTCGACGCCGCCGCTTGGTCGTTAACCTCGAAACCAACGGTGGCTACATCGAAGCGGCCGAACGGATTGCGAACACGCTGCGCCACCATTACCGAACTGTGGATTTTGTTGTGACAACCTTTGCAATGTCTGCAGGGACTGTTCTTGTGATGGCAGGTGACAATATATTGATGGACTATTCCGCTACGCTGGGACCGATTGATCCACAACTACCGAGGCCGGGCAGTCTGATGAATGTTCCGGCACTCGGTTACTTGGAGCAGTTCGATCGGCTCATAAAGAAATCAGGAAACGGCACCCTAACTGCCGCTGAATTGGCCTATTTGATTCAAAATTTTGATCCGGCCGAGCTTTACCAATATGAGCAAGCAAGAGATTTGTCGATTGCGTTGCTCGAAGAGTGGCTCGTAAAGTATAAGTTCAAGAACTGGAAGCGCACTGAGGCCAGAGGTTTGCCCGTAACCATCACCATGAAGAAAGATCGGGCTGCGGAAATAGCTCGAAAGCTCAATGACACGAAGCGGTGGCATTCCCATGCTCGCGGTATCTCGATGCAAGTGGCACGCAGAGAGCTGAAACTCCATATTGACGACCTCGATGACACTCCCGATGTGAGAGATGCGCTGTCGAGCTATAACAGCCTATTGCTAAATTACAGGATGGTGCGTGGGCATCATTACTTCGCTATTGATTGGAAGGGAGGCTACTTTGGCCACTAGGAAATCTGAGCGAAATCATCACCGTCTCGACGAGATCGAAGAGGAGATAGCAAACGTCACCACCCAACGTGATGATGACGAAACGAAGCGCGTGCTACGCGTCTTGGACGAACTCCGAAAGCAGGGTATCGGGCGATCTAGCTATAACCTGCAAAGTTCATACGGGCAAGGGATTGCCCCCTGCGAATCCGTCCGAAAGAATTGACGTTTTGAATAAGACTGACCAACTGCTCTCCGTATCCGAGGCGGGAACGCTGCAGTTAAGCTAGGAGAGTGTTCACCTCGTCGAAACTACCGCTTAAGCGGACGACGGGACCGGAGAAGACGTCCCCGCAGCGTTCTACGAACGAGTCGTGGTTCGATCGCTCGCGAAAGGTAATCGCGGGCGGGGTCGACTCCCCGGTGCGGTCGTTCTCGGCCGTCGGAGGGACGCCGTTCACCGTCGTTAGGGGATCGGGAGCGTATCTCTTCGACGTCGAAGGGAATCGCTACGTCGACTTCATCCAGTCCTACGGGGCAGTCCTCTTGGGTCACGCGCACCCTGTCGTGACCGAGGCGATTAAGCGCGCGGCGGCCGACGGCACGACGTACGGCGCCCCGACGACCGGCGAGGTCCTCTTGGCGGAGGCGATATGTGGACGCGTCGCGGGGTGCGATCAAGTTCGTCTCGTCTCCTCTGGGACGGAGGCCGCGATGAGTGCGGTTCGCCTCGCACGCGGCTACACCGGCCGGAATCGGATCGTGAAGTTCGCGGGGTGTTATCACGGGCACTCCGACGCGTTGTTGGCGGGAGGGGGAAGTGGAGTCGCGACCCTCGGCTTGGCGGGTTCGGCCGGCGTGCCGCCGGGGGCGGTCGCGGATACGCTCGTCGTTCCCTACAACGAAGTTCCCGACCTGGACGAGACGGTCGCGGCGGTGATAGTGGAACCGGTCGCGGCGAATATGAATCTCGTCGCGCCGGCCGACGGGTTCTTGGACGGAGTCCGTCGAGCGTGCGACGCGGTCGGAGCGCTGTTGATTTTCGACGAGGTGATAACCGGGTTCAGGCTCGCTGCGGGTGGTGCGAGCGCGACGTTCGAGGTGAGGCCGGATCTGTGGTGCTTTGGCAAGGTGATCGGTGGGGGTCTACCGGTCGGCGCGCTCGGGGGCAGGGCGCAGATCCTCGCGTACCTCGCACCCGACGGGCCGGTCTACCAGGCGGGGACGTTGTCGGGGAATCCGCTCGCGACCGCCGCGGGGCTGGCGGTTCTATCGAACGTCGACGACGCGGCGTACGCTCAGCTCACGGCGAGAGCGGCGAGGTTTGCCGATCGGCTCACGACGTCGATAACCGACGGCGGGCTCGCGGCGAGCGTCATCTCGATTGGCCCCCTCGTCGGGCTGTTCGTCGCCGAACCGGGTGACGGTTTGGGCCACGAACCGGGTCACGATCCGGAGGTCGACGAGCGGACGGTACGGCTTCCGAGAAACTACGACGAAGCTCGAGCGATCGGTGAGAACGGTGTCTATCGAGCGTTCTTCCACGCGCTCTTAGAACGTGGAGTCGCGCTACCTCCGGGACCCTACGAGGTCATGTTCCCGGGACTCGCGCACACAGATGACGACTTGGAGGTTGCGATCGACGCGGCCGGTGAGGCCGCGACTCAAGTCGCCGGTGGCCTCTTTAAGCCGCGGTAGATATCGAGAGTCCGCGAGGCGGCTTTCATCCCTTTGAAGCCGATCTCCGCGGGTCCAAGTACGTCCGGGCGCATGAGGTTCGCCATCACTCTTAAGAGCTGGGTCATCAAGAACTCCGAGTGCATCCCGGCGCCGACGCACACGCGCATCGCGCTCGGGTTGCTGATCATCCTCACGAACGCTTGACCGACGGCGTAGTAGGAGGAGTAAGTCTCTTCGAGGTCTCTTGCGTAAGTCGCGAGAGCCTCTCGACCCCCACCGCCAAGCGCTAGGTCCAGCGAGTTGGCCGCGAGGCGTCCTGTCTCGTAGGCGTAAGAGATCCCTTCACCGTTGAACGGGTTGATCGCACCCCCGGCGTCGCCGATGACGAGGGTGTTCTCCCCGCTCCAGGGGGTGACCGACAGGCCCATCGGGAGTTTTCCTCCGGTAGCTGGACCACAACAGTTCTGAGGGGTGAGCTCCCAGGATCTCGGTGCCCAGTTGACAAAGGTGTTCATCAGCTCAGTCGTGTTCACCCCTTTCCATCTCGCAGAAGTCGAGAGGAGCCCGACGCCGACGTTCACCCTTCCGTCACCCATCGGAAATATCCATCCATATCCTGGAACTACGTTTCCGGAGGCGTCTCTTATATCGAGATGAGACTCGATGAACGACTCGTCGTGGCGCGGTGAGGTGTAGTAGGTGCGAAGTGCCATGCCCATAGGTCTGTGACGATCCCGCGACGTGCCGAGTGCCCGACCGAAGCGGGAGTTTGAGCCGTCGGCGACTACGACGTAGCGCGCCCTTAGCTCCTTTATCTCTCCGGTCTCGCTGTCTCGTACCCGGGCGCCGGCGCAGTAGGGGATCGTCGACGGTGTAGCGCACTTCGGGCGAGACGAACTCGGATCTGGTCTCGCGTCGTGTTCGAGGATCGGCGAGAGCGCTTCTGAACCTTGGAGCACGGTCGCGCCCGCCTTGGCCGCGTGGTCCGCGACGATACCGTCGAGGTCGTGGCGGGTGATCGTGTATCCGTAGTCGCCGAAGATCGGGTGCGCCGGCCACGGCAACTCCATCGTTCGCCCGAAACCGTACGCGATGAGACCGCGGTAGCGATGCGCTCCGGTTAGCGAGTCCTCGAGGCCCATGTCGGCGAGCTGCTTAACGGCCCGGGGGGTCAGGCCGTCCCCGCAGGTCTTGTCTCTTGGGAACCGCTTCTTCTCGACGACGACGACGTCCCAGCCGGCCGACGCGAGCCAGTAGGCGCAGGCTGATCCACCAGGCCCGCCACCGACAATTAAGACGTCGTGGACTTCGTTCGTCGAGGATTCTCGCTCCACAACCGAGATCGTAGGCGACGCGGCGGGGTCGGGTTATCGCAACGCCCGACCGAACGTGTTGTGAGCCGCTGGCGTCCCGATGTGCTTCGCCGAAGGTACCCGTGGTAAAAACATCTACCTGTGGACCAGTATCTACCGATCGTATTGCTCCTTGGGCTAGGCCTCCTGTTCGCGGCTGGGTCGTTCGTGGGATCGAGCCTGCTTGGACCGGCGAAGAAGCCGACGGGTGCGAAGATCGCGCCGTACGAGTGTGGGATAGTGCCCGACCACGAACCACCTCAGCGGTTCCCGGTTCGTTTCTATCTCGTCGCGATGATCTTCATCATCTTCGACATAGAAATAGTCTTCTTGTACCCGTGGGCGGTGATATTCCGCGAGATCCGCGTGTTTGGTTTCGTAGAAGTCTTGGTGTTCGCGGTCGTCGTGTTCGTCGCGTTCTTGTTCCTCATCAGTAACGGGGCCCTTAACTGGGGCCCCGCGAAGCGCCTGAGCGAAGGGATGCCGTCACGAACTTCTGACTCGACGATCCTTCGAATCACCGCAACCCCATCGCCGCCGACCTCGCCGGAGCGGGCGGCCTGATGGGACTCGAGGACCTTCAACACAACTTCTTGACCGGGACGTTGGAAGATCTCGTCAAATGGGCGCGCCGTAACAGCGTGTGGCCGGCTACGTTCGGCCTCGCTTGTTGTGCGATCGAGATGATGTCTCTTGGGGCGGCTGACTACGACATCTCGAGGATGGGCATGGAGGTGTTTCGAGCCTCCCCTCGTCAGGCCGATTTGATGATCGTCGCGGGGCGGGTCTCGCAGAAGATGGCTCCGGTCTTGCGGCAGGTCTACGACCAGATGATGGAGCCAAAGTGGGTGATATCGATGGGTGTTTGTGCATCCTCGGGCGGGATGTTCAACAACTACGCGATCGTTCAGGGGGTGGACCAGATAGTGCCGGTCGACGTCTACGCTCCAGGCTGCCCGCCGTCGCCTGAGACGCTCCTGCATGCGATCTTGACGCTTCACGAGAAGATCAGAAACGGAGAGATCACTCGACGAAAGCCAATAGAGTCGCGGGTAAGCGAGGGTGACCAAACGGCGATCGCGGTCGGTGGGAGCGACGGTGAAAGCGGCGACGTGGCGGGGTGGGTGCCCGAAGTTCCCGGGGCAGTGCGGGTATCTACTCCGCGATGACCGCGGAAACTCGCTCGAGGGGTTCTTGGAAGGCGGAGATGACTTTCCCGTCGCGCTCTGAGTATTCAAGCGTGATTGAAGAGTACAAGTCGCACGGGTATGAGATGTGTGTGGATCTATGCGCGGTTGACTACCTGGGTTACGAGGGACGCACTCTTCCAGTAGACGTCGTGCCACAACGTTTCGAAGTCGTCGTCAACCTGCTCTCGTTGTCCTCGAAGTCGAGAGCTCGCGTCCGCGTCCAGGTGCCAGAAGACGATCCGGTCTTGCCTTCGATTATCGAGATATACCCCGGAGTCGACGCTATGGAGCGAGAAGCGTTTGACTTGATGGGAATTGAATTCTTGGGCCACCCTGACCTCACTCGCATCCTGATGCCTGAAGACTGGGAAGGACATCCGCTGCGCAAAGACTATGGAATCGGGCGAGTTCCGATACAGTTCAAAGAAGCCCCGGGACCGCGGTGATTACGAGATGACCGAACAGAGTCCGACGTGGAGCACGGGCGAGACGTCCGAGGGCGCCCAAGAGCTCGAGAGTCGCTCCGTGACCGGTAGCGGAGAGCTGAGGCGCGAGGTCGGCGCAGTCCTGAGGCTCCCCGAAGGAGTGTCGGTTGACTCGAACGACATCGACGTCGAGCGTCGCGACGATGAGACGATGATCATCAACATGGGCCCTCAGCACCCCTCGACTCACGGAGTTCTACGCCTCATGCTCGAGGTCGACGGCGAGGTGATCTTGAGGACGAAGCCGGTCATCGGTTACCTCCACACCGGGATGGAAAAGACCGCCGAAGAGCTGACCTACGTTCAAGGCGCGACGAACGTCACCCGGATGGACTATCTGTGCCCACTCAGCAACGAACTCGTGTTCTCACTCGCGGTCGAGGAGCTCCTCGGAGTAGATCTTCCACCTAGAGCGGTGTGGATCCGGATGTTGATGGCGGAGTTGAATAGGGTTTCGTCGCATCTGATGTGGATGGCGACGAACGGCATGGACCTCGGGTCGACTTCGATGATGATCTACGGATTCAGAGAGCGAGAGATGGTGCTGTCGTTCTTCGAGAAGACGACCGGCCTACGGATGAACCACAACTACATACGTCCAGGGGGCGTCGCGGCGGACCTTCCAGACGGTTGGCAAGACGACGTCGAGGTCATCTGTGAGACGGTGCTCGCGCGCACCTACGAGTACGACGAGTTGTTGACCGGACAGCCGATTTTCAGGGAGCGGACCGAGGCGGTCGGGAACTTGACGGCAGAAGAGGCGGTCGCACTCTCGCTCACCGGGCCGATACTGCGTTCGACCGGAGTTGCGTGGGATCTGCGAAAGGCGATGCCCTATCTCGCCTACGACGAGGTCGACTTTGACGTGCTGGTTGGAAAGTACGGGGACAACTTCGATCGCTACTCGATTCGTCTTAACGAGATCAGAGAGTCGATTCGCATCATCCGCCAAGTGGCGGAGAAGATGCCAGACGGTGACTACAGGGTTGCGGACCGCAAAGTTACCCCGCCTCCGAGGGCGCGAATAGACGAGTCGATGGAGGCGTTGATCCATCACTTCAAGGTCTTCACCGAGGGGTTCAGGGTTCCAGAAGGTGAGGCGTACGTAGCGGTGGAGTCACCGAGGGGTGAGCTCGGCTGCTACCTCGTATCGAACGGAACTTCGAAACCGCTTCGCATGCACATAAGGGCCCCGAGCTTCGTGAACCTCCAGTCGTTGCCGTTGCTGCTTCGAGGAGGGCTCGTCGCCGACGCGGTCGCGACGACGTCGTCTGTCGATCCGGTGATGGGGGAGGTGGACCGATGAACCATCTGAGTCCCGAGATACGCGCGCGGGCACTTGAAATCGTCGCCCTCTACCCCGACGCTCGCTCTGCGTTGGTGCCGTTGTGCCATCTCGCACAAGAACAAGACGGATGGCTCCGTCCCGAGGCGATGGAAGAGATTGCTCAGATCGTAGGCGTCACCCCGGCAGAGGTGCGTGGTACGGCGAGTTTCTACGACATGATTCATCTAGAGCCGGTTGGCAAGTATGTCATCTCGATCTGCACCAACATCGCGTGCTTACTTCGTGGTGGGGAAGACCTTCTCAACCACGCACAGAGCTCGCTTGGGATAGGCGTGGGTGCTACGACGAGTGATGGGATGGTCACCTTAGAAGAGGCCGAGTGCCTCGCCGACTGCGGTCGGGCGCCGTGCGTGCAGGTGAACCACCGCTACGTTGGGAGCCAGACGCCGGAGTCCTTTGATTCGTTGGTAGAGAAGCTCCGCACCGGAGAGTTGTCGGACTCCATCCCACCACATGGCACGTTGATAAGAGTGCGTCGTAACGTAGGGAGTCGCTGATGGCAATAACTGAGGCTCCAAAGATCGTTACGTCACGTATGGGCTATGAAGACTCCCATACGATCGAGCGCTATCTTGCGACCGGAGGTTACGAAGCCCTTCGCAAGGCGGTGAAGATGACTCCAGAAGCCGTCGCGGCCGAAGTCGACGCGGCGAGCCTCCTTGGCCGGGGCGGTGCAGGGTTCCCGGCGGGCAGGAAGTGGTCGATGCTGCGCAAGGCTCAGACGACTTATCTGGTCGTCAACGGCGACGAGAGCGAGCCGGCAACCTTTAAGGACCATCTCTTGGTCGAACGTGACCCTCACCAGCTCGTCGAAGGCGTGCTGATAGCCGCGTACGCACTCCAGGTGACCAAGGTGTTCATATACCTAAGAGGCGAGTTCGCGCTCGGCTTGGAAAGAGTCCAGCAGGCGTTGAACGACGCCTACGACAAGGGGGCTGCCGGCTCTGACATATTTCATTCGGGGTACTCCGTCGACGTCGTCGTCCACCCCGGCGCCGGTGCGTACATCTGTGGCGAAGAGACCGCTCTGCTTGAGTCGTTGGAGGGAAAGCGTGGGTTTCCCCGGATAAAGCCTCCGTTTTTTCCGGCCGCGATCGGCCTCTACGGTGAGCCGACCGTCGTCAACAACGTCGAGACGATGTCGAATCTCCCTTGGATTATCAACAACGGAGGCGCCGCGTTCGCGGCCCTCGGAGCTGGTCGCTCAACCGGGACACGCCTCTTTGCGCTCTCAGGGCGTGTGAAGAACCCCGGAGTTTACGAGTTGGAGATGGTAAAGACGACTTTTCGCGACCTGATTTACGCACCGGTTCTCGGAGGCGGAATTCTCGACGGAAACGATCTGAAGGCCTTTATCCCTGGAGGGGTATCGGCGCCGTGGTTCGGGCCCGAGCACTTGGATCTCCCTCTTGGCCAAGACGAAGTTGGAGAGGCCGGCTCGATGCTCGGGTCGGGGTCGATCGTGGTGATGGACTCGTCGACGTGTGCGGTGAGAGCTGCGCTTCGTATCACGAAGTTCTTCGCCAGAGAGTCGTGTGGGCAGTGCACCCCGTGTAGAGAGGGGTCCGGCTGGTTGAAGAGAGTGCTCAATCGGATCGAGAGCGGCGAGGGGCGTGAAGAGGATCTGGACCTCCTCCTCGACGTCTGTGACAATATCGCGCCGGGTTTGACGTGGCCGCCCCAGCAGACGACGATCTGTGTTCTTGGTCCATCGATACCGTCCTCTATTCACTCTGCCATTTTGATGTTCCGAGATGAATTCCTCCATCACGTAAAAGACGGAGCCTGCCCGTATGCCTGAGGAAACCCAAACACGGAACGACTCCGACCACGGCGAGAGTCACGGCGAGGGCGCGCCGGACCCGGGCGAGGTCACGATGACGCTGGATGGACGCACGATTAGCGCGCGGCGTGGCGAAGTCGTGATCAAGGCGGCCGAACGCGCGGGCACTTACATCCCAAGGTTTTGCTACCACCCGAGGATGAAGTCGGTCGGTGTCTGCAGGATGTGTCTCGTCGAGGTGAGCGGGCCGAGAGGATCGACGCTCCAGCCGTCGTGCTATGTCGAGGTCGCTGACGGGATGGAGGTGAGCACGAAGTCGGAGAAGGTCAAGAAGGCTCAAGACGGGGTGCTCGAGTTCCTCTTGGTCAACCATCCGCTCGACTGTCCGGTGTGCGACAAGGGTGGTGAGTGCCCGCTCCAGGACCAGACCCTCGCCTACGGCCCAGGCGAGAGTCGTTTTATAGAAGAGAAGCGCCACTTCGAGAAGCCGGTAGTGCTCTCGGACCTAGTCCTGTTGGATCGGGAGCGTTGCATCCAGTGCAGCCGGTGCACGCGTTTTGCGAGCGAGGTCGCCGGAGAGGCCCAGATTGACTTTGCAGGACGCGGCGAGCAAGTCGAGGTCGCAGCGTTTCCAGATACGAAGTTCACGTCGTACTTCAGCGGGAACACCGTTCAGATATGCCCGGTCGGCGCCCTAACTGCGAGCCCGTATCGCTTCAGCGCGAGACCCTGGGATCTCGATCAAGTTGAGTCGACGTGCACGACGTGCTCTGTTGGCTGCAGGGTCGCAGTGCAGTCGTCGTTGAACCGTTTGACACGGATCTTGGGTATCGACTCGGAGCCGGTGAACCACGGTTGGCTCTGCGACAAAGGTCGCTTCGTCTTCGAGTCGGTGAACGGCGACGAAGTATCGGGTGGTCGCTACGAAGGCGAGGTTCGTGAGACGGGGTCAAATCTCGCTACGAGGATCTCTGAGCCGTTAGTCAAGAAAGACGGCACGTTGGTTCCCGTTTCGTGGAACGAAGCTCTTCGCGTGGCAGCGAAGGGTCTCTTGAAGGCCAAGGAGGCGGGAGGACCAGAGGCGATAGGTGTGATCGGAGGGGCGAGGCTCACAAACGAGAGTGCATACGCGTGGGCAAAGCTTGCAAAGGGTGTGATCGGCACGGACTCCGTGGACGCCCAGATCGGTGACGGCCTCTCTTCAGAGCTGGTGTTGTCTCTACCCCGTGCGACGATCGACGAGGCTTCAAACGCAGAGGTCGTCGTCACGTTGTGCGGCGACATCCGCGAGGAGCTTCCGGTCTTGTTCCTCAGGTTGCGAGAGTCCGTCGTCGCGCACAAGACGTCGTTGATAGAGATAGCGCCTTGCCCGACAGAGCTGACGAAGTTCGCGGAGGCCTTTATTGCGATCCGTCCCGGAGACGCCCCAGCTATCGCTGGAGCGTTGACCCGAGACGGCAGGCTCGACGCCGCGCTCAGCAACCATCCCGAAGGGGCCGCCGCGAGCGCAGACGCGCTCGGGATCGCGACGAGACTTCTCGCGTCGACGGGTACGGACAAAGAGCGTGGGCGCGGCCGGCGTGTCGTCGTAGTTGTCGGACGCCAATCGATGGCGGAGGGCTCGGCGCCGGTAGAAGAAGCCGCTCGGATCCTGGCGAGGGAGCTACCCGAGGCGAAGTTTCTCTTTGCTCTTCGTCGTGGCAACGTGTTCGGTGCGATTGATATGGGCCTCGCTCCCGGCCTCCTTCCCGGTCGCGTCGAGCTCGACGCGGGTCGTAGGTGGTTCGAGGCGGCGTGGGGCGCTGTTCCAGATAGGCGCGGTCGCGACACGACCTCGATGCTCATGTCACTGAGCGGCGATGAGTCGATTGAGGAAGGTAACGAGATCTCACCGACGAGAGCGTTACTCGCTATCGGGGCCGATCCGCTCTCGGACTTTCCAGATCGCGCACTCGCAGTGGCCGCGATAGATCGGGCGGAGTTCGTCGTAGCGGTGACGGGGCATCGAGGTGAGCTCGCCTCTATCGCAGACGTAGTGTTGCCGGTCGCGGTCAGCCACGAACGTCCTGGCACGACAACGAACATCGAGGGAAGGGTCACGAGGCTCGGGCACAAGGTAGTTGCGCCTGGTCACGCCTGGCCGGACTGGATGATCGCGTCAGAGCTGGCCGGGTCTCTTGGAGGGGACCTGGATGTCGACAGCGTAGAGGGGATCAGGAACGAGATAGCGAACCTCGCTCCCGCGTACCTGGGTCTGAGCAATGAGGTTATGTCGTCGAGCTGGGCGCGCGACGGCGTCGTGGTTCCAATCGATGTGAACGACGAAAGCGTTCGTTCGAACCGTCACGAGGTCCTCTTGGTCGACCCCGTCGCACTTCCAGGAGTCGACTCCGTCGAGCGTCAGGGAGCTCCGCCACGTGTCGGGTCTGCCGGGCCACCCGTCGCAGAGAGCGAAGAGCCGAGACGAGACGCTCGCGACCCGGTTGAGGTCCCTCAGATAGTCGGTAGAGACCGGAGGGATAACTCAAGCGGTGTCACCGGCTTTCAGACCCCACCGGCCGACAGCTACTCACTAAGGCTGGTTGCGCAACGTTGCCTCTACGACTCTTCTAGCGCGGTCGCCTCCTCCCCGTCGCTCAGCACTCTCGTCTCGTTCGCCAGGGTACGTGCGAACGGCTACGACCTCGATCGCCTCGGCGTGAAGACCGGGGACTTGGTGAAGTTACGTTCAGCGCGTGGCTCACTCGTTCTAGAGGCCCACGTAGATTCGCAGGTTCCACGAGGTGTCGCCGTCGTCGGTTTCAACCTCCCCTTGGCTGCATCCAACGGTTCCAACGGTTCAAACGGTTCAGGCGGCGCAGGCGGTGCACGCGACGATGAAGACGGAGTGATCAATGCGGTGTCGATGTTGATCGACGCTTCTTCGGTGGTAAACGACGTGAGGATGGAGTCGTTGTGAGATCTCTCTTGGATCCAACGGCGCATCTTAGAACGCTCGGCGCACTCGCGTCGAGCGGCGATCCGCTTTTTGTCCACGGGCTGAACTGGCAGGTGTGGCTGATCGTCGCGATCAAAGTGCTCGTCGCGTTTTCGGCGCTCCTCGTCTCGGTGATGTTGATGATCTGGTTTGAGCGCAAAGTCATCTCGGATATGCAGAGCAGGATTGGGCCGAACAGAGCCGGCCCGTGGGGACTTCTCCAGACGATGGCCGATGGGATCAAGCTCTTCTTCAAAGAGGACCTGCTTCCCGAGCGAGCCGACTCATTCGTGTTCAAGTTGGCCCCTTATCTCTCGCTGATTCCCGCCCTGTTGATCTTTACGGTCGTGCCGGTCGGTGGGGTGATAACGGTCGGCTCACACACGTTCGAGCTCCAGGTTGCCGATCCACCAATTGGCATACTTTTCGTGCTGGCGATGTCCTCGATCGCGGTCTATGGAGTGATGCTCGCCGGATGGTCTTCAGGTTCTAAGTATCCCCTCTTGGGCTCCGTGCGGGCGTCCGCTCAGATGATCTCCTACGAGGCCGCGTTGGGTATGACCGTCGTGACAGTCGTCTTGATTTCGGGGTCGCTGTCGACGAGGGCGATTGTCGATTCGCAAGCAGCGGCTTTTTGGGATTGGAACCTGATCCGCCTTGGATTCCTGCCGTTCATCTTCTTCATGATCGCGATAACCGCGGAGCTGACCCGTCCCCCCTTCGACCTCACGGAGGCTGAATCGGAGTTGGTGGGTGGGTTCCACACCGAGTACTCCTCGATCCGGTTTGCGTTGTTCTTCCTCGCGGAGTTCATGAATACGATCACGATGTCTGCGGTCGTCGTCACGTTGTTCTTCGGTGGGCCCGACGGACCGATTCCTCGATTCATACCGACGGCTGAGATATGGATGCCGGTGGTGTGGTTCCTCTTGAAGGTCTTAGTGTTCTTGTTCATCTACGTATGGTTCCGTGCGGCCCTCCCCCGCTTCCGCTACGACCAACTGATGGATCTGGGCTGGAAGCGCCTTATCCCGATGACCCTTGGTTGGCTGATGATCGTGGCGGCGATCGTTGTGTGGCACTGGTGGGGGCTACTCGTCGCGGTCGGGGTCGTCGCTGCCGCGGTGCTCTTGAACCGTGCTTTCGCAGTCGGAGCGACGCGTGAAGAAGAGCACGCGATCCTTCCTCCCGTCGGCCAGAGGGTGTGGGCGCTTTCAGCGAGCGACTCTGGCAGCGACGTCGACGCTGAGCGAGGAGATGAGGGTGGTCCAAGATGAGTTCTAGCGAGGGGCTGAAGGGCCAGTTGAGCTTTCTCGGCGGCTTCAAGCTGACTTTGGAGCATCTGAGCCGGCCGAGGGTCACACGCCAGTATCCAGACGAGAAGAAGCCCAAGCAGCCACGCCAGCATGGCCGCCACGTCTTGAACCGATACGAAGACGGGATGGAGAAGTGCATCGGCTGCGAGCTATGCGCCGGCGTCTGTCCTGCTGACTGCATATACGTAAGAGGGCTCGACAACCCGCCCGACGACCCGGTGTCCCCGGGCGAACGATACGGCTACGTATACGAGATCAATTTCCTAAGATGTATCCACTGCGACCTCTGTGTAGAGGCTTGCCCGACCGAGGCGATTACCGAGTCGAAGCTGTTTGAGTTCTCGTTTACGAACAGAGCTGACGCGATCTACACGAAGTCCGAGCTCTTAGTCGACGACGAGGGCCTGCCACGCCATCTCCCGTGGGAGGACTGGAGGGACGGGGAGGACTTGCACAGCTCGGGCTGGATGAGAGCGACCGCTCCGGCGGGGAACGCCGCCTACGAGGGCGAGGTCCAGTGGTCAGGAGAGCTCGGCTACGGACTGCGCCCGCCCGAAGGTGGTCAGTCTGGTCGGCGCGACGATGAAGCGACGGGTACGAAGCCGTTGCGCGAGGTGCTAGAGGCCCACTTGCTCAAAGAAGACATACCGCTTGAACACCGTGGGATGAAGGGACGTATCTGGAGAGCGAAGATCTCCGCTGCACGTCACAAGAAGCACCTGGACGAGGCGAGGAGCCGCCACAGGGCGTCCAAGGCCGCACGCGAAGAGAGCCGACGCCCACAGACTGAGATGCGAGGCCCCAAGTGACGCTCACGCTCCTAGCGGCAGGTGGTGCGACGATCCCTGACATCATCGTGTTCGCGGTCAGCGCCGCGGTGATAATCATGGGAGCGTTCGGTGTGGTTACGTCACGTAATCCCGTACACGCTGCGTTGAGTCTTGTGATGACGCTCTTTGGCGTCGCGGTGCTCTTTATCGAACAAGACGCGAATTTTCTCGCCGCGGTGCAGGTAATTGTCTACGCAGGGGCGATCGTGGTCCTGTTCTTGTTCGTGATCATGTTCCTCGGCGTCGACCGGCGTGAGAACATCGAAGCAGAGCCGCTCGTCGGCCAGCGGCCGCTCGCGCTGATATTCGTCGGAGTAGCGGTCGCTTCGCTCGTGGCGCTTCTCGTCTCCTCGCACTGGGTCACGGGTGCTCACGGGGTTGTCGGTCCGATCAACGGGTCGGTTAACCCGGGGAGTCCGGGCGCTCCGTCAGGAGAAGTTGCACAACTGGGCAAGCAGCTCTTCACGACGTATCTGTTCGCGTTCGAGGCGACGGCCGCGTTGTTGGTCATCGCCGTCGTGGGTGCGGTCGTACTCGCGCGCCGAGAGCGTCGCGACTTGGAGAAGCCAAGTGTTGAGAGCCCCGACGATGAACCCAGTTCAGACTCGAGCGAAAAGGAGGTGCTCAGGTGAGCCTCAGCGGAGGGTGGTACCTGACGCTAGCGGCGGTGCTCTTTGGCATCGGCGCCGTTGGGGTGCTCGTGAGGAGGAACGTGCTCGTCATGTTCATGTGCATCGAGCTCATGCTGAACGCGGCGAACCTCACTTTTGTCACGTTCTCGCGGATGTTGGGGGACATCGGCGGCCAGGTAGTCGTGTTCTTCGTTCTCGTCGTCGCCGCCGCGGAGGTAGTCGTCGGCCTGGGGATAGTGGTCGCAATTTTCCGGCGGAGCACGAGCACCGTCGCAGACGATCTACACGTACTGAAGGGATGAGCTGAGAGTGCTTCACGTTGCTTATCTGATGCCGTTGTTCGCGCTCGTCGGATTCCTGGTTCTATTAGCGTTCGGTCGTCGTATCGGCGATCCGGTCGCCGGCTGGATCGGCACTCTCGCGATAGCGGGGTCCTTCGTCGCCGCTTGTATTACGTTTGCGGGGTTGTCCCACCTCCCCTCTGGTGCGAGGGAGTTTACACAGACCTACTTTACCTGGATCTCAGTCGGCGGGCTTCACGTCAACGCCGCGATACTCATCGATCCTCTCTCGATGACGATGGCGATGTTCGTCACCGGGGTGAGCATGTTGATACATCTGTACTCGATCGGGTACATGAAAAAAGATCGTGACTACTCGAAGTTCTTCGTCTATTTGAACCTGTTCGTGTTCTCGATGCTGATCCTCGTGCTCGCGAACAACCTATTGTTGACTTTCGTCGGTTGGGAGGGAGTCGGGGTCTGCTCGTACTGGCTCGTGTCGTTCTGGTTCGAGAGGGACAGCGCGGCGTCAGCCGGGAAGAAGGCGTTCATATACAACAGGGTGGGAGACGTCGGATTCCTGCTCGCGATGTTCCTCGTATTTTCAAAGGTCGGAACTCTCAACTATCTGAGCGTCTTTGCCAATCGTCACGTGCTCGCCGGCGGGACCGCTACGGCAGTCATGTTGTTGCTGTTCCTCGCAGCGACTGGAAAGTCCGCGCAGATCCCGTTGTTCAACTGGCTCCCCGACGCTATGGAGGGCCCAACCCCGGTCTCGGCTCTGATCCACGCGGCGACGATGGTTACAGCGGGTGTCTACCTGTTGTGCCGGATGAACGAGGTGCTCGCGCTAACCCCGGATGCGATGTGGGTGATCGCGATAGTCGGGGGAGTGACGGCGTTTGTAGCTGCGACGATCGCGAGTGCCCAGCAAGACATCAAGAAGGTTCTAGCGTTCTCGACGGTCTCCCAGATCGGTTACATGGTGCTCGCGGTCGGCTCCGGCGCGTACATCGCGGCGATCTTCTTGATGGTGTGTCACGCGTTTTACAAGGGCCTGTTGTTCCTCGGCGCGGGCTCGGTGATTCACGGCCTCGAAGACGAACAGGACTTGAAGCGCATGGGGCGGCTGCGCAAGTGGCTGCCGTGGACTTATGCGACGTTCCTTGTCGCGTGGCTCTCGATAGCAGGCGTCCCACCGTTCTCGGGGTTCTGGTCCAAGGGCGACGTCTTGACGAACGTCTACGCGAAGAGCCCGGCGCTATGGGCGCTAGGGGTAGTGACTGCGGTTCTGACCGGCTACTACATGAGTCGGCTGTTCTTCTTGGCGTTCTACGGCAAGGATCGCTGGAAAGACCCAGTACCTGGTGGCGCCGCGCATCACAGTCCACATGAGTCGCCGTGGGTTATGCGCCTACCGCTCGTGATCTTGGCTGTCTTCTCTGCGTTAGCCGGAGCTTTCGATCTGCCCTGGGTGCATCACTACGACTTCGCCTCCTGGCTCGCCCCGGTCTTCGCGCACAGCCTCTACCTGGACCACGAGGGGACGGTCGCACAGTGGGTGCTCGCGACGATCGATGCCGTGATGGCGTTCGTCGGAATCGGCGTCGCCTGGCACCTGTGGAAGTCCAAGGTCAACCGTCCGGAGTTGGAGCGCAAGTTCTTGATCAACGTCTGGTACTGGGACGACTTTTACGACACGGTCATCGGGCGTCCGTCCCAATCTCTTGCGAGATTCTGTGCCGGAGTCGTCGACGCGAGAGTGATAGACGGCGCGGTGAACGGAGCGGCGTCGCTCGTGCGGGCAACTGGTTCACAGGCCCGGCGGCTCCAGAGCGGATACGTGCGCAACTACGCGCTCGGCATCGCGTTTGGCACGGCAGCGATCGTGGTGTTCGTACTGAGTAGGACGTGGTGGTAACGATGTCTCATACCCCAGCGTTTCCCTACCTGACCGTTCTCGTCCTCCTTCCCGCCGGAGGTGCGCTCGTCGTCGCTGCGATGATGAAGGCTCCCAAATGGGCGTTGAGCGCGGTCGCGATGGTGACCTCGTTAGCGACGCTCGCGCTGTCGGTCGTGGTGCTCGTGTTGCTCCATTCAAGAAACGGTCGATTCCAGTTCGTCTCGAATCACGTGTGGGTGGCGTCGCTCGGCGTCCATTGGTACGTCGGCGTCGATGGAATATCGATATTTTTGGTCCTCTTGGCGACGGTTCTGTTTCCGATAGTCCTCGCGTCCGGCATCGGGCGCCGACTGGACGCAAGAGCGTTCGCTGCGTGGATGCTGCTTCTGGAGGCAGCGTGTATCGGGAGCTTCGTCTCATTAGATCTAATCTTGTTCTTCTTGTTCTTCGAGCTCACGCTCGTGCCCGCATACTTCATAATCGCCGGCTGGGGCTATGCGAGGCGAGCGTACGCGGCTCTCAAGTTCTTCATCTACACGTTCTTAGGGTCGGTGTTCTTACTGGTGGGGATCTTGGCGGTCGCCTTTATCCATCAGCATCAACACCCGGGGTCAGGACTCACCTTCGCGCTTCCAGCCCTCGAGCACACCCACTTCTCATCAGTAGATGGGATCTTGTTGTTCTTGGCGTTCACCGCGGCGTTCGCGGTAAAGGCGCCTCTCTTCCCGTTTCACACCTGGTCCCCGGACGCCTACACGGAAGCACCGACTGGAGGATCGATGATCCTTGCCGCGGTGCTCGCGAAGCTCGGGACCTACGGGATATTGCGGTTCGATCTCAACCTGTTTCCCGAGGCCTCCAAGACGATGGCTCCGTGGATCTTGACGATCGCGGTCATCGGGATCCTCTATGGAGCGATCGTCGCGTGCGCTCAGCGCGACCTAAAGCGCATCGTGACGTACTCGTCTATGGCTCAGATCGGGTTCATCGCGCTCGGTACGTTTGCGTTCACGACCCAGGGTCTTACCGGTGGCGTCTTGTTGATGGTGAACCACGGGCTGATCGTCGCGGCGCTGTTCTTGCTGATCGGCTGGATCCATGAACGAAGGAAGACGTGGCAGGTGACAGAGCTTCGCGGGCTCCAGGCGCCTGCCCCGGTACTCGCCGCGGTCTTCACGGTCGTCACGATGGCGTCGATCGGCCTGCCGGGCCTGAACGGGTTCGTGAGTGAGTTCTTGGTCCTGTCGGGAACGTTCCTGACGCACCGGTGGTGGGCGGTCGTTGCGACCGGCGGAGTAGTGATAGCCGCGATTTACCTGCTCTGGGCCTACCAACAGGTCTTCCACGGCAAGACGGATCGAGCGAACGAAAAGACACGCGACCTGAGTTGGGCCGAGCGAGCCGCAATCGCTCCTCTCATCGTCTTGATCGTCTTCTTGGGGGTATACCCAAAGCCTGTCTTGGACAGGATTACACCGGCGGTCAATCGCTTAGTTGACAGGGTGGAGTTGGTTACCCATACGAAACAGCCGCTCGTCGCGCGATCTGGGCCGGCGGTCGTAAAGGACACCGCAGCCGACGGCGGAACTGGACCGAGTCCGAGGGGATCACGATGAGAGTAGCGCTACTTATAGCCTCAGCGTCGCTTCACGGCGGCATCGCGATGCCCCACATCGCCTATCTCGCCATCTTGCCCGAGATAGTGATGCTCGGTGGTGCGATCCTGCTCCTCGCGGTGGCCTCGCTTGTGAGGAGCGCGCTCAACGTAACGGTCATCACGGTTTCCACGTTGGTTATCTCACTCGCGTCGTTAGCCGCCGCTCTATGGCAGTTCTTTGACGTCCAGAGCCACGGCGCGTACACGACACTCGACCACGCGGTCGTCTTGGACGGGTTCAGCGTCCTCGTCACGGTCCTCGTCGCGAGCGCGATGGCACTGACCGCGCTCGTCGGCGACGGGTACCAGCGACGTGAAGGCTTGGCTGGTCCCGAGTTCAACGTCTTGGCGATGGTGTCGGCAACGGGCGCGATGCTAATGGGGGAGGCGAACGACCTCGTGATCGTCTTCTTGGGGCTCGAGATCCTCTCGATCGCGCTCTATGTTCTCGCCGCGTTCAACAGGCGCAGAGCTGAGTCGGGTGAGGCGGCGCTCAAGTACTTCTTGCTCGGAGGGTTCTCGTCCGCGATCTTTGTCTACGGGATAGCGCTCACCTACGGGGCGACCGGTACGACGAACCTTACCCAGATAGCGGACTTCTTGGCGAAGAACGTCGTCGTGAGCGACGGCCTTCTCCTCGCCGGGCTAACCCTGCTCTTGGTCGGCTTCGCTTTCAAAGTCGCGGCGGTCCCGTTCCACATGTGGACCCCAGACGTCTACCAGGGATCACCTACTCCAATCACCGGGTTCATGTCCGCAGTCGCGAAGGCGGCGGGATTCGCAGCGCTGATCCGGGTCTTCGTCTCTTCATTCGGGGTCCTTCGAGTCGACTGGCAGCCGATCATCTACGCGTTGGCTGTCGTCACGTTGCTCGTCGGGGCGGTGCTCGCACTCATCCAGACCGATATCAAGAGGATGCTCGCGTACTCCTCGATCAACCACGCAGGATTTGTCCTGCTCGGCTTGGAAGCCGCGGGAGCACTCGGGAAGGTCGGTGCACGAGGGGTGAGTTCTGCTCTCTACTACCTCTTCGCCTACACGTTCATGGCGATCGGTAGCTTCGCGATCGTTAGCGTACTCGGCGGAAGAGGCGACGCGGCCCACGAGATCTCCAACTACAAGGGCCTTGGCAAGCGCCAACCGTTCTTGGCGCTCGCCTTCGCGGTACTGCTCCTCTCCCAGGCCGGTGCTCCCTTTACGACCGGGTTCTGGGCAAAGCTTCAAGTCGTCGCGGCAGCCGTCGACGCCAACTCTGTCCCCTTGGCCGTGATAGCGATGGTGAGCGCGGCGGTCGCCGCGTTCTTCTACCTGCGAGTCGTGTTGCTCATGTACTCACCCAAGAAGTTCGTCAGTGACCAGGAAGGAGATCGACTCGAGAATCTCGACGCGAGCGGTGACGCTGTCGCATCGACGAGTGCGAGAGAGCCGCTTTGGAGCGGAAGTGGTCGCCAGACGGCTCTCGTCAACGAACTGAACGCAACCTTGCTTCTAGAGTCTTCACCAGAGACGATCGAAGTGCCCGACGAACGTGAAGGCGACGTGGTTAACGTACCCGTGTTGGCCGTGGTCGCGATCGGTATATGTATAGCGGTGACCGTCGGGTTCGGAGTCTTCCCCGCGCCCCTCGCAGACTTCGCCCACAAGGCGTCTTTGCTCTTCATGCCTTGACATCGATACCGGTCCACAAGATCTCGCTGGGATACCACTACGTTACGGCGAACCCATACTGTGTGTATTGGTAGCTATGAACATCCGCCAACTCTTCATCCACGAGGTCGTCATGTCCCCAAAGAGCGTCACGAAGTTGGGATCCACTTCTTCTCTTGCCTCACACGGTATGTTTGAACTGGTCAAAAGGACGTGAATGGTTACACGTGCCAGCACGCCACCACCGATACGCAGTCTTTGGATGCACCCCGTTCGCCCGAGCCCAGTCGGCCAGCTTCACATCACCATGGTCCAGCCAACCGCTCGCCCCGTGAAGCCGTCCCGACAAACGTTGCCCATGTAAGAGCTCAGGTAGAAGCTGCGGAGAGGCGCCGGGCCTCATTTCGGCACGCAACACGGACCGCCGACCGCCGTTGGACGTCCCGGAGGTCGTCTTGCAGCGTACGGCCGTTCCCGTGATCCACTCTGATGAACGCCTCGAAGCTTGCGGCGGCGTCAGCGGGGGACACGCCGCTCCCTAAGAGCGTCTCGGTCCACTCTTCGAGAAGGTCGGCTTCTTCGAAGGTGTGCGCGAACGCTTCTTGGATGCGGAAAGTCTCGACTTCGAGGCGCGTGAGGTGCCAGATGAGCCGCTGCTGGAGAAGGTTCACCCCGTACTCCGAGAGGCACGCGACTCGTTTGTCGGTCGTGAGATCGGCGGACAGGGCCTTCCCGAGGTCGTCGAAGCAACCCACATGCAAGTTGGCATTGATCAGCCCGGGAAGTGGCATTAGGCCGTAGAAGCCCTTCCTCCAAACCTCGCGCGGAACTATGTGATGCTCGCTAACCGCTGCGACGAGGACGCGCTCGCGCATTCGCGCCTCCGGTCCCCGCATGGTGCATGGATGGGCGACGATGATCGCCATCCCGTCGTCTTGAACACCCGGGATCGGGACGCCGGCGAAGACATCTCCGGTGAAGGCTGAGCGGCTACTGTTCACGTCCTGACCTCGGGCCAGGTACAAGTCGGCCGCTACCGCGTAGGTCTCGAGGCTCAATCGTCGTCTCGGGCCGTCGAACGAAGACCGAGCTCCCCATCGGCGGCCTCGAACACCTCGAACTGCGAGGAGAAGCGCTCACGCCAACCTGGCTGCCAGCGGTCGAGCGCTGCTTCGGGCGTCTCGTGTCCCGTGGCCAGATCGAGCAGGTCCACATAGCGACCGTCGGCAGCCATGTCGATCCCGGTCAAGGGTGCTTCAGCGACGAGCGGCATCTCCAACCACCGCGCGACATCGGATACGAGGTGGTCGACGCGGAGGATCTCGGTGAACGCGAGGAGACGCGCGATGGCCAACAGGTGCGGGCCGGTTGGGGACTCTCCTTGACGCCACCTGCGGACTGCGGGAACCGACACGCCCACCAGCCGAGCGATGTCTCGCCAGGCGAAGCCTCGTCTGGCGAGCTCGTCGAGCATCTCGATCGCCGGCCGCTTCGCCACGTCCCGGGCCTTGGAATTGAGCTGTGCTTGGAATGCCTGGTGGTGGACTTCGCTTACTTGGCGACTGGCCTCCGCGACGTCATCGCCAGCGAGGCGGGTGACATTACGTAGATGGCCGACATCTTCGACCAGCTCGTCGATGGTTCGGGTCCGCGAGAGCTGCGTCGGCAGTTCCGTAGCCGAGCTGGTGCGGGTGCGATCCGCTGTGATTAGGTCAGCCAACGGGGCCCTCCTTCGTGAACTCGGCGAGGAGCTTGTCGGTCACCAGCATGTCGAACAACGCCCGAATGGGCCTTCTGAGTTGGTCACATGTGTTCATGATGATCCCAGGGTCGAACTCAGGAATATCTGGTGGCTCCCAGAAACAGTCGAAGTCCAGGGCGAACAGAGGCCCTGGGCCGGGCGGAGCGGGCCGCTTGAGCGGGCCGACCGGGTTGACGACGTAACCGGCCCGGGGTCCGTAGCGAAGTACCAGCTTCTTGTCGGGTCCGGTACTGTACTGTGCCACACCTTCCCATCCGGTTGAGACGAAGCCGGCGTCGCTCATCGCGCCGAGCTCGGGGGCGATGAGCGAGGCATCGACCCACTCCTGCCAGGCCGAAGGAGCCTCTTCCGCAATGTCGGGCACGCGAACCTCGTCGATGTAGCGCATACCTACGCGAACGATCCCATCGGGCAGGAGGACCTCGGCTGCAGCGGCCACAGCACGTGCCACGGTCTCACGGAACTCGGGGTAATGGCGATAGCGGGTGGCCTCGATCGTCAGGCTCTCTTCGGTGATCGCAACTGCGAGCGTGCGGTCGCGCACGGTGAACCTCTGGATGGTCAGCATCGACGTCGCTTGAGGTACGGCGCCCGCCGCGCTAACGGCGACTGACACCTGTTGGATCTTCTGGGACTCGATGACCCATCCCTCGCCGAGCAGGTCCCGGAACGAGCGCTGCAGGTTCATCGGCAGGGGACGGGTGCCCGCGCTGTTCGGGAACCGCACCTCGACGGCGACGAGCGCCAACGGCGCGTTCGGGTACACCTCATGCGTATCGGCCACCGACCTCCCTTTCATCAGTCAGAGTGTAACTTAGACAGTAAGCAAATAGTATAGCCTAGCTGTAACCGATTTCCGCCCGGCAGGTGGCGTCATGACCGCAGATCCGATATGACCGCTCGTGAGACAGCCTGTCGAGCCCGTACCCAGGTCTTCCTTGGTCCACCAGCGCCGACCGTCCGATCGTCGACTCGCCTTTTCCAAACGTCGGCACGACCGATAAGTCGGCAACCAAGTGGCGACAGTTTGGACTCGAGGCACGACGCTCCCATCGTTTTCAAGTACCGAGGAGCCGTCGGCGGTGGTCCTCAGCACGAGAACCGGCCAAGACTTCCATCATTACGACGTCGGTGCCTCGAAGGAAGTCGACCCACGCCGAGGTGTCGATCAGGCTCTTGCAGCTATCAGGTGATCCCGACGCATCTCGTCTAGGTCACCGTCCCAACCGATCCCCTCCATCTCGAGGGCCTCTACTCGCGTCATGGAGTCGGCCAGCAGTCGTCCCATAGACATAATGGTACACCGTTGACCAAGACGGCGAGCGCAAGCCCCCGGCTTTAGTCGTGGGGTCGAGCGAACCCAGGCACACCCGGTCCACGTGAATAATACACCCTTGCGCGATGATGGTCTGATGGGCCGCTACAAGA
>JAJYQJ010000110.1 GCA_021794655.1 Actinomycetes bacterium | reverse complement strand
TCACCTCGACGCCCAACGGTGGCGGTTACTGGGAAGTCGCGGCCGACGGCGGAGTCTTTAGCTTCGGTGACGCGAAGTTTTACGGCTCGATGGGTGGCGGCGGTTGACTCAAGCGTTCAACCAGTAGCCAGGACTTAGGAGTGTGTTTTCACCGAGCCCAATCGTGCTCCCAAACTAGGCGCGCGGGTGGGTCCCTTTGTACACCTTGGTCAGACGCTCCTTGCTCACATGAGTGTAGACCTGGGTCGTCTGGAGGCTCGCGTGACCGAGCAACTCCTGGACGACACGTAAGTCGGCGCCCCCGTCGAGTAGGTGGGTCGCGTAGGTGTGGCGTAGCGCATGAGGGTGGGTCGGCCTCTTGGATCGACGATCTACGATCCTTCTCACGTCGCGTGGACCGAGACGGTTCGACCTCGCGTTGTAAAAGACGGCCTCCGGTGGGCTGTGGGCCCCGGCCATCTGCTCCCTTCCCTCTTTTATCCACGCGTTGAGTGCGGAAACACACCTATCGTGTATGGGAAGCCGACGCTCGTGGCCCCCTTTCCCGAGCACGGTCACCGTCCTCGCTTTGAGGTCCACTCCGTCCAAGTCGAGCCCACATAGCTCTGAGACTCGCAGTCCTGCGGCGTAGAGGAGCTCGAGCACCGCTGTATCTCTTAGATAGCACGCCCAAAGGTTGCGAGCTTTGCCCTGTCGATCCAAGCGGGGAGGCTCTTTAACGTGGTGATCGTCCAGGAGGCCATCTATCTCCTCCGGCGACAAGACGGCGGGCAGCCGACCTTTCGCTCCCGGTGCGCTCAGACGCTTCGCGGGGTTCTCCGAGAGGATCCCCGCACGGTGGCCCCACGCGAAGTAGGAACGAATAGCAGCAGCCTTTCGTGAGATCGTCGAGCGGGCGTAGCGACGAGTGTCCAAGTAGGCGAGGTAACGGCGCAACACGAGCCTGTCAACCTCACCTGGGGAGGTGATCCCGGAGCGCTGCAGCCACGCTACGAGGGCTCTAAGATCTCCTCGATAGGCTCTGGCCGTCTCAAGAGAGGTTCTCCCGGTCGAGCCGACGAACGCATCGATACTCCACCGTTGAGCTACAGACGCTGTATCTGTCGCGTCGTGTTTCGCAGGTGGATCACCTCGAGTCCGAGTCACGCCTCCACGCTATCGCCTGGAGCTAAAAGACGAGTGCCACGCCCGTACCCTTGCGAGCCAGAGGTCTAATTGAGCCCATCACCACTTTCGCGTGTGACGGAACTAACCTGATGGCATTGGGGTACGCACCAACCAACTGTGCCGGTTCACTGCGGAGCGGTCCGCGTGTGCCACATAAGAACTAACCCGGGAGAAAAAATGAGCCATCCAATCAACCGCCGATCTTTCCTGGGAAAGAGCGCTGCTGTGGCCCTTGGAGCGGTCGCTGCTTCGAACGCGGGGGGTCTTTTGAGCGCGTGCGGCTCTTCGGGCGCACCAGGTGGAGGAGTAGGTGGCAACGGCATAAGCAGCGCTCGGCCAAAGAGGGGGGGCACGCTGACGTTTGGTGTCGATGCCGAGGAGCAAGGCTTCGACCCGACCCAAGCGAGATTCGACGAAGTTGGCGTCATGTACGCACGTACCGTGTTTGACCCGTTGACCATAGTCACCGCAAACGGCGGATGGGCGCCGTACCTCGCCGAGTCGGTGACACCGAACCCTGAATACTCGTCGTGGACAGTCACGCTTAGACCCAACTTGATGTTCCACGACGGGACACCCTGTGATGGAGCCGCTCTTACCACCAACTTTGAAGCCCACTTGCACTCGCTGCTTACAGGGCCCGTTCTCCAACCCGTCGTCGAGAGTATCGTCCAGACTGGACCCCTATCGGTCCAGGTAAACATGAAACAGGTCTTCGTTCCGTTCCCGCTTTATCTGGCGGGAGGAATTGGAGGCCAGATCGCCTACCCAGTCGCGCCTTCGATGCTCGCCGCTAAGAACGGCACCGATCACCCGGTTGGAACGGGTCCGTTCGTGTTCAAGGACTGGGTCCCCTACAGCCACTTCACCGCTACGGCGAACCGCAACTACTGGCGGCCCGGCTACCCGTATCTCGACACGATCACCTACAAGCCGATCCTGGATTCGACGGCTCGCTCAGAGGCGCTGCAGACCGGCAGCATCGACATGATGGTAACCGATACCCCTCAGACGATCGTCTTGTACCGCGGCAACCACGAGTGGTCCTACATCGACGACAGCGGACCCGTCGTCGGAGAGCCGGACATGAACTTTCTCATGCTCAATGTCTCAAAGCCCCCGTTCAACGACCCAAACGTCCGCCTGGCGGTCGCACACGCAATAAATCCGGACCAGTACTCCAAAGTAATAGACATCGGGGTCGACTCCCCCTCAACAGGGCTGTTCGTCCCAGGGACTCCGTACTACTCAAAGACCAACATGCCAGTCCCTAGTCCTTCACTTGCGCGAGAGATGATAAGCCAGGTCGAACAACGAACGGGCAAGCCGGTGTCGTTTACACTCATGACTCCTACCGGACCGGCGAACCTGCGTTCAGCTACCTACATTCAGCAGAACTTGGAAGCAGTTGGGTGCCGGGTCTCCATGTCGGTGATGGAACAAGCGCAACTGATAAACAACGCACTCGACGGCACCTACCAGATGACCCAGTGGCGTCAGTTCAGCGCAGTCGATCCCGACCTCAACTATATCTTTTGGAGCACGACGACGGTCAACGACAACGGACTTTCAATCAACATGGCTCGAAACAGCGACCCGCTCATCGAAGCTGCCCTCCAGGAGGGCAGGACCAACATTGACCCATCGGTTAGAGCACGCGCGTACCAGAGCGTCAACGAGCGCCTCGCACTCGACCTGCCGTACTTGTGGACAGATCGTGCGGTCTGGGCCATCGTCGCCGACCCCTCCGTCGAGAACTTCAACAATCCCCTCACCCCTACCGGCCAGCGGGCGTACGGCATGATCGGTGGAAGCATCTGGCCGACACAGATCTGGAGAAGTTAGGAGTGGCCCCTGATGAGCAATAGAATCCTCGTGGTCGAAGACGACGAGCGCATCCGGTCGTCAATACGTCTTTCCCTCGAAGGTGAAGGGTACGAAGTGGACGAAGCCGGAAGCGGCGAGGAAGGCCTCGACCGCTTCGGCAAGGAACCCTGCGAACTCGCTCTCGTGGATCTGATGCTCCCCGGGATGGACGGATTCGAGTGCTGTCGCGCTCTTCGCAGGGTGAGCGCGGTACCAATAATCATCGTCACCGCGCGGACCGACACTCACGACGTGGTCGCCGGGTTGGAGGCGGGCGCCGACGACTACGTAACGAAGCCGTTTGTGGCAAAAGAGCTCGCCGCGCGAATCCGCGCCTTGCTGCGGAGATCGAGACCCACAGAGGACGAGCCGGCAGTCTTGACCTTCGGGGACCTCGAAATCCTGCCAGATGAAGGCGTTTTGCGTCGAGTCGGCGGAGACGAGATCCACTGCACGCGTACCGAGTTTCACCTGCTGTGCGAACTTGCCTCGAATCCCAACAAGGTGTTGAGCCGCGAGCACCTTCTCGACAAGGTCTGGGGGTACGACTACTTCGGCGACGGTCGCCTCGTCGACGTCCACATCAGGCGGCTTCGCACGAAGATAGAGCCCGATCCTGCGTTACCGAGGTACATTCTCACGGTCCGTGGAATGGGATACAAGTTGGTCCCTTAAGTTGCCCGCTTCCTCGTGGCGCGCAGTCAGGCTGTGGGGTCGGCTCGGTCTGCGCTCCCGCGTTACCGCAATGTTCGGACTCGGTGCGTTAGTACTATCGATGAGCATGGGAGGTCTGTCGTACTTTACAGCTCGCCACTTTTTGTTGAACGAACGACACAACACCTCGGTGCAACAGGCTTACGTGAACGCGTCGTTGATAAGAACGTATCTCCACTCAGGGTCTTCGAAGGTGAACGCACTTGGCTCGTTGGCTTCGGGGTTCGGCTCTCACTCGGTCCTATTCGACAAAGGAAAATGGTATCCGGGATCGATTTCAATAGGGCAGAGCGCGATTCCAAGACAACTACGCGCCCTGGTGATCTCAGGCACACCCGCAACGCAGAACATCACCTTGGACGGCGCTCCCCAGATCGTCGTTGGAATACCGGTCCCTTCGGTTCACGCTGCATACTTCGAGTTCTTCGATGTGAGCGATCTCGCCCACACGCTTCAAGTCCTCGCTACGACCCTCTTTGCCGCGGGACTCGTCACGACGCTTCTTGGAGCCGCGGTCGGCAGATCGGCGAGTGGACGATCGCTAAGGCCACTGAGCGAGGTATCCGACGCGGCGGTAGCGATTGCAGGAGGGGACCTTAAAACCAGACTTCCGGTCGCTAGCGGCGATCCTGACCTAGCTGGGCTGACGAGTTCGTTCAACTACATGGTCGACCAGTTGGGGGAGCGAATAGAACGCGAGGCGAGGTTCACCTCCGACGTGAGCCATGAGCTCAGGTCACCCCTTACGACCCTTTCGGCGTCACTTGACGTACTCGAATCCGGCCAGGATCAACTGTCTCCCCGCTCCGCCCGCGCTCTCGCACTGCTGAGCGCCGATCTGCATCGATTCCAGCGGATGGTCGGTGACCTCTTGGAGATATCTCGATCGGACTCTGGCTCAGCAGAGATCTGGCTCGAAGAAGTCCATGCCGGGGAGCTCGTGAGGAGATCGGTCGAGGTCGGCTCACGCACCCTTCCCAAGGGAGTGTCACCGCCGAACGTCACGGTCGATCCCGCCGTAGAGTCGGCACAGCTGATGGTCGACAAGCGCAGGTTCGAGAGAGTTATCGCCAACCTCTTGGAGAACGCGGCCCTCTACGGAGGCGGTGCGAGATCCGTCAAAGTCACGCCGAGACAGTCCAAAGGAGGCTCCGCCCAATGCGTCGTGGTCGCCGTCGAAGACAACGGCCCTGGAGTAAGCCGCCAAGAGAGGCACAAGGTCTTCGAGCGTTTCTATCGAGGACAGGCCGCGGGCCAACGAGGAACCGGGACGGGAACCGGGCTCGGACTCGCGTTGGTCGCCGAGCACGTCCGCCTCCTCAAAGGATCGGTATGGGTGGACGACACTCCTGGCGGAGGCGCCAGGTTCAACGTAGAGCTCCCAGTCGCAGACAGCTCGGAGTGGAGCTCAACGTGAACGCTCGCCGTTCGATACGGCAAAGCCTCGCCGTTCTCGTGGCACTCGCCGCAACCGTCGTCCTCGCGAGCTGCGGGGTGCCTGCGACCCCTAGTCCACAAGCGATCGCAAAGAGCCAAGTCCCCTTCCACCTCCTCGCACCCGAACCCCCTACTACGACGACGACCCAGCCGACAACGAACTTGGTGCCGGTGAAGATCTACTTGATCAACTCGGCACAAGCTCCGGCGCCGGTCGAGCGCGACGTCCTTTACCCGGCCCCGTTGGACGTCGTTCTTTCGGACTTACTCGCCGGTCCGACGAACGCCGAGTCCGCCAGGGGGTACTCGACAGCGCTATCGGTTCAAACCCGGATACGTTCTGCTACGACGTCGCCGGGAGTCGCAACAGTCAACTTCAACACCGCATTTGGACAGATCAGCGGATCGGCACAGGTTCTCGCTGTTGCCCAAGTTGTATTCACGGTCGCGTCGCTCGAGGGCGTCGCTACCGGCGTCGTCTTCGAGATCGACGGAAAGCGTGTTCAGGTCCCGATCGCAACCGGCGCACAGGTCTCTGGACCGGTCTACGTGTGGGAGGTCATCTCGCAACCTGGATCGTGAATCAGGCGAGTTCGCTTGTCGATCCGAGCTAAAGCCCTACAGCCACTCGCGGAGCTCTTGACCAGAGGTGTTCGAGGTCGTAGTACGAACGCGCCTCTTCAGAAAAGACGTGCACCACGAACTCCCCGTAGTCCATCAGTACCCATGCGCCTTCTCTAACTCCTTCGACGCTGGAAGGAGGTGGGCCCCCAGACTCCTTAATTCGTCTTTCCACCTCTTCGACGAGGGTGCGCACTTGGCGAACGTTTCTCCCACTCGTGATCACGAACGCATCCAACACCCCAAGGAGCTCCCCCATTGCGAGCACCACGGTGTCAACTCCGAGCTTCTCGTCAAGAGCGGCCGCCGCGACCATCGCAAACTGTGGTATATCGACGACGCCGACTGACTGGTCGAGTTGTGTATCGCTCATCTCCTGGTTAATCATACCGTCTGCGACGAGACGCGACCGGTTCGCTCACTCAAGATCTGATCACCGCGCTCCGCCGATCGATACGGCAACGATCGCGAGTGCCAGCATCGCCGCCATTACCCCAATTCCAATAACTGCCCAACGTTGCCGCTCTCGCCTCGCCTGATGGAGCGCACGACGCCCCGATGCCTCTTTGTCCGCCGAGCCGTCGAGAGCTTCCGGTGCTCGGAGGCCCTCCAACTCGACGAGGCACTCGTCTTCGGGTTCTAACTTATTGACCCGGGGTAACTCCGCAGTGTCGGCGCCAAGAGTGTTCATCTCGTACCAGCGTACAGACTCCGGCCCCTAATGTAACGGACCACCGACTCCGAGAGCATCCCAACGAAGCGTTCGTCGTCGGCACCCTGTGTGGACAGGGCCGTTCTGACCTCAGAGCTCGATATCTCTACGCCGGGTCCCACCACTGTCACCACTCTCCAGCCAGGCAGACCGATAGGCTCTATTGCACCAGGTCTACTCACAACCGCTACTGTTGCAATCTCCGCCAAACGCTCGGGTTTCTCCCAGCTGGGAAGGGTTTCGAGTAGATCTGCGCCAATGACGACAAAGATCTCCGGGCGCCGATGACCCAAAGCTTCCTCCTGTCTCAAAATCTCCTCGACCGTGTCGACCGTATAGCTCGGTCCGCCCCGATCGATCTCCAGACGGCTCACCTCCAGGCCAGGGTGGGCAAAGATCGCCGCTTCGACCATCGCGAGGCGGTCCTTAGCCGGGCTGACGGGGCGACTCGGCGCCTTCTGCCAGGGGTAGTTCGAAACGACGAAGAGGACTCGATCCAATTCGAGCTGTTCCATCGCCGCGAGAGCTGCTCGAACGTGTCCAAGATGTGGAGGGTCAAAAGTACCGCCGAACACTCCAATTCTCTGTGACCTCTCAGGCTGATCAGGCTCCACGCCAACAGATGCTACGTCTCGAACCGGGGCGCCGTAGGCACGGATGAACGCTCGGTTCTCTCACCACGTTCCTTAAGTTCCTTAACTCCCCTGGTCGAGCCCTGGACCTTTGGAGCTTCAACGAGTAAAATCGTCGCGTCATGAGCCACACCTCGGAGGGCAGACCGAGACTACTCTGCAAAACTTGGCGTTCTCGCGCCCCGCGGCCGACTCGCAAGAACCGGTGGCTGTCGGCGGTCGTCTCTATCGCGGCCGTCGCTCTGCTCGCCGCCGCGGGCCCGCTCGGTAGCGTAGCGACTGCTGCATCCTCGACGTTCAGCCATGCCCCGCGTCTTGCGACCAGCTCTTCAACCCTTAACGTTCCCGCGTACTGGTTGGTCGCTGCCGACGGTGGAGTGTTCACCTTCGGAGGGGTTCCGTTCTACGGCTCGATGGGCGGCCACCCTTTGAACCGACCGGTCGTCGGGATCGCGGCGGGCCCGAACAACGGGGGCTACTGGGAGGTCGCAAGCGACGGCGGGATCTTCAGCTTCGGCGACGCTCAGTTCTACGGCTCGATGGGCGGCCACCCTTTGAACCGGCCGGTCGTCGGGATCGCGGCGACGCCAGACGGCAAGGGCTACTGGGAGGTCGCAAGCGACGGCGGAGTCTTCAGCTTCGGCGACGCTCAGTTCTACGGCTCGATGGGCGGCCACCCTTTGAACCGGCCGGTCGTCGGGATCGCGGCGACGCCAGACGGCAAGGGCTACTGGGAGGTCGCAAGCGACGGTGGGATCTTCAGCTTCGGCGACGCACACTTCTACGGCTCGACCGGCTCGATGACGCTCAACTCGCCGATCGTCTCGATGGTCGCGACCCCGAGTGGAAACGGTTACATCCTCGTCGCCTCTGACGGTGGGGTATTTGCCTACGGTGACGCGAAGTTCTACGGATCTCTTGCGAGCTATCCCCTGAGCAGGCCAATTGTCGGTGCCGCGATCACACCCAACGAAAGCGGCTACTGGTTCAGCGACAACAACGGTGCGGTCACCGCGTTCGGTAGCGCCGGCTACTTCGGATCTGCGCCCCAGGTTCTCGCGGCGCCGGTCGTCGGAATGGCTCCCGCGATGGGAAACGGTTCGTGGTCGGGCATCAGCTACCAGTCGGGTTCGTACGGCTACGACGTCTCCAACTGGCAGTGCGGGCAGGCCCTGCCTTCGCCTCACACGATAGGAGTCGTCGAGGTCGAGGGGGAGTCGTTCGGCGGCGTGAATCCGTGCCTCGCACAAGAGTCCCAATGGGCGGGGGCTGGGGTCAACTACTACATGTTCTTGACATACGGAACGACGTCGTCGGGACCGAGCTCTTGCGGGGGTGACCAGGCTTGCAACTTCGGCTTCGCAGCCGCCCAAGATGCGTTCGGAAAAGCACTCGCCGCGGGCGTCGACCCGTACGTGACGTGGTGGTTGGACGTCGAGTCCGCACCCCAGGGGATGCCCCAGTGGTCCACTTCGACTGCTGAAAACGCCCAGCTCGTCGCAGGCGCTATCGCAGGTCTTCGAAGTGAAGGACTGAACAACGTCGGGATCTACGCGAGTCCAGGGGTTTGGAACGGAATCGTCGGCCCTTACCAACCAGACGTCCCCTACTGGATGGCGTGGTACTCATCTGCGGACAGCGGGCCTTACAACTGTGCGAACGCCGGCTACTGGACGTCTCACTACCAGCTCCCAACTGGACCGATACTCCTGACTCAGTACACTGACTCAGTCTCCTACGGCGGTAACTACTTCGACGGAGACTATGCCTGCTGAGTGAGGTGGGCCTGCTGAGTGAGGTGGGCCTGCTGAGTGAGATGCGCTCAGCCGTTGTAGTGGACGAGAGTCCAACCGCGGTCGCTTCGTTCCCATTCGGTCATCGATGCGTGGTTCGTGCGAATCCATCCACGGCGCAGCTTTCGAGGATCTACTGGAAGATACGAGAGCATCGTCGCTTCGACGACACCCGCGTGGGTCGCGACGACGACGAGCTCTCCACGGTGGGAGTCTGCGATACGTTGAACTGCCGACGCGGCTCGCTCCACGAAGCCGAGCCAGCTCTCACCTCCCGGTGATATCGGCGTTAAAGGATCACTCTCCCAGTTGGGCTCGCCGAAGCGTTCGCTGAACTGCGCCCACGTCAGACCATCTGCAGCGCCCGGGTGGAGCTCGCACAACGAGCAGTCCTCGACGATCTCGAGCGACGTTCCAGGAGCCGACCCAGCTAGAGCGGGGCGGAGGATCTCGGCGGTCTGCAGGGCTCTTGGGAGGACCGACGAGTAGAGCACCGCGGTGTCACTCAGCTCCCCGCTCATCGCTATACGGTCACGAAGGCGCATGACCTGTGTGACCCCGAGGTCTGTCAGCCCGGTGCAGCCGACGACTCCGCCGACGACGCCGTCGATGTTGCAGACCGCCTCCCCGTGGCGGATCAAGACGACACGCGCGCAGTCTTTAGGGCGCGGGACTGTGGTGCGTACCGAATCGGGCGGGAGTGGACGAGTTGTCGGCGTAGCGACGGCGACGGCGTTCAAGAGAGCCCACCTACGAACTTTTCGAGCTGGCGAAGGGTCCGACACTCGACGACCGCGTCGCAGTGGGGTTCGTAGTCCGAGACGATCGAGTCGCCCGAACTCCAGTACGAGCGGGGCTCGGGATTGAGCCAGTAGACGTGCTTCGCCTGACGCGAGAGCTCAGCTAAGACCCAAGACTCGCTCGCGTGGTAGTTGTTGCGTGCGTCTCCCAAGATCAAGACGCTAGTCCGTGACGTTACTTGATCACCAAAGCGTTGATAGAACACGTTGAACGCGTGCCCGTAGTCCGAATGACCGTCCATCCAGACGACGTCGGCCTCAGTGTTTATCCGGTGGACCGCCTCTGCTGGATCGTTGGATCCTTCGAAGAGCGCGGTCACCTCGTCGAGTCCGTCTATGAACACGAAGCTCCTCACCTTTGAGAACTGGGAACTTATCGCGTGGACGAGATGAAGCGTGAACCTCGCGAACGACGCGACCGATCCCGAGATGTCCGCGATCACGAATATCTCGGGCTTGGACGGTCGCGGATGGCGAAACTTCGGATCGATCGGCACCCCGCCGCTCGACATCGAGTGTCGAATCGTCGCCCTGAAGTCGAGCGGGCCCCTCCTCCCTCGACGGCGTCTCCTCGCGAGGCGAACGGCGAGTTTTCGAGAGAGCGGATGCAACGCTCTACGGAGGTCGCCGAGTTCCTCACTGGTCGCGCGCATCACGTCTATCTCCTCGGGGATCGGTTTACGCACCGACCGCGCGAGTGCTTTTGCTCCGCGGTCTTCGACCAGTCTTCGACGGATCTCGCGTTCGATCTCCGCTCGGATCTTCGCAGCTTTGATCCGGTACTCGTCCACGGCCAAGCGCTCCTTAAGGGTCGAGCCCCCCGGTTCTTCGCGAGATCCATCCGGCCTTCCTCTGAGGTGGATCTCGGCAGCGACGCGTTCCAGCACTCCGTCCAAGTCGAGGTTTCTAAGGGTCCGATACAGGTAGTAGGTCCCCCCGACCGGGCGCCCTGATTCAAAGCCCGCGTACCTCTCAACCGCAAAACGAGCGAGCGTCCTCATCTGGGCCTGGTCGCCGCCGAGGAGGACGCGGTACAACAGCTCGGCTAGCTCCTCAGCGGTCATTCCGTCGCCGCCACCACCACCACCGGCACCACCACCACCGCTCTCACCGCGGGCGCCGACTCCCTCTGCGCCGGTCGCCGCGAACGTTGAGCGATCGTCGCCTTGTGCGACGTCACCCGTTTCGTCGACGAGGCCTTCGATCCCTGAGTTGAGAGGCGCGCCACGGTGGGCGAAGTAGACGTCGAACGCGGTTTCGAACGCCCGCCAGTGCGACTGGGACTTGACCAACGTCGCACCTAGCGCGTATTTGAGACCCTCACGGTCCTCTAAGGGGATGTGGTGGATCGCTTCGGCCGCGTCGAGGTGCTCCGTCAGGGAGACCGGAAGGCCCGCTTGCCTCAGCTCTTCGACGAATCCCGAAAGTACCGCGAGCACGGCGGAGTCAACCAGGCACAGGCCGGTCGCGACTCCCGAGGAGTTCTTTGCCTACGCGTTCGATATCGATCTGGTACTTAAGCAGGATATGGAGGGTATTAGACGCAGTCTTTTCGTCGACCGACTCGATCCCGAGCACGACAAGCGTTCTCGCCCAGTCGATCGTCTCCGATACCGACGGCGCCTTGCGTAACTCCATCGAGCGGATCGACCTTACGATCCTACACGCTTGATCTGCGAGCTCCTCGGTGATCCCTGGGACCTTCGTTCGCACGATCTCACGCTCTCGCTCCAAGTCGGGATAGTCGACGTGCAAGTAGAGACACCGGCGTTTCAGCGCTTCGGATAACTCCCTCGTGTTGTTCGACGTCAAAAAGACCATCGGGATACGACTCGCCCGAACGGTCCCGAGCTCGGGGATCGATACCTGGTACTCGGAGAGGACTTCGAGCAGTAGTGCTTCGGTCTCGAGCTCGACCCTGTCGACCTCGTCAACGAGGAGCACGACCGGCTCCTCGGATCGGATCGCCTCGAGCAGGGGACGGGCGAGCAAAAACTCCTCGGAGAAGATGTCTTCTTCGAGTTCCGCCCAGATCTCCGCACTCGAAGCGTCACCTCCTTCACCGATTTGCGCGGGTGATCCCGCGACTTGGCCCGCTTGGATCCTTAAGAGCTGCTTTCGATAGTTCCACTCGTAGAGTGCCTTCGCTTCGTCGAGTCCCTCGTAGCACTGCAGGCGGATCAACCTGCTCGACGTCATCTCCGCGACGGACTTGGCCAACTGGGTCTTGCCGGTACCGGCGGGTCCCTCGACGAGGACGGGCTTTACAAGACGATCCGCGAGGTGGACGACGCCAGCTATCCCGACGTCTGCAAGGTAACCGACTCGAGCGAGCCGCTCTCTTACGTCGGCGGGTGAGGAAAACCGCGGTGGTCCGAGCTCCGGCAGGCCGAGTTCAGAGAGGGTCACTCGCGGACCTGTCCGTCACCTTGGACGATCCACTTGACACACGTGAGCTCACGCAGCCCCATCGGACCGCGGGCGTGGAGCTTTTGCGTCGAGATCCCAACCTCCGCCCCGAGACCCAACTCCCCGCCGTCGACGAACCTCGTCGACGCGTTGACGACGACGGCCGCGGCGTCGACCTCCTTGGAGAACTGGGTCGCGGCGTTAAGATCCGACGTCACGATTGCCTCGCTGTGACCGCTTCCGTACTTCGCGATGTGCTCGATAGCGCCTTGAATGCTATCGACGACCGCGACGCTCATCTTCATCCCCAAGAACTCCGTCGCGAACTCCTCGTCCGTCGCGAGTTCAACGCCGGGGAGGATCGCGACGACCGCGGGGTCTCCGACGAGCTCGACGCCCGCGAGAGCGTCTCTTAACCGTGGGAGGATCCGGGGGGCGATCTCGGCGTGAACCAAGAGCGACTCCGCCGCGTTGCAAACCCCCGGACGTTGCGTCTTCGCGTTGCGCACGATCCGCTCTGCCATCTCGAAGTCGGCGGAGGCGTCGATGTAGACGTGGCAGTTCCCGTCGCCGTCTAGGACGTAGGGGACGGTCGCGTTCTCAAGGAGCGACGCGATGAGCGCGGGACCTCCTCTTGGAATCAGGCAGTCGATCACACCCCTCAACTTCATGAATTCGACCGCCGTCTCGTGGCTCGTGTCTTCAACGAGCGCGACCGCGTCTTTGGTAAGACCCGACTTCTCGAGTGCGTCGCGCAAGACGTCGACGATCGCACGATTTGACGAGATCGCCGACGAAGATCCACGCAAGAACACCGCGTTTCCCGACTTGAGACAGAGGCCCGCGGCGTCACTCGTCACGTTCGGACGATTCTCGTAGATGACACCGACGACCCCGAGTGGAACCCTCACGCGCCTCACCATTAGCCCGTTCGGCCTCACCCATCCGTCCAGCACCTCACCGACTGGATCGCTGAGCGCCGCCGTCGCTCTTAGGCCGTCGGCCATCGACGTGACCCTCGCCTCTGTGAGCCGTAGCCTGTCCACCGCGGTCTCCCCAATCCGTTCGGCCTCCGCCCGGTGTAGATCTTCGAAGTTCGCCTCGAGTATCTGATCTGCTCTCGCCACCAAGTTCTCCGCCGCCGTCGTCAAGACCGCGTCGCGGGTCTCACACGAGGTTCTCGCGAGCTCACGGGACGCCTCTTGGACTCGGCCTGCGAGCTCGTGGAGTTGCGTTGTGCTCATCGGACCAGGCTATCGCCTGTCATAGACGTCGCTCTCCACGGCCCCTGGTAGGAGAGACGTTTCGCTCGACATCTACTGATGTGTGGGTATTTGCCGGGCAAATGCCGTATACTGTACGGCATGACTACAACTGCGAGGCTGGAAATGCGTGTTCCCCACGACCGGGCCGAGTTGATCCGTCGAGCAGCGGCAGCCCGCGGAGAGTCGGTGACCGGGTTCGTCTTACAGGCAGCTACCAGGGCGGCCGAGGAGGAGTTGGCTATATCACGCGAGACGCTCGTACCCTCGGAGTTCTTCGACGACCTCATCAACGCGTTGGACGCAACCGAGCAGGTGTCAGGCGGGAAGGCACCGGGCGAGCAGGTGCCAGACGAGCTCGCTGATCTCGCACGCCGCCCACGCCGCTTCGAGCGAGGGTGAGCGAGTACCGCTCCGAGCACCTCTCAGGCGACCACGAGCTCCACGCTTTCGACAGCGGCGCCGTCGACCTCGACGACTGGCTGCGGCGCTTCGCGATCCACGCCCAGGTCGCCAACACCGGGCGGACTTTCGTGTGGGTTCGCTCGGACTCCAGGGTGGTCGTCGCCTACTTCACTCTCGCCGCCCACCTAATACGACGGGCCGACGTGCCCAAAAAGATCGGACACGGAGCACCAGACGCGATCCCCGCAGTCCTGCTCGCCCGCCTCGCACTCGATCGTTCACTCCAGGGACAGGGAATGGGTGCACAGCTCCTCCTCGACGCGCTGGAGAGAACCGTCGACGCGTCGACGAGCGTCGCCGCACGCCTCGTCGTCGTAGACGCCGTCGACGACGAGGCCGCCCGCTTCTACCGCCACTTCGGATTCCGGCCTTCTCCAGATCCCCACCGTCTGGTGCGAAAGACGAGCGAGGTGGCCGCCGCTCTTTCCAACAGGTGATCTCCCAGTTGGACTGCCGATCACCTATCCGCGCCGACTGGTCGCTGGTGGGCAACAGGCAACAGCGGAGCGCTGGTTCCCCGCTCTCAACATCCCCGAACCGGGCGAGCCTCGATGGTTCGGCGCCTTGACCCGCTCGCTCAGCTCATCGCAGGATGACGAGGTCGTCACGGTGGACGACCGCTCCCGAGAGCTCTTCGGGGAGGTCCCCGCTGCGTGACCCTACCCACTCCGCGGCACGTGCGGACGCCATACGGACCAACCCCTTCGCGAACGTCGTCCCGTCGGTTCCCGCGATCTCGACCGCGTCGTCGGCGACGAACTCTCCTTGAACCTTTACGACGCCGGCGGGGAGCAGCGAACGCCCGTCGTTAACGAGCGCCCGTCTCGCCCCTTCGTCGACGACGACCGTCCCCGACGCGCGAAGCGCGAACGCGATCCAGAGCTTTCGAGCCGGCAACCTCGCCCGACGCGCCTTGAGCACCGTCCCGACCCCCCGGGAGCGAGCGACGGCGGCCGCGACGACCCCGGGCCGGCGGGCGTCCGCGATGACCGTCTCGACGCCCGACCACGTCGCGATCTTCGCCGCCGCGAGCTTCGAGAGCATCCCGCCGCTTCCCTCCGGCGTCCCCGGTCCGCCCGCGATCCGTTCCAACTCGTGGTCTATCTCGACGACCTCTTCGATCAACGTCGTCTCCGAGGAGAACCGCGGGTCCCCCGAGAGTAGCCCCGCGGTGTCCGTCAAGATCACGAAGAGGTCCGCACCGACGAGGTGGGCGACGAGCGCGCCGAGACGATCGTTGTCTCCGAAACGAATCTCTTCGTCGGCGACCGCGTCGTTCTCGTTGACGACCGGCACGACGCCCAACTTGAGGAGCTCGGCGAGGGTCCCCCTCGCGTGGAGGTACTGGCCGCGGTTCGTGAAGTCGAGCGGCGCGAGAAGAACCTGGCCCGCCAAGATCCCGTGCGGTGCGAGTCCCTCCTGCCACGTCCGCATCAGCCGGTGCTGGCCGACCGCGGAGACCGCCTGCAAGACGGCAGGGTCGCTCGGCCGATCGGCTCGACGACCGAGCGCGGAAAGGCCCGCCGCGATCGCCCCGGACGTAACGACGACGACCTCGGTACCCCGCTCCAGGAGCTCTGCGATCTGCGAAGAGAGCTCCGATATCGTCCCCGTGTCGACTTCGCCGTCCTCCGTCGTCACCGACGACGACCCGATCTTGATCACGACCCGCCCTACACTGCGCAGTTCTGCGGTCTCATCAACTTGTCGGCCGCGATCTACCATCATCGCCTCCTACCGGCGGCGTTCTTTTTCTCCAACCTACGATCGACGCCGCGTCGGAGTTCGTCGTTCGTCCCACGTGACATCGGCCCGTCGTCGTCGCTCCACGTGAACGACGTCTCGCCAACTCTCACCTCGTCGCCGTCGCGGGCCCCGACCCTTCGAAGGAGACGATCTACCCCGAGGCGCTTGAGCCTTCGCGTTACCTCACTCGCCGCGCCGGAGTCGTTCAGGTCCGAGAGCGCAACCGCTCTCTCAGCAGGCCTCCCGAGGAGCTCCCAACTCCGCTCCCCAACTCTTTCGACCCGGATCCCCTCTGGGAGCGGACGGTGAACCAAGACCGCGGACGAGACGGACTCTTTGGACGCGTCGCGCGACGCGACGACCATCGGAGCGAGCCTGTTCAACAAATCGCCGACCCCCTCACCTGTCACCGCCGAGATCTCGATATCGACGACGTCGTCGATAGGACCACCGGGCCCCCCGTCTCCCGCGGTCGCTCCCCGCTCCGTCGCGACGTCACACTTCGAACCCACGACGACTCGTGGACGCTCTAGTAACTCAGGACGGTATCGGTCGAGTTCGCGCTCTAACACCGCGAGCTGCTCGGCAGCCGAGACCCCTTCCATCGACGCGAGGTCCAACAAGAACACGATCACCCTCGACCTCTCGACGTGGCGCAGGAACCGGTGGCCGAGCCCCCTTCCCTCCGCCGCGCCTTCGATGAGTCCGGGGACGTCCGCGACGACGATCTCCACTTCGTCCGTCGCTCCCTCGATCCCCGACCGGTTCCCCGACCTACTCCCCGACCGGCTCCCCGCCCTACCGCCGACACGAACGACTCCGAGGTGGGGTTCGAGGGTCGTGAACGGGTAGTCGGCGATCTTCGGCCTCGCCGCTGAAACCGCCGATATGAGCGTCGACTTTCCCGCGTTTGGATACCCGACAAGAGCGACGTCAGCTATCAGCTTGAGATCCAGGTTCAACCACCGTTCCTCGCCACGCTCTCCCTGCTCGGAGAAGCTCGGCGCCCGCCTCTTGTTCGACAAGAACCTCGCGTTTCCCCGACCGCCCTTTCCTCCCGCCGCCGCCAACCACCGCTCCCCGGGAAGTGTTAGATCACAGAGCACCGAGCCGTCCCTCTCACGCACGACGGTACCGAGTGGGACCGGCACGAGCAGATCCTTACCCCTCACACCGTGGCGTTTCTGACCAGAACCGTGCCCTCCGGAACCCGCCGCCCGATGCGGATGGTCCTTAAACGCGAGCAGCGACGCCTGGTTGATCGACGCGACCAGCCAGACGTCTCCCCCGTCTCCCCCGTCTCCCCCGTCGGGGCCACCCCGATCGACGTGGGCCTCCCGACGAAACGACGTCGACCCCGCGCCACCGTCGCCGCCTTTCGCGTGTATCTGAGCTTCGTCGACGAACCCGGCCATCGTTCAATCCTACGGCCCCCTCGACCCCGACACCGCATCGAGCAATCGATTGGGCGACTGATCGCCTCGTTACGCCGCCGGCGCGGACGTCGTCGAGGTTGAAGAGACGCTCTTGACCGTCTACCTGATCAGCTGGTCTTGTTCAACTACTCCGAGATGCCTGCTCGAAGATCCTTCTCGCACGAGCGGACACTTCGCGCCTCGCTTCGTCCGCGTCGACCGTTACACACCTGTGGTCCTTGACGACTCGTCTTCCTCCAACCCAGACGTCGGTTACGAGCCGGCTCGACGCCGCCCAGACGAGATGCGACAAGAGTTCGGTGCTGTCGAGCGCTGGGGTGAAACAGCCGTGATCGAGGTCGACGCGTATTAAGTCGGCGAGCTTCCCCGCCTCTAGAACACCCGAGTCGATCCCCAAGGACTCCGCCCCCGACGACGTCGCCATCTTGAACGCCTCTGCGGTCGTGACGGCCGTCGCGTCGCCTGCGATCGCTCGCGCGAGGAGCGGCGCGAGCCTCATCTCCTCCCAGAGATCCAAGTCGTCATTCGATGCAGGGCCGTCCGTACCAAGAGCGACTCGCACGCCCTTGGAGAGCATCTCTTTAACGCGTGCGATCCCGCTCCCGAGTTTCCCGTTGCTCTGTGGACAGTGTGCGACTGCGGCGCCGTGGGCCGCGAGCAGGTCCATCTCTACGTCGCTCAGCCATACCCCATGCGCGGCGAGAACGCGGTTGTCAAGTATGCCCGTTCGCGCCAGTACCTCAGGAGCCCCGTAGCCGTGGCGCTCTCTTACAACCAGGTCCTCTGCCTTGGTCTCTGAGAGGTGGATGTGGACCAACGCCGCGACGTCTGACGCAACGCGTGCGACCTCTACCAACGCATCTTCTGGCAACACGTACGCTGAGTGCGGACCAAAACCAACCGTGATCCTCTCCGACGTCGCGTTGAACTCATCGTAGAGATCGACCGCGGCGTTAAAGAAGCTCCGCCAGCTCCCCGCCGGTCCCGCCCCTTCAACGTCGAGTATCCCCGGCGTCACGACCGCTCTAATGCCAGAGTCGAGCGCCGCCGCAACTACCGAGCGGTCACGAACGTACATCTCCGTCGTCGTCGTCACTCCGTTGCACAGCAGCTCCTCGCAGCCAAGGAGCATCCCCCAGTAGACGTCTTCGTCGCTCAGATGGGCCTCTCTCGGCCAGATAGCCTCCTTAAGCCACCGCCCGAGCGGAAGCCCATCACCCGCGCTCCTCAACAGCGTCATCGGGGTATGCCCGTGAGCGTTCACGAGCCCGGGCATCAACAGACCCCCGACCACCTCGACGTTGGCCCGCTCGACTCCGCCTACAGGGTCTGGTGCGGTATCCAACGGTCCTACATAAGCTATTTCTGATCCAGTAACGTCGACCACGCCGGGACGAAAGATCGACTCGGCCTCGGGGCCCGAGACGACGACGTCTGCGATCAAGCGGAACCTCGCGTCTTTCGTATCTGCTCCCTCGTCCGCGACGTTCACGTTCTCGCGCCGACCGCGTCGACACGCGTTACGTACAGGCGTCTCGCCAACTCGCAGCCGAGCTCTACTATCTCTCCTCCCGTCTCGACGCAGACCGCCCCGCCCGCCGTCTTGGAAACGACCGTTCCCTGCGCACCGGGAACAAGACCGCACCTGTCCAAGAAGAGCAGCATCTCCATATTCAACTCGACCTCTTCAGATATCCGCTCGAGACGAACGGTCGACCCGCAGGTTACCTCCGACAAGATCACTTGATCCTCGGAGTCGCCCACAGAGATAGAGCCTGGTATCGGGTTCCCGTGAGGACACGTCGTCGGGCTCTTTAACAGCGCGATCAGCTTCTCCTCGACGTCGTCGGAGATCACGTGCTCCCAACGCCCTGCCTCGCGATGTACCTTGTACCACTCGAGGCCGATCACGTCCGTCAAGAGACGCTCGGCGAGTCGGTGTTTTCTCACGACCTTTTGAGCGAGTGCAGATCCAGCGTCGGTGAGTTCCACCAACCTCCCGGACCGCCGTAGGTAACCGTCGTCCTCGAGGCGATCCAGCATCTCAGAGACCGACGGTGCAGACCTGCCGAGGCGCTCCGCGATCCGGGCCTGGATTACCGGCGTCCCCTCTTCGCCCAAGGAGTGGACCGCCTCTAGGTACTCTTCGACCGGTGGGTGATATCCCGCTTCCACCTCAGCAATCCTACCTCGAATCGTGATCGCGGAACTCAACTTCGCCGTCGAACTATCACAGCGGCTCACCGCTGCCCTACGATGCTTCAATGCCAACCGACTCACCGGGATTCTCGCGTCTCGACCCCTTCGAACAGGCTCACCTCGCCGCCGCTGAACTCGCGAGACGGACTGGCGTCGAGCGCCACGACGTCCTCTTAGTACTTGGAACCGGCTTGTCCGGTGCAGCAGCCGAGCTCGGTGCGACAGACGTCAGCATCGACTTGAGCACCCTGCCCGGCTTCCCCCGGTACACCGGTCACGGCCATCGCGCGACCGCCTGGTCGATCCCGCTCTATGACAAGAACGTGCTCGTCACCTCGGGACGCCTGCACTGCTACGAAGGCTATAGCCCTCATCAAGTCGTCCATCCGATACGTACCGCGATCGCTTCGGGATGTCACACTCTCGTCTTGACGAACGCCTCAGGCGCGATCCGCCGTGATCTCGCACCCGGTGACGTCGTCTTGATAAAGGATCATCTGAACCTGACCGGCAACTCCCCGCTCGTCGGGATCGATTCGAACCACTCCTCTGGTCATCCCTTCGTCGACATGAGCGACGCTTGGTCCATGCGACTCAGAAAACTCGCACACAAAGTTGCACCAACCCTCCCCGAGGGCGTCTACGCACAAGTAAACGGCCCCAACCTCGAGACACCGGCAGAAGTTCAGATGATCGGGGCGCTCGGAGCGGACCTCGTCGGGATGTCCACCGCCGTCGAGGCGATCGCGGCACGACACCTCGGAGCGGAGTTGCTCGGTCTCTCGGTCGTCTCGAACATGGCCGCCGGAGTCGGGCCCGACGCCATCGGGATCACCGAGATAGTCGACGTATCCTCGAGGGCCACATCGCGCCTCGCCGAGCTAATCGACCGTATCTTGTCGAGCACCGACTGACCTTGACTGGGTCTTGGCGGGCGCAAGGTGACTCACGGCCGCGCAAGGCGGCACAAGAAAAGTTAGGGCGATACGTCGTTAGAGACTCGAACGAGCTCTTCTAGCACCCTCTTCGCACTCCCGTCGTCGACCGACGCCGACGCACGAGCGACTCCTTCGGCAACGTCGTCTGCCAAACCGGCGACCACTAACGCAGCCCCAGCGTTGAGTATCCCGATGTCACGGCACGCGCCTCTTTGACCGTCGAGCACCCTCTTTATCGCATTTGCGTTGAACTCTGCGTCGCCACCTCTTAACTCCTCGAGTTTCGATCTATCGAAGCCGAGATCCGCTGGGTCTAACTCCCACCTCTTCAGTTCGAACTCGCCCGTTTCGCCTCCGATCACCTCGATAACCGTCGATCGTGACGTCACGCTCAGCTCGTCGAGTCCGTCGTCCGCGTATACGACCATCGCACGCTTCGTCCCGTTCGCACCGAGTACACCAGCCATCGTCTCCGCCATATGAGGAGCGCTCACTCCGACCAGTTGGAACCGTGCCCGCGCTGGATTCGCCAACGGTCCGAGGAAGTTGAACACCGTTGGAATCCCGATCTCTTTTCTAACCGGCGCCGCGTGACGCATCGCCGGATGAAACCTCGGAGCGAAGCAAAACCCCATCCCAGCCTCTTGAACACAACGTCCCACCCCCTCTCCTTCCAGATCTACGACGACCCCTAAAGCCTCCAGGACGTCAGCTGTACCGACCGAGGATGACGCGGCTCTGTTGCCGTGTTTGCAGACTCGTGCACCCGCGCCCGCAGCGACGATCGCGGCGAGCGTCGAGACATTAATGCTGCCGAGGCGATCCCCTCCGGTACCGACGACGTCGAGAACGTCACCTCCGATCGTCAGTCGCTCCGCATAGTTCATCATCGAGCGGACCATTCCCACCATCTCTTGGGCCGACTCCCCTTTCGCGCGAAGAGCGACTAACAGTGCCGCGATCTGGGAGTGGGTAGCGTTTGCCGTGAGCACCTCGTCCAATACACACTCCGCCTCATCGGCCGACAGCGACTCGCCACTCAGTACGCGCTCTAAGACACCGGGCCACGCGCCGATTGAGTCAAACGCGACGTCATCATTCACAACAGGGTCCTCCGTTCACCTCTTAGCTCCACCACAGATCACCATCTAAGACTCCGTTCGCGATTAGCCCGAGTTGGACCTGAGAGGTCCCTTCGACGATCGTGAGCTGCTTCGCGTCGCGATAGAACTGCTCGACTGGATGGTCTTGCATGTAGCCGGCCGCGCCAAGTAGCTGGACTGCGAGTCCCGACGCTCTCACCGCCAGCTCCGACGAGTAGTACTTCGCCATCGATAGAAACGCTACGTACTCCTTGGTGAACTTTCCTTCGTCAGCCATCGCTGCCGCGCGGTACGTCAAGAGGCGCGCCGCCTCGATCTCAACCGCACACTTCGCTATCTCCCAGCGAACTCCTTGGAAGTCCGATATGTGACGACCGAACGCTTCGCGGGACTTAACGTAGTTTGTCGCGTACATGAGCGCACCTTCGGCCAAGCCGATCCCGCGGGCCGCGACAATCGGGCGCATCGAGTTGAGACCGAGCATCGCGAGCCGAAACCCCCCGACTTCGCCTATGACGTTCTCAGAGGGAACCTTCACGCCGTCCAAGATGAGCTCGCCGGTGTCGATCCCGTGTACCCCCATCTTCGCGTCAATTCGACCCAGCTCTACGCCGGCCCAGTTTCGCTCGACGACGAACGCGGTTACCGAGTCGTGCTTCCTGCCGCTCGGCCCTGCCGTCTTCGCAAATATCGTGTACCAGTCGGCTTCCCTCACCCCCGACATCCAGCACTTCGTCCCCGTTAGTACCCATCCTCCATCCGAACTCGGATCTCGTTCGGCTCTCGTCTGAATTCCCATAACGTCGCTGCCGGCTTGGGGTTCTGAGAGACCGAACGCGGCACGTGTCGACCCGTTAGCGATCCCGGGCAGGTACCGGGCCTTTTGTCGATCACTTCCCGCTATCAGCAAAGGCCCCGTCGGGAGCCTCGTGAGAAGGAGCATCAGTCCCGCTGCGTTGGAGTACTTCGCAACCTCCTCGACCGCTACAGTGAGGCCGAGGATCCCGGCCCCCGAACCACCGTACTCCCTTGGCAGGCCGAGGCCGAGCAGCCCCGCGTCTTTGAACGCTTCAAAGATATCGGTTGGATACTCGCCACTCAGGTCTATCTCACGAGCCCTCGGCGCGACTTTTTCCCTCGCCAGACGCCGTATGGACTCAGCCAAGTCGAGATACTCCTGAGGCAGCTCAAAGATCACGATCTCGAGGCTAGACCACTTCTAGATTACGCTCATTACGTTCGGCCCCAACACGCACTCTCTGTACTTTCTAGATATCTGACGATCAGTCAGCTGTCCCAGGTGGGTCACGCTGTATCGCCCTGCACGACCGGGTTTGTGCGCCAAAAAAATGAACCGTGCCAGACAGCTGCAACCGTGCTATAACTACAAGAGTTGGATTCTTAACAAACTATTATCAACGGTCGCCAACAGGTGGGCCCAAATCGGATTGGAGGGGGCAGTGGGACAACTACTCGCGTCAAGCTCTGGTGCAGGAGTCGCTTTCATCCTCATTTACGTCGTCTTGTACGTCGTCGGAGCCCTTCCGATGATGGGGGTTTTCAACAAGGCCGGACAACCCGGGTGGGCCGCGTTCGTCCCATTCTACAACCTGTGGGTTCTCCTGAAAGTAGTCGGTAGGCCAACATGGTGGATCTGGCTGTTCGTCGTCGGAGCCGTGCTTAGCGTCGTCATAATCGGTGACATCTTGATGATCATCTTGTGGATCATCTTGATGGTCGACCTTGCGAAGAGCTTTGGGAAGCAAGGGGGATTTGCCGTCGGTCTCGTGCTATTGGGGTGGATATTCATGATGATCTTGTGGCTCGGTCAGAGCACCTATCTAGGCCCAGCTACACAACTCTCGATGCAGGCGCCTGGGTACCCGGGCGCCTACCCAGGCGCCGGTTACCCGCCTCAGGGTGGTTACCCGCCTCAGGGTGGTTACCCGCCTCAAGCACAACCGCCTCAAGCACCGCCTCAAGGTGGTTACCCGCCTCAAGCACAACCGCCTCAATCACCGCCTCCGGCCTGAAACTGCGGTTCTGGTTTGGAGTCGAGCGAAAGCTCGTTGCAAGAGCGTCAGTGCGTGTCCTATCTCCTGAACAGGATCGAAGTGGGCTCATATTTGCTGTAGAGTAACGGTATCGTTTCAACTGCAAATACGAGCGGAAAGCGCGGCGTCCAATGGGGGAAGTAGCGTCAGTTGAGCCAGACATCGCCAAACGGCGATGGAAGACCGAGTGGAGGTTTGTCGCTCCATCGGTTCTGGTGGTTGCGTTCTTGATCTGGGGAGCAGGAAGGCTGCGGTGGGCATCTCCTCATCCACTCTGGCTACTTGTCCTAGTCGTTCTTGGAGCAGCAGTAGTCAGCTACTCCGTTGATCTGTGGCAAAAGGGTTGCGCCAGGTGGCAACTGCATGCACGAATTGCGGCCAAGACTGCCGTCGTTGCTTCGTGCATCTACCTCACCGGTTGGGGGCCAATGCTCGTAATAGGTCTTTTTTACCCGGTAGCCGACTCGATGGAGAACTTCGGCGAAGAAGCCGGCCTCATCGCGATCTTCTGGGCACTCGTGTCCATCGCCGTAGGCATGATCCTCATCGCCCTCGGATGGGCGCCCTCTCTGGTTCACCCGCCTGCCGTATACGGGTTGGCAGCTCTCGCGAGCGCTGGACTCGTGGCCGCCGGTCTTTACATGAGAATCGCGGTCGTCCGCAGGACGCAAGCTCAAAAAGCTCTCGAAGAGGAACAGTCGAGGTTCGCTGCACTCGTGCGCCACTCCTCAGACATAATCGTCGTCGTCGACGCTGACGGGGTGGTTACCTACGCGAGCCCGTCTGCCGAGATTATCGACGCAGGCGCTGGTGACGGGGTTGGGTTACAGGCCGGACAAACGGTGACAAACGCAGTTCATCCCAAAGATCTATCCTCATCACTCGGCATATTTGCGACGATGCTAGCGGAGCCTGGTGGCACTACGAGTGGAGAGATGCGTGTCAGGTACTTTGACGGGGCGTGGCATTGGATGGAGTACATAGCCACCAACTTGATCGGCGTGCCAGGGGTCAACGGGATCGTCGTAAACGGGCGCGACGTAACAGACCGCAAAGAACTCGAGTTCGACCTCGTGAGACGCGCTACCCACGACCCCTTGACCGGACTCTCGAATCGGGCAGACTTAAGAGAGATCCTCGAACGAGCAGCGGCGAAGCTCGACCGTCATCCCCACAGCATCGCTATCTTGTACCTGGATTTGGATCACTTCAAAGAAGTCAACGACGAGTACGGACACGACGCGGGGGACCAGTTGCTCCTCACCCTCGTAGATCGCCTCCGCAGCTGCATCCGCCCCACCGACACATTGGCACGCATCGGTGGAGATGAGTTCTGTGTAGTGCTCGAGACCCACGGTGAGGGTGGCCGTGACGGCACCGTTGCGAGAGCGTCCGCGATCGCCAGTCGGATGATCTCTGCATGCCAACAGCCAGTTGCGCTAAGTGACGGCATCCTCGCGGAAGTTTCGGCGAGCATCGGAATCGTGATCTGTGAACAAGATACCCCCCCAGAAGAACTCCTTCGCCTCGCTGACATGACGATGTACCGGGCAAAAGAGAACGGCCGGAGTCGCTACGAGGTACTCGTCTAGAGTTGCATCTCCTCTCACGAGTTCTATCTCTAAGGGTTGTATCGGATAGAGTGGCAACGCCTCATCGGGCACAAAACGATCTGCGGGTGTAGCTCAATGGCAGAGCCCCAGCCTTCCAAGCTGGTTATGCGGGTTCGATCCCCGTCACCCGCTCCAGTCAGCAGGTTTCTTCAAACTCTCGCAAGAGTTCCAAAGCTCGCCATCTCGGGCGCATATCCGATGACGGCGCGGTGGAATCCCAGCTTGAACGAGGTATATTTGGTTGAGATCAAAGCCCGCAACGCTACCTACACTGCTCCTGCCAAGTCAGGTGCAAACCACAAGAGACCGAAACGGAGGTCGTTCGTGATGCGAAACGCTGCGCCGCAGTACGACTCCAGGGAATCTCTGGCACATCTCCAACCCGCATCAACAAGCGTTCTTCGCGGACCTCATCAAGGACTTATCCCTAAAATCTTGGTTTCTCTGCTGAGCGTTGCGATGATAACTACCACGTTGGTGATCGCCCATGAAGCCAACGCGAACGCCGCAAACCCGCTTCCAGCAACCACGTGGAGTCAACTGTCCCCTGCTGCGAGCCCACCCGCGCGCTACGGCGCGTCTATGGCCTACGACCCTGCAACTTCTAACTTGGTTCTCTTCGGCGGCTCAGACGGTAGCGGCCTGCTTGCGGGAACGTGGACCTGGAACGGGGCCACCTGGAAAAAGCTCTCGCCTACGACGAGCCCACCGGCGCGCTACGGCGCGTCCATCGCTTACGACCCAGCCAATTCCAACCTACTCCTCTTCGGCGGGGTGGACAGTAGCGGAGATCTCGGCGACACGTGGAGTTGGAACGGGACCACCTGGAGTCAGCTCTCGCCTGCGACGAGCCCGCCGGCGCGCTACCTTGCGTCGATCGCCTACGACCCAACGACTGCGAGCATGGTTCTTTTCGGAGGCACCAGCAGCACCGGAGATCTCGGCGACACTTGGAGTTGGAACGGGACAACCTGGAGTCAGCTCTCGCCTGCGACGAGCCCACCGGCGCGCTACGGCGCGTCGATCGCCTACGACCCAGCTACAGCCAACTTGGTCCTCTTTGGTGGCTACGTATATAGCAGTGGCAGCACGCTCGGCGACACGTGGAGTTGGAACGGGACAACCTGGAGGCAGCTCTCGCCTGCGACGAGCCCACCCGCGCGCCATGACGCCTCTATCGCGTACGACCCAGCTACAGCCAACTTGGTCCTATTCGGCGGTTACAGCAGCAACGCGCTCGGCGACACGTGGAGTTGGAACGGGACCACCTGGAGTCAGCTCTCGCCTACGACGAGCCCGCCTGTACGCGATGGCGCTTCTATGGCCTACGACCCAGCGACTGGAAACATGGTCCTCTTTGGTGGACTTGGTGGTAGTGGCATCGCGCTCGGCGACACATGGACTTATGGCTACCCTCCTTCTACTACCTACAATTGGGTGAACCTCTCACCTCCGACGAGCCCGCCTGTACGCGATGGCGCTTCTATGGCCTACGACCCCGCTACTGGAGACACGGTCCTCTTTGGTGGACTTGGTGGTAGTGGCAGCACGCTCGGCGACACGTGGAGTTGGAACGGGACAACCTGGAGTCAGCTCTCACCTGCTACGAGCCCACCGGCGCGCTATCTTGCGTCGATCGCCTACGACCCAGCGACTTCCAACTTGGTCCTCTTTGGCGGTCTCACCACCAGTGGAGCCACCCTAAACGACACGTGGAGTTGGAACGGGACCACCTGGACACAGCTCTCACCCACGACGAGCCCGTCCGCACGTTATGGAGCGTCCGTGGCCTACGACCCAGCGACTGCCGACTTGGTCATCTT
>JAJYQJ010000034.1 GCA_021794655.1 Actinomycetes bacterium | reverse complement strand
GGTGTGGCGAGGACTGTGAGGGGTGTCGTCGGGAATTTGCTCAAGGATGCCGCCTCGGCTTCGAGATAGTGGCGCGCGGCGGCTGAGGGTGGCGCGCCGAATGGAACGATGAGCCCGAAGCGCAACGGCGTTGGGCTCGGCGACTCGGAGTATGTGAGGTAAGTAGTTAACCTCGCGACGACTTCGCTCGAGTTGAGGCTGACGAGCGCGACGGAGACGGGGTAGACGCCGGGGCACGTTCCGGTACTCGGCGTGCAAGCGAGGTTGACGATCGGTTGGCAGGGGAGGCTCTGCGCGGACCCGGTAGAGCGGATCACTTGAGAGTACGACGTGTCGATCACGATACCGAGGTCAGGGAGGCAAGACAACGGGATTGGCGAGGGACTCGTATACAACGCGGTGCCTTGGGCCGTACCAGAGAGGGTTTGGTCGAACGAGTAACGCGTTATCAGGTGTGTATAGACGGTCAAGTCGATCCCGAGCTGGGTTCTACTCGGTCGGTGGGTGACGGAGAGTCCGAGCGAGAACGTAGCTGGAGAGCCCGGTGTTGCGGGCATGACCCAAGGAGATTGGCTGAGCAACGAGAGACGGGCGGTACCACTCGTGCGGGTCGTGGGAGCCGCGGCGGCTGTTCGAGCCGGCGCGGGCGGGTCGAATGAACCGGTTCGACCGGTGCGGGCGGCGAACGCGAAGACGGCGAGGGCGAGCAGGCCCGCGACGACGAGCGCCTTCGAGGTCAAACCGCTATGGCCCGGGGGGATCGGCTGGTCGTATCGAGATGACACTGGCTAACGCTAACCGGTAATCACGGTACCCTCGCGGCGCATTAGCTTGGGCGGGTGGAAAAAGGTGCGATACCAGAGCGATTCTTGAGACTTCTTGCGTTGAGCGAGCCGCTGGCTCGGCGTTTTCAGGCGGCCGGCAAGCAGCTCTATCTCGTCGGCGGGTCGGTGCGCGACGCGTTCGCCGGAGGGTCGCGAGGGGTCGGACCGGGTGGTCCAGATCGCGTGGGCGATCTCGATATGACGACGGACGCGACCCCCGACGAGATCGAAAAGATAGTGAGCGGCGGCGTCGACGCGATCTGGCTCCAGGGGAAGCAGTACGGGACAGTTGGGTGCAAAGTGGGCGATGTTGTATTCGAGATAACGACCCACCGGGCGGAGGTCTACAGGTCAGAGTCGCGTAAACCTGAGGTGGTCTTCGGCGACGACATAGAGCTCGACTTGAGTAGGCGGGACTTCACGGTGAACGCGATGGCGCTCCGCCTTCCAGAGATGGTCCTTATCGACCCGTTTGATGGAGTCGCGGACTTATGCGCGCGCAGGCTGAGAACGCCGTTAGATCCGGAGATCTCATTCGAAGACGACCCGCTCCGGATGTTACGGGCGGCACGTTTCTTGGCGCGTTTTGATTTGGAACCCGATCCTGGGCTGGTCGGCGCGATCGGGAAGCTCCACGGGAGGCTTTCGATTGTCTCGCCGGAGAGGATCCGTGACGAGCTCGACAAGATAGTCGTCTTGGCCGAGGCGTCCAAGGCGCTCTGGTTCGTCGTCGAGACCGGGATGGCGTCAGAGTTCTTGCCGGAGCTTCCCGGACTCGCACTCGAGCAAGATCCGATCCATAGACACAAAGACGTACTCGCTCATACGTTGGCGGTTGTGGAAAAGACCTCGCCAGAACGTATCTTGAGACTCGCGGCACTGTTTCACGACGTCGGCAAGCCGCGGACGAGGAGCTTTGGGGAAGGTGGTGTGACGTTTCACTTTCACGACGTCGTCGGGGCGCGCATGACGCGTCGACGGATGAAGGCACTCAGGTATCCGAACGAGGACATCGAGGCCGTCGTCCGCCTCGTCGAACTCCATCTTCGTTTCCACACGTACAAGATGGGATGGACGGACAAGGCGGTGCGCAGGTACGTCCGCGACGCGGGACCGCTACTGGAAGCGTTGAACGAGTTGACGCGCTGTGACTGTACGACCCGAAACGCGGCAAAGGCGAGAGCGTTGGCGAAACGGATGGACGAGTTGGAGACGCGGATCGAAGAGCTGAGAGAACGTGAGGAGATAGATTCGATCCGTCCCGATCTCGACGGCGTCGAAGTCATGGAGCTCTTGGGGATACCGCCGGGCCCGCTGGTTGGAAAGGCACTCGCGTACTTACTGGACGTTCGAATTGAAGAGGGACCGCTTTCCCGAGCCGAGGCGGCCGAACGACTTGCTGTGTGGTGGAGGGAACGCTCAGGCGAGAGCCGCTAGCTGCTTTGGAGGCGCGCGAGCTGGGCTGTGATGACGTCTAGAATCTCGGGTGGGACGCCAGGCGTCTCGTCGGCGGCACGTTGCCACTCCGCTCGTTGCAGCGTCATACGGACGCGGAGCTGTTTGAGAATGGCGACGACGCGGCGGAGCTACTCGGTTTCGTGGCCGTTTTCCAGGCGGGAGAGGTAAGAGACGGTGATCCCGACCTGGTCGGCGAGTTGGGCTTGGGTGAGGCCGGCGTGAAGTCGGCACTGGCGAATCGCCCGGCCGACCGGCGCGGCGGTGTAGAGGCGATATGGCTGTTCGTCCTCAGTACCAGACTTGCTCAGAATCGCGAACTATCACGTATAGGCGTCTAATTAATTGCGGATTTTCGCAAGTTAGGCTTCAGCTGGCTAACTTGCGGATTTGAGCAGCACGGAACATCGTCCTCACCACCCGGCCATATGTGGCTACATGTGCTACAATAGGGTGATGGATGGTTCCATATCGGTCCGCGACTTGCGGAACACGGTTAGCGAGGTGCTCCGTCGGGTCGAAGGCGGTGAACGGTTGACCGTCACGGTTGACCGACGCCCCGTGGCTGAGATTGTGCCGCTTCGCCGGCGGCGAACCGTGTCGGCGGCCGAGGCGCGCGCCGTCGCGTCCCGCTACGCAGCCGACAGTGGTCTTCTGAGGGACGTACGGGGCTTGATGTCCGAGACGACCGACGACCTGTGAGGGCGCTACTCGACACCTCGTTCTTCGTCGCGAAGGAGTCGGGGCGACCTCTTGGCGAGATGGATCGGGTGACCGAGACCGAGGTCTCCGTGGTGACGCTGGCCGAGTTGACCGTCGGCGTCCTCACGGCGAGCGACGATGATCGGCCGGGACGAGTGGGGACGCTATCGGCCGTCGAGTCAACGTGGGATCCGTTGCCAGTCGATGCCGAGGTGGCGCGCGAGTTCGCCCGTATCGTTGCAGCGTTGCGTGCCGACGGCCGCCGGGTCCCGGTCCTGGACGCGCTCGTGGCTGCGACGGCGGTGGTTGAGCAGATCCCGGTCGTTACGCAGGACAACGACTTTGGGTCCATCCCTGGAGTCGAGGTGATCTTGGTCTGAGCGCCGGTGCGTCGGCCCGGACGAAGTGTGTCGATTCGTTTTCGCAACTCAGGGAGGTTCGAACGGGAGATCGTCTTCTCGGCCGACTACTTCGGATCCGACCTGAAAGCATTGAAACACGGACGCGCGAGGTCGGGGTTCGGGGCAGAGTCCGGCTCGAGACGTTGTCCCGACTTAGGTTGTCGTCAGGCTGCTTCGCCCGGATTGATTTCGACGGTGTATCCGAGAGCCTCGAGCCGCTTAGCGAGGCGACGGGCGTTTGCCTCCAGGCGACGCGTCAGACACCAGTCCTCACCGAGACGAACAAGGCCTGTCATGCGGCACGCGCACAGAACAAGAGGCGTCTCGACAAAAGGCACTCACCGCCTTCCCGTCTTCCTAGACGTGAGCAGTGACGGCACGGAGCAGAGTCTCCAACGAGGACGGATCTGTCGCCCGCAGGATCGCTGCTAGCGTTCGCAGCGATGGACCACGGTCTTGTTCATACTTGCGTAGTGGTGGAGAGCCAGGAGCCTGGCAGGAGACCCTTGTTTACCTCTTCACCACCTTGAGCGACGGGGCCCCCGTCACTCAAGGTTAGGTGGAGTCAGCAGTCGTTCCGCAAACAGCTCCGGGAACGCTCGAATGACTGCGTCCGGATGGTTGACGCCTAGGCGCTCGCGCGTCACGCGCGCAAATTCATGAAGCTCCCGTCCGAGTTCACGAACCGCCTCTTGAATCGCCCCCTCGACTTCTGGATCGCGACGCAGGGGAACGAGCGTCTGAAACCCGTTGGCTATTCGATGCCGTAGCGACGCGCCAGGCCCCGCAGAGGTTGAGGTTGCGTTCGAGGACCTCTCCAGGACCGTAGTGGCGGCAAGGATCAGATCGGCGGCGGCCCGGACAAGCTCTTCTCCGGCCGTGACCTCTATGAGACTTTGCGCTTCGAGCATCGGCCTGAAGTCAACGGCCAACCAGTCAGCGAGCTCCATCGGGTCGATCGGTCTCCGATGGTAAAGGACTATGTCCAACCCTTCACCAATGCCCGATCGGAAGACGGCGGTTAAGTAGAGGGCCTGGGCACGCAGCGCGAACTGGAGTGCGTGCGCTCCCATTTGAACGCAGGCTTCTCGGAGGCGGTCGTCGCGAGCCGCTTTACCGGCCTGCCCGAGCCGCCACTGTTCTAGCCAGAAGGTACCGGCAATGGTGAGCGTTGCCGACCCCAGGGCTGCTGCCACAACGGCCCAGGCAGCGCTCATGCTGTCGCGCCCTCGGTCGATCCCGGCCGCGAAAACTCTGCCCGAACCCAGACGAGTGCTCGTTTGAACGCGACGATCATGCTTGTCGTCCCCCTACGCGACGGGCAAGGTCTGCTGGCCATACGCTTCTGGTTCTTGCACGGTGACGCCTTCGATGATCTGCCCAATTGAGAAGTCCTTGGTATCCCAGGTCATAAAATGCGCTGCCTTACCCCTGATCGCCGACGACAGGTGGATCGCGTCTGCTCCGCGGAGTCCGTATCGGCGCGAGAGCTCTCGCGCGTGCCGGGCGGTTGTAAGGTCCACCTCGACCCACCGCAGAAAGCCACGCTCGAAGAAGGTCCGGATCTTGGCATCGACGCCTTCTGCGCCTGCCGAGCGAACCTCCCCGTGCCCGCAGACTTCGGCGTAGACGAGCGTGCTCGCCACGATCGTCAGACGGTGCTCCTCTCCCGCCGTGAGCAGGTCGCGGGCCGTATCGACCCTTCCGCCCTCGCCTCGAAGCCATGCCAGGTAGACGTTGGAGTCGAGGTATAACCGAGATGGTTCAGGCACCGCGGGTCCAGCGTTGGTGCTCGACGGAAGTGCGCTCGCCGGTGTACCACGGGGCGATGCCCGTCAGCTCCGCGACGCTCGGTACGAGACCCTCTTCCTCGATGCGGTCAAGGGACTCCACCTTTACTGACGCGACCTGACCCACCCGGTTACGCGTAACGGTGCCCGTGGCGCGCACTCTTGACCCTAGACACTCACGAACAGTCTCGAGGAGGTCCACGGGGAACGTGCAGCGTACCGCATGGCGCTCGTCGGCGTCGTAGAGGCTCACCGTGTGTTGACCGCGGCGCAGGTTCACTACGTCGAGGATGCCTGTTACCGATCCTAATGCCTCGTCGGAGCCCTGGAACGCCTCGGCGGCGTGTCCGATGATCTCGGGCGTAAGTTGGGCCTCGGTCTCTGTGCCGCTTGGAGAGACTGCCGTCAGACCAATTCCCGAGACACCGGGTTGACGGAGGATCTTGCCCATCTTTTGCACAGTTTCTATGGCCGACTCCGAGAACCACGGCGGTAGCTCCGGCCGCTCTCTAAGAACGCTAAGGCCGGCGACCAGCCTTTCGGGAACCTCCTCAGGGATGTCCGCCGAGGGCACGAGCGCGACCCCAACGCTCCCGTTCCACACTTCCTCCACTCGCCAGCGCCCACGAGCGCCTTCTCCCTGACGAGACGTGCGGTCGACCTCTTTCAACACAGCTAGCGTGGCTTGCAGCGCCGTGATCAACGTGTCCACGGTGATCGAGCCGCGCTCCCCATGGATCTGCATCCGGACCTGAGTCATCTCAAGAACCTACCTTTGGGCTGTGACAACAGTTGAAGACCGTTCCTAAACACTGATCAGGAGTGAGTCCTGACCAGGCGGTGACTGCGAACGGTCTTCGGTCACCTGGTTCCCTTCGCTTCCGGTGGGCATTGTGGTCTTACTACCACTCGTCAAGGCCCGCCG
>JAJYQJ010000051.1 GCA_021794655.1 Actinomycetes bacterium | reverse complement strand
GTTGCCGACGAGACGTCGTCTGAGGCGCTCTGGACCGACCCGAGGTGGACCGACCCGAGGTGGACCGACCCGAGGTGGACCGGCCCGAAGTGGACCGACCCGAGGTGGACCGACCCGAGGTGGACCGACCCGAGGTGGACCGACCCCGTCGCCGGCTCAAAGTGGACGCGGTGTTGATCGACGCGGGGTTGTAGGTGGCCCAGGTGGAGCGGGCGACCCCGCCGTCGCTGGTGGAGCGGGCGACGCGGTGAATACGAATCTACGGCGACTCGTACCGATCGCGCACCCAGAAGTGATACTTGGGCTGACGACGATATCGTTGATCAGAGGCCTTGCGGGGTTCTTGGTATTTTTACTCGCGTTCGGACTCCGTCGCGAGCATGCGTCGCTCCTTTGGTATGGGTTCGCTCTCGGCCTAAGTGGAGTCGGGTCGTTGATAGGTCTTGTGTCGGTGGCGCGGTTACGGAAGTTCTTGAAAGAGCAGCAGATGATCCTGATGGCGATATGGTTTATCGCGGTCGGCGCGACTGGAGCGGCGTTTTGGGGAAACCTCGGCGCGCAGATGATGCTCGCGTTCTGCGTCGGAACGGCCGGCGCGGTCGCCCAACCGTCGTTCGACGCGATGACGCAGCGATACGTGCCGAGTGTCTCGCAGGGGCGCGCGTTTGCGAAGTTCGCAACTCGCGAGCAACTCGTGTGGGTCTGTGGGGCACTGATCCCGGTCGTCGTAACGTTTCCGTTCCCCGACGGCGATATCGTCATTGCGTTGGTCGCGGGGGTCGGTGGGTTGTTCTACGTCGCGAGCCGTCGCGCTCTTCGCGACAGGGCTGTTCCGCGCTCGAGCCGTCTTCCGCCGGAGCGTTGAGCGATGGCGTTTAACGCTCCGCGGCGAACGAGGCGAATGCGTCGTTAGCCGAGTCGTCTTTTAAGGTCTTCGAGGGCTCGATTCAACTCGGGAGGAAGTCGGTCCTCGAACTGGGAGAAGTGCTCTTTTATCAGCGGGATCTCCCGACGCCACTCTTCGGGGTCGACGGCCAAGAGACTCTCCATGTCCTCCTTGGAGACGTCGGTTCCTTCGATCTCTATCGCACCGGGAGCGGGCACCCACCCGATCGGCGTCTCGTCGGCCTCGCCGCGCCCCGACGACCGCTCGAAGACCCACTCCAAGACGCGGGAGTTCTCGCCGTAACCCGGCCAGAGCCAGCGCCCGCCGTCGCCTTTCCTGAACCAGTTGACGTAGAAGATCTTCGGGAGCTTCTCGGGGTCGCCGGCCGCGCCGACGTTGAGCCAGTGGGCGAAGTAGTCCGCCATGTTGTACCCGCAGAACGGCAACATCGCGAACGGGTCGCGTCGCAGCTTACCGACCTCGCCGGTGGCGGCGGCGGTAGTTTCCGACGCCATGATCGAACCGAGAAAAACCCCGTGTGCCCAGTCGAAGGACTCGAAGACGAGTGGGACGACGGAAGCCCTGCGTCCACCGAAGAGAATTGCTGAAATCGGCACTCCCCGCGGGTCCTCCCACTCTGGCGCGATCGACGGCGCCTGAGCTGCGGGCGCGGTGAAGCGGGCGTTTGGATGAGCGGCGGTCGTCTCCGAACTTGGTGTCCACTCTCGACCGCGCCAGTCGGTCAGGTGCTCAGGTGGTGGGTCCGACATTCCTTCCCACCAGACGTCTCCGTCGTCGGTCGTAGCCGTGTTCGTAAATATCGTGTTGCGTGCGACCGAGAGCATCGCGTTCGGGTTGGTCTTGGTGTTCGTACCCGGCGCGACACCGAAGAATCCGGCCTCTGGGTTGATCGCGTAAAGCCGTCCGTCGTCACCGAACTTCATCCAGCAGATGTCGTCTCCGACGGTCTCAACCTTCCAGTCCTGTATCGTCGGGATCAACATCGCGAGGTTTGTTTTCCCACACGCCGACGGGAACGCTCCGGTCACGTAGCGGACCTCACCGTTGGGGGATGTGAGCTTCAAGATCAACATGTGCTCTGCGAGCCAACCGTCGTCCCTCGCCATCACCGACGCGATCCTGAGGGCGAAGCACTTCTTTCCCAAGAGAGCGTTTCCGCCGTAACCGGATCCATACGACCAGATCTCTCGAGTCTCGGGGAAGTGGACGATGTACTTGTTGTCTGAGTTACACGGCCATGGAACGTCTGATTCCCCTTCCATGAGGGGAGCGCCGACGGAGTGGAGGCAGGGGACGAAGAAAGCGTCGTCGCCGAGCGCTTCGAGGACGGCGGCCCCCATCCTCGTCATGATTCGCATCGAGACGGCGACGTAGGGTGAGTCGGTGAGCTCGACGCCGATGTGAGAGATCTGCGAGCCGAGTGGCCCCATCGAGAACGGGACGACGTAGAGTGTCCTGCCTTTCATGGAGCCTTTGAAGAGGCCGGTCAGCTCCGACCTCATCTGAGCGGGGTCCCTCCAGTTGTTTGTAGGACCAGCGTCTTGTTCGTGTTCGGAGCAGATAAACGTGGCGTCTTCGACTCTTGCGACGTCTCCGGGATCGGAAAGCGCGAGGTAGCTGTTTGGACGCTTCGCCTCTGAGAGCTTCGTAAACGTCCCGTTGTCGACGAGGAGCTGGCAGAGCCTGTCGTACTCCTCCGGCGATCCGTCGCACCACTCGACGGCGTCGGGGTTGGTTAGAGCGGCCACCTCGTTCACCCAGTCGACGAGCTTCGAATTCGTTGTCGGTGGCACTGTGCTCTTCTCCTTTTCGGGCGCGAAGCGCTCGCTCGTAGCGTCTGTGGCGGCGCGAAGCGCCGGCCCGGTGCTAGGCATGAGCTATGGCTTCCCCCAAAATACCCATAGCTCCCGGAGGTGGGCAGGCTGCCGGCGAGGATGCTTCGATCAATCGTATCCGAAAAACTCTCGAAACTCGCAATGGGGCCGCTCCGGAAGGTCAGATATGGCTCGGCGACGACGCGGCGGTCGTTAGTGCGCCGGGCGGTGGGTTGGTGTTGACGACCGACGCGGTCGTGGACGGCGTCCACGTCGACTTAGACTTGGTCACCTTGTCTGACCTGGGGTGGAAGGCTCTAACTGCAGCGGTGAGTGATATCGGCGCAATGGGAGGTCGCCCTCTGTGGGCGCTCTCGACCGTCGGGTTCCCACCCGAGATGGGCTCCGAGGACTTAGAAGAGCTCTTCACGGGGATCGCTGAGGCTTGCGAACGCTTTAACTGCCGGGTCGTCGGAGGTGACTTGACGGTCGCTCCTCGTCTCTTCGCGTCGATCTGTGTCGTCGGGACGCTCGCTGCCCTTGGGCACGACGCCGATCCGAGGCACGACGGCGATCTGGGGTCCGACGGCGATCTGGGGGGAGAGGGCGGTCCGGGCCAGATCCGAGCGGTAACTCGATCCGGAGCGCGACCAGGTGACCAGCTTTTCGTAACGGGACCTCTCGGCGGATCTGCGGCGGGGCTGAGGGTGCTTAGGGCCGCCGCGTCGAATCCGCCTCGCAGCGGTCGCGCGCTCGCTGCCCCAGAGAGCACGCTCGCGGACCTCTACCGTCGGCCGGTCGCGCGCTTGGAGGAAGGTTGGGCGGCCCGTGTCGGCTCGCAAGGTCCGAGGGCTCTCGTGCGCAGCACTGGGGTGAGTGCGATGATCGACGTCTCAGATGGGCTTTCGATCGACCTCTTTCGGTTGGCGGAGGCGTCTTCGGTCGGGGTCCGACTCTTTGATGTACCGGTGAGGGAGGGGGCGAGTGAGGTGGAGGCGTTAGGTGGGGGAGAGGACTACGAACTCGTCGTTGCGACCTCGGACCCAGAGGCGTTGGTCGAGGTGTTCGCCGACGCAGATCTTCGAACACCTATTCACATCGGGGAGTGCACAGACGATCCGTTAGAGCGCTCGCTTCGCGGCGAGAGTTTGGTGAGACAAGGGTGGGAACACCCGATAGCGTCCGAGCGGTAAGTATGTCGTATATGCGAAAAGAGAGTCGAGGATGCGCAGCACAGGGAGACCCGTGGCGACCATCGCGGTCGCTCTACCATAAGGGGCCGTCGCCCCGACGCCCGTCGTGTGTATAATCACCCCGCTCGAGGCGGAGGGAGTTCAACCACGGGTTGCGTCGCCCGGCCCGAAGGGCGAAACCATCCAGGGCATCCAGAACGTCTTTCGCTGCTTACTTGCGGTTTCTCTGGTTCCCGGAGACCTTCGCGAGCACACCGGCATCAACGAGTCCCACTTCCGTCGAGCAGCGCGTAGGTCGACCACGAGAGGGTGTCCGTTGTCGACAGCAGCGAAGGATACTTCGGCCGTCAAAAGGATGATGGGTTCGGGTCGCCCTCGGCGGTAGTCGATAAGGGCGGCGAAGTAGCAGCCGATGTCGGCAAGTAACCCAGCCGAGACCGGGACCGTCACGTTACGGGTGAGTTCCTTGCCACGTAGGATCGAGTGGACTAAGGCTCGGCCCACTGCCATTGCCGTCAGAGAACGGGTGGATGGTCTCGAACCGTGCGTGGGTTATGGCAGCCTGAACGAGCGCCTCAGCGTCGTCGCGGTTCATGTAAGTCACCAGGTCGGAGATCGCTGATGCTACTCGGTCTTGATCCCTTTTGTTTGTGAGCGCAAACTCGGCCCTTCAGGGCCGAGATAGCGAACGTCGGGCTGGGATGGCGGCTGGGGGTGATGCGTTGCGCTCACTCACTCTGGGATCTTCTGTTGAGCGATGTACTCGGAAATGACTGACAAAGGAGCACCGCCACAGGACCCAGCGAAGTACGACGGTGACCAGAAGTGTCCTCCCCACAGAAACTGTGAAATGTGGCGGGGAAACTCTTTGCGCAGGATGCGGGCTGACACACCCTTCAGGCTGTTCACGAGGATCGATATCTGCACAGTCGGTGGATACTGGACAAGTAGATGCACGTGGTCCTCCTCGCCGTTGAATTCGGTGAGCGTTGCGCCAGAGTCTTCGCAAGTCTCGGACATGATCTGACGACAGCGGGCCAAGATTGGCTGCGTCAGGGCGCCACGTCGGTACTTGGTCACGAAGACCAAGTGGACATGAAGGTTCGATACCTGCGACCGGCCTCTGCGGATATTGGGGTCTCGTGTCCAAAGCGTTGATACACCCAGAATGTACCATGCAGGCAGTGAGCAAGCCTCGTACAACCCAAGCAACCAAGCGTAAGCGGCATCCCCGCAAGCGTGAGAGAAACACGCCTACTCACGTCATCAACCAGGCGTTGCGCCCAACACTGGCTCACTTGGACACGGTAGACAAGAGGCTCGATGCAGGAAGACGGGCCTACAACGCCTGTCTTGGAGAGTCACTTGCTCGCTGCAAAGCCATGCGAGCAGACCCAGCGTTCAACGCAGCTAAGGCACTCCCTAAGGGGCCACCCAAGTCGAAGAGATCAACCGCCAAGAACAAGGCGTTCAACAATGTAGCTGGTGCCCACGGCTTCAGTGCAGACGCCATGAGAAGCTACGGCTCCAGCTTGCGCAAGGCATGGGTCAGAGATCGCGTCGGTGCTCAAGAAATCCAGCGTCTTGCTACACGGGCCTTTGATGCAGTGAACCGCTGGAACCTCGGTAAAGGAGGAAAGCCCCGGTTCAAGAACGCCTCCAGGGGACTGCGCTCCCTGGAGTGCTCGGACAAATTCGGAGACATCCAGCCAATTCTCAAAAACGGACACCTGGTGGCTGTGCGTTGGTCCAAGACAGTCATTCCTGTCGAAGCGTTGCCTTGCCACCCAACCAGCAGGCACAACAGGGAGGTCGCAGCCGAGCGAGCCAGATTGGAGTCCTTAATCGCTGCTCAGGGACTGATCCAGACTCGAATCGTGTACACCATCGTGCGGGGTAGACCTACTCTTCGTGCACAGTTCGTAGTAGACGGGCGTCCGCCTGTCCGTCATAAGACAGGTACTTCGACGATCAGTTGCGACGTAGGACCGTCGGTTGTCTCCGTTGTTGCAGCAGACGCAGACGGTAACCCGATCCCCGAAGCCACAGGGCACCGAGTGCTCGCTGAGGGGATCAAAGACATCCAAGCAGAGCTACGACGGCTACAGCGTCAACTAGAGCGCCAGCACAGAGCTGGCTCACCAGAGTGCTTCGATAAGAAAGGAAGGCACAAGTTGACCTGTGTCTGGTGGAAG
>JAJYQJ010000005.1 GCA_021794655.1 Actinomycetes bacterium | reverse complement strand
CTCGCTCAGCATCACGTACAACTTCACCGCAACGCAGCGGGCCGGAACCAGCCAGTAACACGGCTGGCCGGGGGAGCTTGATTGGAAGGGTGGAGGGGATGGTTGCCCTCCACCCTTCCTTTACTCCACGGCGTGATGATCCCCCCTGCTGTATCTACAGAACTCGACGAGTTCCCAGCTGATTCCCCGAGCGAGCCGAGCGAGCCGAGCGAGCCGGGTGAGACGAAGGACGGTGGCGCCTCTGATCGTGTGAGCGGCGCAGAGGTCGAGTCGCGGTCGCGCTCGCCACGTCGGCGGTGGCTCACGTGGACTCTGGATGTTCTACTGGTCGTAGCGTTTGTAGCGGCAAGTGTTGTAGTCGGAGGAACGCTGCTGGGGGCGTGGCGGTTCGAGACGGTGTTGTCAGGATCGATGCGCCCGGGGATCCAACCGGGCGATGTAGAGGTGCTGAGACCTGAGCCGGTGAGCCAGATCAGAGTCGGCCAGATCGTAGCGATTCATCCGCCGAAGCGGAGCTTCACGGTCACCCACAGGGTGATAATGGTGAGACGCGCAAAGGGGGAGACGTTCATCAAGACGAAGGGCGACGCGAACAACGTGGCTGACCCCTGGGGAATCGTGAGAGTATTTGGCAAGACGTCGTGGAGGGTGGCGGGGGTTATCCCAAAGCTCGGGTACGTCACGATCTGGGCGAAGAGCTTTACGGTACGCGTCGTGTTGTTGATAGTTGTCGTCGGAGCTGTGGTGGCTCTCGCGATTGAGCGGATCTGGAGGGGCGCGTGAAGGTCGCGCGCGTCGTAGTCTTAGTAGCGCTCGTTGTGCTCCTTCCGGCCCTTGGCACGGGGGTGCTCGCGCAGTTCGTGAACGGAGCGTCAGGAGGTCCCGAACAGGTGAACACTGCGACGATGCTCGCACCGTCGGGACTCATGGTCTCAAACGGCGGGTGTTCTGGGACGTCCCAGCAGACGAACACGAGCCTATCTTGGACCGACTCGCAGTCGGGGCTCTTTAGTGCGTCTGGGGCGTACCTGGTGAACGGCTATACGGCGTTGCGCTCCGGAGTGTCCTCTAGCGGGCCGTACTCTTCGGCGTTCACGACGAGTGGAGGAGGCGGTCTGCCGCCGCCGACGAGCGGGATCGACACTGCACCGAGTGGCGCGCCGGCGCCGACTGCGTTCGGTGTTGAAGGGAACAGCCCGACGTCGGGGGCAACCGGTTCGAACACGGTGAGCCCGGTTCCAGAGTCACTCCCGTTCACGATTGGAACGCCTACGGCGATTGGGACGCTGGGCGACGAGCCGAACGCTGCTCAAGTGACGCCTGACGGCTCGACCCTGGTGCTAGCGGAGTCGGTGTCGAATCAAGTACAAGTTCTTAACCAATCGGGGGGTAGCTGGACGGTCGTCGCGACGCTCGCAGTTACACGTCCGACGGCGGTCGCGATCGATCCGGTGCTGTCTTCTTCTGGCTTCTACACAGCCTACGTCGTCTCCGACCGTGGCCCGCGGACGAACGGCGATGTCTATCCCGTTACGATAGATGGGGCGGCGAGTGCTCTCGGTACGCCGGTAGCAGTCGAGCATCAGGCGGACCCGACGGCCGAGGTGGTGACCCCGAACGGCGCTTATGTCTACGTTGCGAACTTCTACTCCGGGACGGTGTCTGCTATTGCGACCGCAGGTGGAGGAGCGACGTCGATTGCGTTACCCGGCGCAGGTCCTCGCCCGATTGCACTCGCGGTTACACCGGACTCCTCCCACGTCTACGTCGCGGACCGCCGACACAGCTTTATTGACGACATAACGGTTGCGTCGAATCTCGTCACCGCACACGTTGTGTTGACGGCGGGCGCCCTAAACGACACGGCTCTTACCGGTACGGGTGACCCGAACGTCGAGGCGCTCTCCGCGCACGGCGCGAGGCTCTTCGTCGCAGAGTTCGGGGTATCCCAGGTCCAAGTCGTTGCGACGGCACTTGCGGCGACGTCGCCTGACTCTGTCGTTGCGACGATCCCGACTGGGGGATCGACGGCGCCGATCGACGTAGCGATCAGCCCGAACGGCTGCCTGCTGTACGTTGCGGAGTGGAACTATAACGATGTATTCGTAGTCAACACGTCGACCTACGCGATCTCGACCGCGTACACAGCCGGCAACTGCGGTACGAACGACCCCCAGCCGATGCAGGTGTCTCCGGACAACAACTACCTGTTCTTGGCGGAGAGCTACTTTTGTGGCCAGTTAGATGTGTTGGACACAGCGACGAACGCACTCACGACGTTGACTAGCGCAAACGTTCAGAGTCCGACGGCAATGGTTGTCACCCCGTCTCCGTACTGGTATGAGGTTGAAGGGACCCACTTCGGGTTCATAAGTAACCCCAGTTCACCTACTATGTTCTCACAAGGCTGGAACCCCGGAGGTTGGCAGTAGGAGAAGTCGGTCGTATCCTCTTTCGACGGCTGTGAGGTGAGTTCGCGACGCCAACTGTGAGAGGGATGGAACTTAGACTGCGGGGATGAGAACGATGCGGAGAGGACCGAGACGCGAGGGCGTGGGACGAACGGGCTTTAGCGTCTGTGGCGCGAGCTCGATGTTGGTTGCCGCGTTGTCGTTGGTTGTGATGGCGACGCTGCTCGCGGGGTGCAGCTCGCTTCTTGGTAACCGGTCGGCCCGATCTGGCCTGCCGAGCCACCACCACGCATCTAGGTCGACTCGTCACGGCGGACACGGCGTCGCTAAGGGTAGCGTTAGACCGCATCCGACGACGACGACGTCGACGACGGCACCGCCTCCGTCGACGCTCCCGCCACCGGGGCCGGGGTTTGTGGCGGGGAGGGTGACGGCGGTCGGGGACTCGGTGATGATCGACTACGAGACCCCGTTAGAGCAAGATGTTCCAGGAATCCAGGTGTACGCGGCGGTTAGCAGGCAGTGGTCGGCGGGGGAGGCGATACTTGCCCAGCTCAAAGCCGAGGACCAGCTGGGAGCGATAGTAGTCGTCGGCCTCGGGACGAACGGCCCGATAACGACGGCGGACTTCAACACGATGATGTCGATACTCTCGGGGGCGTCTCGGGTCGTGTTCGTCACGGTCCACGTGGGACAGCCGTGGCAGAACGAGGTGAACGGAGTGATCGAGTCTAACGTCGGGCGGTTCCCGAACGCGGTGATCGCGGACTGGGCGTCGTTGGCGGACGCGAATCCTGGTTGGCTGTACTCGGATGGGACCCATCTGCCGATAGATGGGCCGGGTGCCCAAGCGCTCGCGGCGCTCGTCGCGTCGAAGGTGAACGCACCTCTGGGCTGACGGGAGTACCGGTCGGCCGCGGTAACCTGAGCGGGTGAGTTTTCTATCGATAGATACCCGGCGCCTCTCGGGCGAGTTCAGATGACGGACGCGAGAGAGTTCTTGGGGCTCGATCCCGTCGGCGACGAACTTCATTGGAGGCTGGAGGTCCGTCCGGAGATCTCGACGCCGGGGAGCTTCCTCTTCGGGGGTTGCGGACTCGGCGCGGCGCTCGTCGCGCTCGAAGAGGCGGCGGGCAGGCCGACGGTTTGGGCGACGGCGCAGTACCTCTCGTACGCGCCGACGGGGAGCACGTTCGATCTTGAAGTCGTGTTGGCGGTCGTCGGCGGCCACGTGACGCAAGCTCGGGCGGTTGGAACGGTCGGTGAGCGAGAGATACTGACGGTGAACGCGGCGCTCGGGGTTGACGAACTAGAGGTGAGCGGAGTGTGGGTTTCTCCTCCGGATGTGCCGAGTCCACTTCAATGCCCGAAACGAGGCGTGCCTGCGATGTTCGCGAACACGATCCTCGACTCGATTGACGTGAGGGTGGCGAAGGGCCGCCAGTTCTTCGACGACCTCGACGGGAGTCCCGGCGATGGGAACTCTGCACTTTGGGCGAGGGTTCCAGGGCATCTAGAACCCTCTGCGGCGACGCTTGCGATATTTGGGGACTACGTATCCGGAGGGGTCTCCCAGCCGACGGGGTACAGGACGATGGGGAGGAGTCTCGACAACACGCTGAGGGTAGTCCAACTCGCGCGGACCGAGTGGGTACTGTGCGACATCAGGATCCACGCGCTGATGGGCGGGTACGCGCAGGGGCTGGCGTTCTTGTGGTCGGAGGACGGTACGTTACTTGCGACGGCGAGCCAGTCGATTGGAATACGACTGTGGCCAGGTCAAGTAGTCGGTGGTAGTTGAATCTCTAGATATGAACTGGACGACGGCCGCGGTGTAACCTCGCGTGTCTCTGGATGTCTTCGATGGGGCTATAGCTCAGCTGGTTAGAGCGCAGCACTGATAATGCTGAGGTCGGTGGTTCAAGTCCACCTAGCCCCACCACAAAAGCTCCGGTCAGAGGTTGTGGGCTAAGGGGCTGTTCATTCCAACAAGTTGTGCTCGGAGGCTCCTGCTGGCCTTACCGCCCTCGCCGCGGTGTCGGCAGAAGCAACGACAGCAACAATCAGTCATCGCCACCCGTAGCGCACCGGACCTTGCACCTGAACTCAGGGAGGTCTTCCGCTCCTTCACAGCACAACGTGAACAGCGCCTCCTGGTTGAGCGCCAGTTGTCCAAGTGTGAAGCTGCACACCCGCTGCAGATTGCGCCTGGAGCGGTGCCCGTGATCACTTTAGGCCGTAGGTCAGCTGGGCCCAAGGGTTTGGATGTGGCTACGTTGTCCACAAGATGTAGAGCCACGAGTCTCGCAGTTCAGCTCACATACCGGTGCTCAATTCGGATTGTTGAGAACTTCTCCTCGCATTCGGTGCAGGCCTCAAGTTGTATACAATCTGCATGGAAGCGTTCTTTTGCAAGGTTCTCACATGTTGGACAGAGTCCGCTCTCGACCTCGAAGTCGTCGACGTGAGGATTCATCAGTGTTGCCTAATGGCTGTGATGCTCATCGCTTGTTTCCCCATTACGGACACAACGGATCTTGGTTGTGCCTATCGTAGAACATATATCTCTCCGCCATTCGCGCACTCGCTCTTGTAGGCGTACTGGCAAGTTGCACCCCGATCTACCCCACTGCTCCCCTCGCCATCTCCTCCAGCCGGTCGGTGGTCTCGCTCCTCGCCGGGTCGAGAAGGCGCCCGTAGCGGTGCAACACGAACGCCGAGGAGCTGTGCCCGGCCCGCCCGGTAATCTCCAGGGTGTTGGCGCTCGCGGCAATCCAGAGTCCCACGGCCGTGTGACGCAGGTCATGGATGCGTAGCGGGGTGAGGTCAGAGGTCCTATCCCGCAAGTCGGCGGCCAGGAACAGGTGCACTGGTTACGTTTGGGTCCTCCAACGGCATCGAGACCGCGGAGGCGGTTGTTGAGCGGCCGCGGCCGCAACCCCCTTCTGCGAGGGAGGGGTCAGGGCCGACGGCGAAATGAGTGAGTGAGCACCGTTGCACGAATTGATACACCCGTGGTGTAGTATCGAACATATGGTCGTAGTACCAGCCGGGACACTAACGAGCAGCGAGGTCGTGCGCACAGCGACTGTCCCTATCACTCTCTCAGGAGCGAACTACCGACGAGCCCACGATGCACATCACACTGCCGCTCTTCTCTGGGACCAGGCGGTCGATTGGGTGCACGCAGAGTGGAAAGCGAAGCGCAGTCCCGGTAAGTACGACATCCGAGCTTTCCTTACGTCGATACCGCTTGACCAGCGCCCACTTCATGCCCACACAACTGAGGCGATTGGATACGATCTCCACGAGGCGATCGAGACCTCTCGCACCAACGCTAAGAACGGCATGAAAGTAAGATCTCCGTGGCGAAAGAAGAACTACCGGCCACTGTCGTTCTCCAAAGGATATGGGTGGCGAATACGACCAGATGGCAAGCTCAACCTGTCTCTCGGGCGGGGAAGGCCCGGTATCGTGTTGTCGTTGCCGACTGTGATCGACCCTGCAACGGCGGCGCCTGTGACCCACGAGCTCTGGGGCGAGATCCAGCTCTGCTGGGACATCGACAACCGGCAGTTCTCGCTTCACATTCCATATGCGACCGAGCGCGACATCTCCACCGGCGACAACGTGACCGCAATAGATGAAGGCATCATCAACCCGATGGCGCTTGCGACCTGGGTAGACAACAAGACGATCGACATAACCATCATCAACGGCCGAGAGGCCCGAGCGAT